>JACYMC010000057.1 GCA_015272195.1 Candidatus Sericytochromatia bacterium
TATGATAACTTTAATCTACAGAAAGGAGCCAGTTTTTATCTACTGATCTGTTTGTGAGAAATGCGGGCTAAACCTCAGTTTTCAGCCTGAAAAATGCCGCCCGGATGAACACATCCGGGCGGCATTGATTTACGTCAGATCCTTATCCGTTGAAACTTTTGAGCTCCAGAACCACTTCTGCACTGCCAGAGCTTGTGCTGCCGCTGGTGGTGCTGGTGGTCTGCTGTTTGACCATGCCCACGTTGGGGGCCATCCAGAGGGTGATATCCTGGGTGGCGGTGGCGCTTACCCCTCCGGAAGCCACATTGGCATCCAGTCGGCCCTTAATACGATCGGCGTTGTAAGAGCCGGCCGGAACGCTGATATTCTCAGTGCCGTCAGCACGCCACGTCATGGTGCCCTCACCGTTGGCAAAGGATTCGGTGTACAGGCTGGCCGTGTTGCGCTGCTCAAAGGTCACTTCTGTCGGATCCATCGGCGGTGCGGCACCCTGTACCGTGGTGTTGACCTGGGTGCGCACGGTCACTTGATTGCCATCTACGCGCACGACTTCCATGATCAGGGTGCCAAAATCACTGTCACCGCCAATGCCGGGAATCTCAAAGCCAGCAGGTAGACCGCCGGGCAGCTCGGGAATATTGACCGCTACGGAGGGCATTTTCATGCTGTATTCCCAGCGCAGGCCCTGACGGAAGGTCAGAGGGTATTTATCAAAGAGATCAGCGCCTACAATGGTCAGCTGCCCGTTGCTGGGGGCTGCTGAGGCCGCCGGCGCGCTTGAAGGGGTTGTGACGGGGGCTGTCGGTAATGCCGTGGGGGTGCCTGGGCTCTGCGGTGCCGCGCTGGGCTGGGCTGTGGGGCTGGCCTGCGGATTGGGCACATTGACCGAAAGATTGGCGTCACAGGCACTCAGGCTCAGGGCCAGTAAACCGGCAAACACAAGCGAACGGGATTTTAAAAACATCAGCAAAACTCCTTGTTTTCCAAATATGACTTCGTAGTCTTTGCCACTTTACGGGATTGGCAGACAAAGCGCAAGCCCACTGGAGCGCCTTAAGCTGCGCGTTAACAGCCCAGATCCGCTATAATACAGGCAACTTGAAACCGGAGCGACTCTTGTGTCTGATGCCCTTTATCATCAAGCCCAGCACGCCCTTTCTGAAGGCGATCTGGAGCAGGCCGCAACCTGCCTGGAGGCTTTTGTGGCCCAGACACCCCTGCCCCGGCTGGGCGGTTTTTATTCTGATCTGACTGCTTTTCTGCAGCAGGGGGTGCAAAGCAAAACAGACCAGAGCTGGGAGCAATCACCGGCCCTGCGGGCCCGTATCCAGCTGGCACAGCTTTACTGGTCTCAGCAGCGGCATGCTGTGGCTCTGCAGCAGCTGACCTGGCTGCTGGATGAGATGCCTGCGGCTGCCCTGTTTCACTTGCTGGGCCGCTGGCACTTTGAGCTGCAGGCCCATGAAGCGGCGGCGGTGGCATGGCTGGAGGCTCTGCGCCTCAACCCGGCTTATTTGCCCGCTTACGAAGATCTGGCCACGCTGGCCAATCTTAACGGCGACAGTGATCTGGCCTATCAGCTGATTCAGCGGGCGCTGCCTTATGGCCTGAGTTCCCGTCTGCTTGAAGAATTGATGCTGGCCTGCAGCCGGGAAGCGTATATTCCCATGCGCACCCTGTTTATTGAGCTTTGTGTGCAGCAAATTCGCTCTGAAACCCTGCCGCTGCTGCTCTCATTGCTGCAAAGCCTCTACGATCAGGCGGACTGGCATCACGCGACTTATCTGGGCTTTCATCTGAATCAGGTTTTCCCGGATGAGCCGCACGCCCTGCGTCTGTACGTGCTGTCTGCTCTGCAACAGCAACAGTATGGCCCGGCGTTGCAGGCGCTTTATCGCGTGCCCGCCCGTTTTTTTGATGACGGCGCACACTGGTTTCAGCTGGCCGTGGTTTACAGCCAGTGGCAAATGCCGCACTTTGCCCATTATGCCCTTAAAACAGCCGCCCGGCTTGAGCCCGCGCTGACACCTCTGGTGCAAGTGCGCCAGCAGGCCCTGCCCGAAGCCAGTCAGGATCTGCTGGCTGAAATCATTCGCCAGTTAATGGTCTCGCCAGCCTTTAAGGCGGCCCTGCAGCAGGCGCCGGCCCGCACCCTCAAAGAATGGGATATTCAGCCGCGCTCTGCTTTGCTGAAAGCCTTAAAGCCTTTGCTGGCGCAAAAATCAGACGGGCCTTAAGCCTGTGACGGACTCATGTTATGATGAAGGCATTCACGCACACAAAGTGAGGAAACCCAGGGTGAAACGCTTTTTGCTTGTCTTGATGCTGCTGATACCAATGGCCCTCAGCGCCTGCGGTAAAGACCCCGACACGGCCGATCTGGAGCGTTATGTCCAGACCGATCTGTTTCAGATTCGCACCAACCTGCGTGCAGGCCGCGACCAGTATGATTCCAGCCGCAGTAAAAACGACCTGACCCGTGCCAATCTGATCCGCACCAAGGTCATTTATCAGTACGAAAAATATCTCAATGGTCTCAAAGCGATTCAAAATCAAACGGCCTTTGTAGACCGTCTGCATGAGGAAGGGATCCAACTGGTCACTGAAGCCATCAAGGCTCTCGATAGCTACGGTAAAGCCCTGGTTAACCGCGATTCTCATCTGATGCTGCGCACCCGTATGGACGCTGAGGCCGCCATCGATAAAATCGAAAAATGGCAGAAAAAAGTCTGGGAAGAAGCCCAGGTTCGCAACATCACCATTCCCAGTGATAACGTGCGCTGATGACTGAGCCGGAGCCTTTTGCCGACAGCGACGTTCCGCCGGGCTTTATTATCGAAGACGAAGAGATCATCGCTGATTTTATTGTCGAAGCCAACGAGTTTCTGGAGCAAATGGATCAAGACCTGATCCAGCTGGAGCAAAGCCCTGAAGATCTGGAGCTGCTCAACAGTATTTTCAGAGCCATTCACACCATTAAAGGCAACGCTTCTTTTCTGGGCTTTGATAAGCTGATGCGTTTTACCCATCAGCTTGAAAACGTGCTCGACAAACTGCGCAGTGGCCAGATGGCTGTCTCAGCAGAGATGATGGATCTGATTCTGGAAGGCGTGGATCTGATCAAATCCCTGATTGCCAATCTCAGCGACGACAGCAGCATTTCACTTGATGCCACCCTGGCGCGCCTGGCTCTGGTCCTTGAGGCTTCTGAGGCACCGGTTGCCGAAACCCAGACCACGGTGATCAGTGAGAGCCAGCCCGCCATGACGGGCGACGACGGCATGGATGAAATGGATGAAATCATCGATGATTTTGTGATTGAGTCCGCTGAGTTACTGGAGCAGCTGGATCGCGATCTGCTGCTGCTGGAGCAGCATCCCGAAGATCTGGAGTTGCTGAACAATATTTTCAGGCCCGTGCACACCATCAAGGGCAATGCCTCCTTTCTGGGCTTTAACAAGCTGACGCGCTTTACCCACCAGCTTGAAAACGTCCTCGATAAGCTGCGTAGCGGCGATATGGCCGTCAGCGAAAGCGTGATGGACCTTGTGCTCGACGGCGTGGATAAAATCAAGGCCTTTTTTCAGAACCTGCGCCAGGAAGACAGCGTTGAGATTGATACGCTGATGCAGCGACTGGAACAGTGTCTGGGGGGAGAGCACAGTGTGGCTCCGGCTTACCAGCCACCAACACCGTCCGCCCCGGAACCTGAGGTACAGCCTGCTGCACCGGCACCAGTGGCAGCTGGCCCGCCCGCCGGACACCTGGAATCCAGTGCTTTAAAGCCGCCGCCGGCCAAAGCCCCTGCTAAAGCGGCACCGCGCAAAAAAGAACCCGAAGATCAGACCATTCGCGTTGACGTTGAGCGGCTGGATGCCCTGATGAACCTGGCCGGCGAGCTGGTGATTGCCAAAAACCGCCTGCAGCAGTTTTATCAGCGTTTTGAAGAAGAACACACCGACAGTGAGTTACTCGAATCCCTGATGCTGACCAACTCTTTGATTTCATACATTACCGGCCAGTTTCAGGAGGCCGTGATGAAAACCCGCATGCTGCCGATTCGCAAGGTGTTCAGTCGCGTGCCCCGCATGGTCAGGGACCTGGCCCGCGACACCAAAAAGCGTGTGGCTCTGACCATGAGCGGCGAAGAAACCGAACTGGATAAATCGGTGATCGAGCATATTGGGGATCCGCTGGTACACGTGATCCGCAACGCCATTGATCACGGCCTGGAGTACCCCCATGAACGTGAACAGAAGGGCAAAAATCCCGAAGGCCAGGTGACCCTTAAAGCCTATTCTGAGGGCAACTACATTATTATCGAAATCAAAGATGATGGCCGGGGCATGGACCCCCACAAAATCTTTAAAAAAGCGGTTGAAAAAGGCCTCGCCAACCCCGAAGACGCTCAGCATATGAGCGAGAATGAAATGCTGGACTTTATCTTTGCCCCCGGCTTCAGCACTGCCGAAAGCATTTCCAATATTTCGGGCCGGGGTGTGGGTATGAACGTGGTCAAAGAAAACATTCTGAAGCTGGACGGCCTAATTGAAATCGACAGCCGGGTGGGCGAAGGCTCGACCTTCAAAATTCAGTTGCCCCTGACCATGGCCATTGTGCCGGCTTTGCTGGTCAATGTTGGTGAAACCACCTACGCCATCCCGCTGAACAATGTGGTCGAAACCCTGGTGATTGCCCCCGAAGAAATTTATGCCATCGACCAGAAGGAGGTCATTCACCTGCGTGATCGGGTGGTTTCGCTGACTCATCTGGCCGAAGTCCTGGGCAAGGCGGTTTCAGACAGCCCGACCGACAAGTACTATGTGATTATTGTCGGGGCCGGCGAGCAGCGCGTGGGGCTGGTGGTCGACCATCTGCTGGGCCAGGAAGAAGTGGTGATCAAATCTCTGGGTGAGTTTTTTGCCGATATTCACCTGATTGCCGGCGCCACCATTATGGGGGACGGCTCGGTGGTGCTGATTCTGGATATTGGCAATATTCTGCAGCAGATTGGCCGCCGCCCGGTGTATAAGGCCGCTGAAGCATGAAAACACCCAGCCATGCAGCGCTGATTACGGGGGCAGCCCGCCGCCTCGGTCGCGCCATGGCGCTCTGTCTGGCTGCCCGTGGTTATGATCTGGTGCTGCACTATCACAGCTCAGAAGCCGACGCCCGGCAATTAAAACACGAGGCCGAAGGTTTTGGCGCTGAGGTGCACCTGCTGCAGGGTGATCTGCGGGATCTGAACTGGGTCGAAAGCCTGATGCAGCAAGCCCATACAGCGCTGCCCCATCTGAATTTGCTGATCAACAACGCCTCAGCCTTTTACCCCCGCCGCCTGACCGAGAGTGATCTCCAGACTCTCGAGCACTTTCTGGATCTGCATCTCAAAGTGCCGTTTATTTTGACGCGTGATTTTGCCCGGCACTGTGGTACCGGACAGATTATCAACCTCAGCGACAGCCAGGTCAACAAATACCCCACGGCTTACGCGCCTTATATTCTCTCCAAAAAAGCCCTGGCCGAGCTGACAGCCCTGAGTGCCAAAAGCCTGGGCCCGCAGATCCGCGTCAACGCCATTGCGCCCGGCTATATTCTGCCGCCAGTGGACGGCAACCCCGATGAAGCAGCGCAGTGGCAGACCCGCACCCCACTGCAGCGTCTGGGGCAGATTCCTGATATCACCCAGGCCCTGGAGAGCCTGCTCGACAATCCCTTTTTAACCGGCCAGACCCTCTGGGTGGATGGCGGGCATCGCCTTTAGCGGCTGCCTGGTGCATTGCCTGGTGCAGTACCCGGCGCATTGCCGAGGCGCACCCAGTTTTCTTTGCCCAGGCTTTTGCTGCCCATCTGGGTCCACTGGCCTTCCCAGCCTGAGCCGCGCTGTTTGAACAAAACCAGCCCCACCACAGGGTTGGGCTGGGGCGTCATCTGGTTTTGGGTAAAGGTCACGGCAAAGCTGTCGCCGACCAATACGCCGGTACCAATATAGGTGCTGCTGCCAAAGCGCCACAGCACGGTGTAGGTCTCGCCACTTTGGATCACTGAAACCTGCCCCCGGTACTGGCGCTGATCGCCGGGATTCTGACCGTTACAGAGCCAGTCCCCCAGCGGGGCCTTGACCGTCTGAGACAGCTGGGCAAAGGCTGCTGGCGTGCTGCAAAGCGTCAGCCAGCAGGTCAGCATCAGAAAAATACGCATTTAACACCTCTTTTGTGCATCAATCAGCAGGCGGCGAAAGCCATCAAAAATCGCTTTGTCAGGCAGGTACCGCAGAATTTCTTGCGGGTAAGCCATTCAGAAACGCAGGCCATCTTAAGGCGGGTCCAGCTGCAGCCGGGCGGTCTGCTTTAAGGGTGATGTCTGTACCCTGCTCTCCACACGCACGGGAGCCGGTGGGGGTCTCAGCCAGGTTTGCAATTGCCAGATTGCCAGCACAGGCAACCAGAAAACCGGCAGCAGCCAGCTCAGACGCTGGAGCTGGCGCTGCTCCGCCTCGCTGTAGCGCTGGGCCGTCAGTTCACCCAGCAAAATATTCAGCTGCCAGACGGCCACCGGGCTATACAGCGCCAGCAGGCCCGGCAGCAGCCAGCGGGGATCCGGCCAGGCCAGCAGCGGCAAAGCCAGCAGATTCAGCAAAAATAGCAGGGGTTCCCCCACGCTGTACCACCAGACGCGACCCTGGCGCTGGGCGCGCCAGCTGACTTTATGCGCCTGCTGGCTGAGATAGAGCCAGTCTTTAAACGCTTCACGGCTGTCGGGTGCGGCTTTCCAGGCCAGAGTATCAGGCAAAAAGTGCAGCTGGGCGGGCACCTGCTGCATCTGGGCCAGGCGGCGCAGGTTGACCAGGGTTTCGCTCAGGCAGAGGGCGTTGCTGCTGCCTGAGAAGCCTCCCGCTTCCACCAGCGAGGCCCGACGCCAGAGCAGCATATCTGAGTCGACCGGGCTGCGCCCCTGCGCGCTGGCCAGTAAAAAGTCCCGGCGCCGCTGAATCAGCACAGCCAGACGGCCCCAGCGGCCTGGCGGCAGTGTCGGTGGGCCGGGCAGCTGAGTGCCTGGCTGAAAACGCACCCGGCCCGTCACGGTCCAGGTCAGGCTGGACTCCAGAAAAGGCCGGCTCAGGTTTAACAGGGCATCTTTCTGGGGGTAAATATCGGTGTTGACGGTGGCGACCAGCGGTGTCTGACAAAAGTTGAGCCCGGCATTGAGAGCGTCCGCCAGGCTGCCCGGCTGTTTGTCGATCACCCAGAGCTGGGGCATATCTTCACTCTGGTACACCCCTTTAATATCGCGGGTCAGCAATTCACCCACCGGGAAGCGCGGCACGGGCTTGAGCCCGTAGCGTTCGCGCAGGGCTTCAAAGGTCAGCTGTTCACCCGCATTGCAGATCACCAGATAATCAACCTTAGGGTATTCCAGCTGAAACAGGCGCTTCAAAATCTGCACGCTGTGCTCTTTTTCGTGATGCAAAGGCACCAGCAGGGTCAAGGGCGGCAAGATGGCTTCTTCCATCTGCTCGAGATAGCGAAGCGACTTGAGGCGGCGGGCATAGTGCTGCAGGTGTCTGAAGATAGAACGCCCCTGCCAGCAGGCCAGCAGCACCGCCAGGACCTGCATCAGGGCGATGCTCAGTGCGGTCAGTGTCCAGATATTGATAGTAGACATGTGTTCAGCTTAAGCAAAAGCCGTCACAAAAGCAAGTTATAATATGCACAAAGCCAGTCAACAGAAAGAGAAGCTTATGTCTCAAATGCCTCCCGCTCAACAGTGGAAACAATTGCAAATATTCGAGCAGCGCGGCGATTTACAAAAACAAGCTGAGATTCTGACCGCTGTACTGGGCCAGCATCTGCCGCCCAAAGCGCTGTCTGAATGCCTGAATATGGCCTGGGAGCGTGCCCGGCACGAGCACGAGCGCCAGCCGCCGGAACTGCTGCGCCTGCAGCAGATTCAGCAAAGCCTTGAGATCTGCAACAGCCTCAGTGGTGAGGTGCTGAAGGATGTGCATCTGCCGCGCGAAAATGGTTATCTGCCTGCCCAGGATCTGAACTGGTCTCCCACGGGCCAGGTGGCGATGCAGATCCTGGAGGTGCAGGGCGAAAAACTGCAGCTCTTGCAGGCGTTTAAACAGCTCAACGATCTGCAGAAAGGCCTGCTGCTCAACAACGCCTATGCGTACGCCAATCTCAGCGGTGACAGCTTTCAGACCCGCTATTTCTGCCGGGCTTTCCGGCACGATCAGATTCCTCTTGAGCCCGTGCGATCGCTGCCTTACGATCTCTTTGCCTCACCCCGCCACCCGGTGATCGCCGTCAGCGATCGCGGGTCGGGCAAACTCTATCTGTTTCAGCGTGACAGCCTGCGCCTGCAGCGCGCCTGGCCCATTGTGCAGCCGCCCAACAAAAAAGGGCTCGCCGTGGCCTTTCACCCGGATGGCCGCCGCCTGTTTGTGAGTGCCAATCAGCCCGGTCTGCTGGTGATGATTGATCGGGGCATGGCCCAGAAAAAAATCCCGCTGCCGGCCAGCCATCTGGTGAGCAACCTGATGATTTCCAACAAAGGGGATTTGCTCTACCTGCTGGTGATTAGCCCCGATACCCGCCGGCCGGATATCTGGGTGCTGGATACCCAGAAGTATCAGCGCCGGGCGGTGATTTCGCTCGAAGGTGAAGCCTTCAGTGCCGGTGCAGATGCCCATGACCTTTTTGAGCTGAGCCCTGATGGCCAGTCGCTGGTAGTGATGGTGTCACGGGACCGGCCCGCCCTGTTTACCCCCTGCCTGCTGCTGGTCAGCCTGGCAAAACAACGTATTGTCGATCAGCTGTTGCTCAAGCCCGAAGACAAACCCAGCCATCTGGCTTTTCCGGCCCGTACGCTGGTCAATCCCCGTCTGCGTTTGCTGCCCATGCTCTTGCACAGTGGCTATGGCATCAGCGAAGATATCATCAAACAAGCATTTGGAATCAGCAATTTATGAGTTCAGACAGCAGCCTCTCACACTATGTGATTACCAGCGCCTGCGTGGACGTCAAGGACGGCGTCTGTACCACCGTTTGCCCGGTGGACTGTATTTATACCCATCCAGAGGCCGAACAGTATGTGATCCATCCTGATGAGTGTATTGACTGCGGCTCCTGCGAAATGGTCTGCCCGGTTTCGGCGATTTTTCGGCTGGAAGATGTTCCGCCCGGCGAGCAGACGTTTATTGCGAAGAACCGTGATTTTTTTACGGATTATCCCGACTACGCGGCCCATCACGCGGCCAGCTGGAAATAAGGAGTGTACCGATGCCTATAGCGATCGAAAGCCTGCGCCAGGAATACCGCCAGGCCGTGCTGAATGAGGCCGATGTCAAAGCCTCCCCGCTGGAACAGTTTCAGGACTGGCTGCAGCAGGCTCTGGCTGCCGAGCTGCCTGAGCCCCACGCCATGACCCTGGCCACCGTCAGCCCCGAAGGCCTGCCTTCAGCCCGCACGGTCCTGCTGCGCAGTGTCGACAGCGCAGGCTTTGTCTTTTATACCAATTATCAGAGTCGCAAAGGCCGTGATATCGCCCACCAGCCAGGGGTCTGTCTCTTGTTTTACTGGCCCGAACTGGAGCGCCAGGTCCGTATTGAGGGCTTTGCCAGTCAGCTGCCGGCAGCGGTTTCCGACGCTTATTTTGCCAGCCGCCCCCGGGGCAGCCAGATTGGGGCCCACGCCTCGCCCCAGAGCGAAGTGCTGCCCGATCGGGCCAGTCTTGAAGCGCGTGAGCAGGCTCTGATCGCCCGCTTTGCCGATCAGAATGTGCCTCGGCCTGAACACTGGGGCGGTTATTGTGTGAAGCCGCATTATTTTGAGTTCTGGCAGGGCCGACCGAGTCGTCTGCACGATCGGTTGGCCTACCTGCCCGATCCGCTCCAGCCACAGGGCTGGAAAATCCAGCGTCTGGCCCCTTAATCAGATTTTTTGCAAAAAAACCATCTGCAGCCCTTGCTTTTTGTTCTTGATTAAATTAAGATTAAGAAGTAGTTAAACAAAATTTATCCTGGGTTTTTATCCACTGGTTTTACGAGGTGCAACAGATGACAGCCATTTCTTCGATTGTGAATCAGGTTTTTAATCGCTATGATGTCAACGGCGACAATCATATCAATCTCAAGCCTGGCGGCGGTTTTGAAGGCACCCGTCTGGAGCGTGAATTTCAGTCCGGTTTTGACTACGATACCATCACCCTGACCCGTTACTCTCACGAAAAACTCTTTCGGGCCGCTGATGCTAACAATGATGGTCTGGTCTCACGCACCGAGCTGGCTGATGCCGTGAAGCTGTTTGATACCAACGGTGACGGTCAATTAAAAAACAGTGGCCCCTTTTGGAACCGCAAAGGTGAACTGCGCAACTTTGAGCGCGGCTTTCCTGAGCGTGCTGAAATTCTGGACCAGCGTATTATTCCCCGTCCCCGCCCGATTCATCCCGTTCCGCCCCACCATCCCCTGCCGCCCCGGCCTTACGGCGAAGCGGCTGGCCTGAGCCTGGGCGTTCGCATCGCCTGATCTGCCGGCATGCGTTTTTTCCGGATTCCCTTTCAGTCTGATGATGACGATGCCGCTACTGCCCAGCGGCGGCAGCGTCTGAATCGCTATATTCAGTCCCAGTCAGCCGAAGACATGGCCCGGCTGGCGGCTGAAATCAGCCCGGAAATCAAACAGCTGGTGGCGGCCAATGTCCAGGCCCTGCTGGGCCATTTACCGCCACAGGACTTTCACACCAGTATCAGTACCTCCAAAGAAAACCTGCAGAATCTGCTGGCTTCAGCCATGCTGACAGGTTATTTTATGCACGCCATGGAGCAACGCCTGGCCATGGAAACCTTACTGGGCGCTGAAAGTGATACAGCGGCTGCGGATAAAGACACTGCAGAGACCGCTGAACGTACCTCTGAGGCTGCTACCAGCAGCGCGTCAGACGCGCCCGACCTGCCCCATACCGCAGAACCAGATCTACCAGACAGTGGCCTGGTCTTTGAGGCGGATGCAGCCGCTGAGGATGCTGCTGAAACGATGGCTCCTGACTTTGGCGGGCCCGGCGCAGAGCTTTTGCGCGATCCCCGTGACTTATTTGGCCATCCCGACAAACTTGACATTCAGCTCGAAATCAACACCCGTATGGATCACGCTGAACTGGTCAAGCTGCTCAAAGCGCTGAAGCGCTTCCAGCAGGCCGATGACGACGAGCCCGATTTGCTGGACCCTTTTTCAGAGCGCTGACTCAGCTTCCGAGAATCGGCTGAATCGAGAGGTCGTTGCACTCGCCGCTCTGGTAAGATTGGCCCGCTTTTTGGGCCTCACAGGCATTGGGGTAGTTTCTGCCATCTGCCCCGCAGACTGGCATATAAATATCCGGGCAAACCGCATCGCCCGGCAAAGTCTGGGACCGGCAGGCTCCCAGCGGCAAAAGACACAGCAACACCATTACTTTTTTGAACATCACACGCCTTCCTCCTAACCCGCATTTCTCACAAAGGTGCGTTCACATAAGGTGTAGGGTATATTTCGGGAGTTTTTACTGAACTCGGTAGCCTCTGAACAGGCCGTTTCACGCTTGA
>JACYMC010000273.1 GCA_015272195.1 Candidatus Sericytochromatia bacterium
TTGTAGTAACCTCTTTGACACTGGAGCAGACAACACCCAGAGATCTTTACGAGCAGGTCTACTGTGCCCGCGGGGACATGGAAAACCGGATCAAAGAGCAGAAACACGACCTCGCTGCGGGACGAACGTCAGCGCATCTGTTTCGGGCCAACCAGCTTCGGCTCTGGTTTTCAGGGCTGGCGTATGTTCTGGTGCAAGCGATTCGCCGGCTCGGATTGACGGGCACAGAGCTTGCCAAAGCCCAGGCCGGAACAATTCGGCTCAAGCTGTTGAAGGTAGCGGCGCGCGTCCTGCATGTCGGTGGGCACCTGATCTGTCAATTGGCGAGCGCGTGCCCCTTTCGTTCTCTGTGGGGACAGGTTCTGAAGCGATTGCGAATACCGTGAGCCTGAGCCCCTTCACCAAGATCTCAATCGCCTGAAACCAGGTTATCTTTGGCCTGTCGTCTGTCACCCAGCGAACGAACAAAGACAATGAATCAAGCGTGAAACGGCCTGTTCAGAGGCTACCGAGTTCAGTAAAAACTCCCGAAATATACCCTACACCTTATGTGAACGCACCTTTGTGAGAAATGCGGGTTAAGAGTCTTTAACTTGCTGGAGGTAAAAGGCCATTCGGCTGGTCTCATCAGGCAAGACCGGCGTCTGGTCAGCCGTCAGAGCGATGGCCTGGCGGTGTTCGTCGATCAAAGCCAACACGGACACTTCCAGTCCCCGTTCGACCCGGCTGGCGCAGCCATTCCAAAAGCGAGCCAGACCGTAGGTTTTCTTCCCGCTTTTGTGGACGAACGTGGCGTCTCCGGTCAGGACACAGCGACCCGAGAGCGTCTCAGCAGCCAGTTGGGTGTTGAGGGTTTCAAAGGGGAAGGCTTGCTGGGCATGCCGCCGCAGCGTGCGTTCGTCGTAGTCCATGTAACGGCTGAGATTCAGGTAATTCGCCTTGCCGTGTAAGCCTAGGAAGGTCGAGAACAGTTCCGCCATGTACTTCCTCCGTGTTTTTGACAGCCCTGGCAGCTGAGCGACCTTTTCGTGTACACTTTCCATCGGGACATCTCCTTGTTGACTGTTGTGTAGTAACTCCAGTCTAACTGAGATGTCCCAACTCCCTCAAACCAACCTCAAAAATGTCCGGACCATTGAGAATAAGCCACTTTCCTTTTTTTGGTCAATCAGTCAGGCCATTTCTCCGAAACTACAGTGCTAAGCGCTTTGGGTTCCCTCTGATTTCAAAACAAGCAGCCTGATCTGATGGTTCGGGCTGTTTTGGCTTGGAGCTCAGCTGCATAAAGGTTTACAATGCCTGCAAATTCTTTTTGTACGGAGCCCTTTATGTCTTCACTGTCTTCTTTGTTCAGGTATGGTCTGGCCCTGTGTCTGTCGGTCAGCCTGACCTCACCCGGCCTGGCCAGCACCGCTGCTGCAGCACCTGAGGGCCACCTGCTGAGCGAAACCCGTCAGCTGATCTTTGACGGTAAGCGCTCGGGCGAAGGTTATTTCAGCGCCGATGGCAACAAGCTGATTTTTCAGAGTGAGCGTGAAGCGGACAATCCCTTTTTTCAGATTTATCTGCTGGATCTGCTGAGTGGTGATACCCGGCGGGTTTCTACCGGCGTGGGCAAAAGCACCTGTGCCTGGTTGCATCCCAATGGCCAGCAGGCGCTCTATGCCTCTACCCATCATGACCCGCAGAGCAAGGCCCTGCAGCAGGCGGAGCTGGACTTCCGGGCCTCAGGCCAGCAGCGGCGCTACAGCTGGGATTATGATCCCCAGTATGAGATTTACCGGAGCCAGCTGGGCAGTGATGAAGCGATCAATTTAACCCGCACCCTGGGCTATGATGCTGAAGCGTCCTACTCACCGGACGGCAAGCAGATTGTGTTTGCCTCCAACCGGGCGGCTTACAGCCGCAAGCTGAGCTCCGCAGATGCCCAGCGTCTGGAGCGCGACCCGGCCTATTTTATTGACCTGTACATTATGAACAGTGACGGCAGCAATGTGCGCCAGCTGACCGACCACCCTGGCTATGACGGCGGCCCCTTTTTCAGTGCCGACGGTAAAAAGATCACCTTCCGGCGTTTTAACGCCAAGGGCGACAAGGCCGAAATTTACACCATGAATCTGGATGGATCCGATCTCAGGCAGATCACCCGCCTGGGGGTGATGTCCTGGGCGCCGTATTTTCATCCTTCGGGGGATTATCTGATCTTTGCGACCAATAAACACGGCTATGCCAACTTTGAACTGTATATGGTGGATGCCGCCGGTCAAAAAGAACCTGTGCGGGTCACAGAAGCAGACGGTTTTGACGGTCTGCCCGTGTTTTCACCCGATGGTCAGCAGCTGGTCTGGACCAGCGGGCGCACCGCCGACGGCGCTTCCCAGCTGTTCAGCGCCCGCTGGAACGATGCCCTGGCCCGCCAGCTGCTGGATTTGGGGACCCCGCAGCCGCGCAACAGCAGCCAGTCCACAGCCCCTGCGGCACCGGCAGACCCTTTTGCGACCACGGCCGCCATCAGCGCCAGCGATCTCTCGACCCGTGTGCACCACCTGGCATCAGCAGAAATGGGCGGTCGCGGCACCGGCAGTGCCGGCGAAGCCCGTGCGACCGTTTATGCAGCCGAAGTCTTTCAGCGCCTGGGCTTAACGCCCGCCGGCGACAGCGGAAGCTACTTTCAGCACTTTGAATTTACGGCAGGGGTTGAGCTGAACGGCCTCAACAGCCTGCGCGCAGCGGGCCAGAACCTCAGGCTGCAAAGTGACTGGCAGCCGCTGGTGTTTTCAGACAGCGGCCGCTTTGAGGCTGCCGACGTGGTCTTTGCTGGCTATGGCCTCAAAGCACCGGCCAACGGTGATTTTAAAGGCTATGATTCTTATGTGCATCTGGATGTGAAGGATAAGTGGGTGCTGGTGCTGCGCTACTGGCCCGAAAACCTGCCCGCGGCCGAACAAAAAGAACTCAAGCGCTATGCCGATCTGCGCTATAAAGCCATCATTGCCCGCGAGCAGGGCGCCAGAGGCTTGCTGGTGGTCAGCGGCCCCAACAGCCCGGACCAAAAAAGCCTGATCCCTTTTGACGGCCAGCGCGCACCGGGTACGGTCTCGATTCCGGCTTTGAGTCTCAGCAATGACGCCGTCAGCCCCTGGTTTACCCAGGCGGGTCAGGATCTGAGCCGCCTGCAGCAAAACCTCGACCAGGGCAAAGCGGTAAGTGGCATACAGCTGCCGGTGCAGCTGTCGGCTGAAGTGAGCCTGAAAAGAATCCGCCAGCGGGGCCGCAACGTGCTGGCGATGCTGCCGGTCGCAGGTGCGGAACGCACGCTCGTGATTGGCGCCCATCTGGATCACCTCGGTACGGGGCCGAGCAGCAGCTCGCTGGCCCGTCAGGACGGCAAGGACCTGATTCATTATGGTGCCGATGACAACGCCTCTGGCTCTGCCGGTGTGCTGGAGATCGCCGAGCAGCTCAGCCAGCAGGCCGCGCCTGAGCTGAAGCAGAACCTGCTCTTTGCCCTCTGGTCGGGCGAAGAAATTGGTTTGCTGGGGGCCAGCCATTTTGTGGAGCAATTCAGCGAAGCGCGGTTTAAACAACAGTTCAGTGCCTATCTCAATATGGATATGATTGGCCGCTACGAAAAAGCCCTGGTGGTACAGGGCGTGGGCTCCAGCCCGGCCTGGAAAGGCCTGCTGGAGCGTCAGAATGTGCCAGTAGGCTTGCCGCTGGTGCTGCAGGAAAGTGCCTATCTGCCTACAGACGCCACCCCCTTTTATGTTAAAGGCCTGCCGGCGCTAAGCTTTTTTACCGGTGCGCACAGTGACTACCACACCCCCGGTGATACCGCCGACAAGCTCAACTATCCCGCCACGGCCCGGATTGTGACTCTGATGCAGCGTCTGGCCACGGCCCTGGCCAGTCAGAGCGAAGCCCCGGCCTACCAGAAACAGGCCCCGCCACAGCAGTCCCAGAGCCGGGGGCTGCGGGTGTATCTGGGCACCATTCCCGACTACGCCAGCGACGATCTCAAAGGCGTTAAAATTTCAGGTACCACCGCCGGCAGCCCGGCTGAAAAAGCGGGCTTGCAGAGTGGTGATGTGATTGTGCAGCTGGGCGATAAGGTGATTGAAAACATTTATGACTACACCTATGCCATCGACAGCCTGCAGATTGGCAAAGCGGTCAAACTGGTGATTGTGCGCCAGGGCCAGCGCGTGGAGTTGCAGCTGATTCCTGGCAGCCGGAACTGAGGGCTGTATGCGCGATGTTATTATTATTGGCGGCGGCCTGACGGGTCTGACCTGTGCGCGGACCTGCAAAGAAGCGGGGCTCGACTTTTTATTGCTAGAAGCCGGCGCGCAGCTCGGTGGCCGGGTTGGCAGTGAGCATGTCAACGGCTTTGTGCTCGATAAGGGCTTTCAGATCTTTTTAAGCGCTTACCCGGAGGCCCGCCGTTGGCTGGACTATGACGCCCTGGATTTAAAAGCCTTTTATCCGGGGGCTTTGATTCAGACCCGCCAGGGTCCGGTACTGCTGGGGGATCCCTTGCGTGAACCCGCTGACGCCCTGGCCACTACTCTGGCCCGCATCGGCAGCCTCGAAGACAAGCTGCGCGTGCTCAAGCTGCGCGAAGGCCTCAAGCGCCTGCCCCTGGAAGCGCTGACTCGTTACGCCGACCGATCCACCGCGCTGGAACTGCGGCAGCTGGGCTTCAGCGAAGGTTTTATTCAGCGCTTTTTTCAGCCTTTTCTGGCCGGGGTCTTTTTAGAGCCTGAGCTGCAGACCCGTGCTGACTTCTTTTATTTTGTGATGAAAATGTTCAGCCTGGGTCAGGCCACCGTGCCCGCTGCGGGCATGCAGGCCATTCCTGAGCAGCTGGCGCGCTGGATCCCGGCAGAGCACCTGCGGCTGAAGATGCCCGTGGCCTACGCTGACGCCGGCCGGGTGGTGCTGCAAAACGGCGAAAACCTGCCGGCCCGCGCGGTGGTGGTGGCCACCGACTACAGCACGGCAGCCCGTCTGCTCAAACTGCCGCCGCGCCGCTGGAACGCGAGCCGGACGCTCTACTTTGCCGCTGAAAGCAGCCCGCTGGAGCGCCCGATTCTGATGCTCAACGGTCAGGGCACGCGCCCGGTTAATAATCTGAGCGTGATGAGCCTGGTGTCAGCAGATTATGCCCCGGCTGGCCAGCACCTGATCGCCCTGAGCCTGTTAGGAGCTTCTGCTGCTATACCTTTGCCGGAGATTTTACCTGCAGTACACCGCCAGCTAAAGGGCTGGTTTGGTGATCTTGCTGCGGGCTGGGAACTCTTAAAAGACCTGCAGATTCCGCAGAGTTTGCCCCTGCAAAGTCCGCTGGGCGGCAGCATGTCGGGCACACGCCGTCTGGCACCGGGGCTCTATCTGGGCGGTGATCACAGCGAAAATGCCTCGATCAACGGGGCCATGCGGGCGGGGCGTCTGCTGGCGGAGCAGATTCTTCAGGACCTCAAAGGCTGATATGCCCCAGCTGATTTTTCTGCTGAGCCTGGCCTGCAGTCTGTTTATGAGCGGGGTGATCTGGATTGTGCAGGTGGTTCACTACCCACTGTTTGCGCGGGTGGGACCAGCCTATTTTATGCAGTACGAACAGGCTCATACGCGCCTGATTTCCTGGGTGGTGATGCCGGCCATGCTGCTGGAACTGGCCACGGCAGTGCTGTTGGTTTTTTGGCGGCCGGTCTGGTTTTCCCGCTCCCTGAGCTTGTTGGCTCTGGCGCTGGTGCTTGGGGTCTGGGCGGTGACCTTTTTTGTATCGGTGCCGCAGCATGCGCGGCTGAGTGAGGGTTTTGATGCCCCGGCGCATGCGCTGCTGGTCAGCAGCAACTGGTGGCGCACCCTGGGCTGGAGCCTGCGCAGCCTGCTGTTGCTGGCCGTTGTCTGGCCTGTGCTGAAGCCCTGAAATTTTTATATTTAATATATAAAAGATATTTGATTGCTTCAATATTAAAGTGTAGAATGCATTATTCTGTTTTTCGGAGGACTTACACCATGAAAATGCGTCACGCTTTTGCCAGTCTGGCCCTGGCCAGCAGCATGCTCTTTGGCGGCCAGGCCCTGGCTGCCGACACCTATGAGCTGGATGCCGTGCACTCTCACGCTATGTTTAAAATTATGCACCTGGGCCTGGCCAACCAGTATGGCCGCTTTAATGATATTGCCGGTACCGTGGTCGTGGACGAAAAAAATCCCGCCAACAGCAAAGTTGAAGTCACCATTAAAACCGCCAGTGTTGATACCAAAAACGAAAAGCGCGACGAGCATCTGCGCAGCCCCGACTTTTTTAACGCCAAGCAGTTTCCGACCCTGACCTTTAAAAGCACCAAAGTCGAAGCGGCCGGCAAAGACACCTATAAAGTCACCGGCAACCTGACCCTGCATGGTGTGACCAAACCGATTAGCTTTACCTTCAAAAAGAACGGCGAAGGCAAAGATCCCTGGGGCAACTTCCGTATGGGTGGCGAAACCACCTTTACCATCAACCGCATGGACTATGGCATTAACTACATGCCCGACGGTCTGGGCAAAGAAGTGACCCTGATGCTGACCTTTGAAGGTGTTAAAAAGTAAGCTGCACCTGTGGCACTGATTTATGCCTTTATGGGCCCCCTCTGGCTGGCGTTTGGTGTCAGTCTGGGGGCCACTCTTTTGGCGCGCTGGCAAAAGCTGCCGGGCTTGCTGCAGGCTGCGCTGCCGCTGCTGGGCTTCAGTCTGGCCTATCAGCTGGGCTGGGGTCAGATTCATCAGCAGTTCTGGCCCCCCTGGCCGCCGCTGGACAGCGGTCACTGGCTGCTGTGGCTGCTCTGGCCTGTCACGGCCCTGGCGCTGGTGCTGCAGCTGCGCCCGAGATGGACTTTCTGGCTTCACGTCTTCCTGTCAGGACTGGTGCTGGGGCTGATCTGGCTGATCGCCACACCGCTGCGTGAGCACAGCTGGACAGGCGCTATCGGCTGGCTGATCATGGGCGCTGCCGCTGGCATCTGGCTATTGCTGATCTGGGGTTACAAGCAGCTTCAGTTTGCTGATGCCGAAACACCCCAGCTCGGGTTGCTCTGGAACTGGTGGCTACTGGCCCTGGCCAGCGGCTGGTTCTGTCTGCTGGGCAGCTCTGCCCTGCTGGCCCAACTCAACTGGCTGGTCGCCGCCGCCTTGCTCCCACCCGTTCTGCTGAGCCGGCAGGCTGCAGCGGCTCAGGGCTTACCCTATCTTTTGCGGTATCTTGTGCCCGGTCTCTGGCTGCAGCTGATGCTCTTTGCTGAATTGCCACCTGCAGCGCTGCTGGCCCTGGCTTTGCCGCTGCTGAGCGGCTGGTTGCAGGGGCAAATCAAAACCAGACCCCGCTGGCAGCAGAACCTGTGGCTCTGGCTTTTCAGCGGGGTCTGGCTTCTGGCTGTGGCGGGTTTCAGCTGGTGGCTGATGCCGCGCCCGGAACTGTATCTGGGTTAGCGACCGCTTTTGAGCATGCCGGCGCCGAGCTTGGCGGTTTTGACGTTGCCCTTGAGCTGGTTCATGTACTTCTTGCGGTTTTCGATGGCGGTGGAGGCAGGGGCCAGATGGAACTCCTGCACCATTTCCTTGAGCTCCTCGCCGTACTCTGCCACGGCCTGGGCCGACTCAGACGTCTGGTGGGCAATGCGCTCGTTGTCCTGGGCAATGGTTTCCACTTCCATAATCGCCACGGTAATCCGCTCAATCGAGGTCACCTGCTGAGCTGTGCCCTGGCGGATGGCCTGTGAGGCTTCGTTGATTTTGGTGGCGGCGTCCACAATCTGCTGATTGCTCGCCTCCTGGTTCTGGGTGGCGTCTACGATCTGCCGGATCATCTGGCGGATCTGCTCAATGGTCTGCACCACATCTTCGGTGTTGTGGGCCTGGGCTTTGACCGCCTCGGTGACTTTGGCCACCTGCATGCTCATGTCTTCAGCACCATGGGCAATGTGCTTGGCGGCAGAGGCCTGCTCCTGTGCCCCTTCTTTGATCTGATCAATCAGATTAACGGTGGCCTCAACACCCTTGATGACCTGGTTGATTTTACCGCCGGTTTCGGCAGCCAGGCGTGTGCCCTGCTCTGCCTGCTGCAGACCGCCCTGCACGGTTTTGACCGCGCCATCGGCTTCTTCCTGAATATTGCGGATCAGCACCGAAATCTCTTTGGTGGCCCGGCTGGAGCGTTCGGCCAGTTTACGCACCTCGTCGGCCACCACGGCAAAGCCTTTGCCGTGCTCACCGGCACGGGCCGCCTCGATCGCGGCATTCAGGGCCAGCAGGTTGGTCTGATCGGAGATATCGTCAATCACGTTGATAATCTCACCGATTTTCTGGGTGCTGGCACCCAGGTGCTCAATGACTTTGGAGGCTTCCTGTACCACTTCTTTGAGTTCATTGATGCCGTCGATGGTTTCCTGCACGGAGCGGCTGCCCTCAAAAGCCGCGGACTGCATATCCAGCGACAGGCGGGCGCCCTTCTGCAGGTTGCTGTAGACCTCCTGCAGGCTGGCCGACAGCTCATTGATGGCGGCCGAGGTGCCGTTGGTGACGCGGGCAATGTGCTCAGCACTGGTTTTGATGGCGTCAAAAGCCTGGGAGTTCTGGGTGACCACGTCTGAAACCTGGGCACTGGCCTCTGACAGGCGCTGAATATTCTGGGTCGAGCTGGAGAGATTTTCGGCCACCTGCTCGATCTGGACCATGGTTTCACTGGCGCGTGAGGCCAGGGCGCCGGCCTGGCTGTCAATATGCCGCACCGAGTGGCTGACCTGTTCCATAAAACCCGATACTTCGGTAATGGCGCCGGCCTGCTTGGCGGCACCGGCCGCGGTTTCACGGGCCAGACCCTGAATCTCGTTGGAGGACTCAGCGGTTTTGTTGGAGGTTTCGAGAATGCGGCCGAATTTTTCGTTGAGATTGTGGGTCATTTCGTTAAACGAATAGGCCAGTTCGGCAAACTCATCGTGGGTATCGACCACCGCCGTACGGTTGAGGTAGCCGCCGGCAATGGAGGTGGCCACCTGATTGACTTCTTTGAGAGAGCGGGTAATCTGCCGCACCTGCCAAATGGTGTAAATCAGGGCCAGCACCTGGCCGGCAATACAGATCACCAGCAGCCAGAAAAACTCCTGATTCTGAATGAACATACTTTGCTCGTAGAGCTGGGTAATGCGGGGGCTTTTATCTGTAATTTCGTTATAAAAAAGTTTAAGGGTTGCGTCAACGGCACGCATGCTGCGCAGGCTGAGCAACAGCACGGCCAGCAAAGACAAAAACGTAATGCCGTAACTGATCAGCAACTTGGTGCGGATTTTCATGAGGCCTCCTGTAATGCATCGTTGCGGGAAGGTAAATAGAGTACTTTGTGCAGATCCAGAATAATCACCAGCCCCCGGTCCTGTTTGCTGACCGCCCGGATATAGTCGCGGTGCTGCAGATGGGCCGGCGGCGGCTCCAGCGCGCTCTGGGGCAGGCGCAGCACCTCCAGGACCTCATCCACAATCAGCCCCACACTCTGCTCGCGTCCCTTGACAATCATAAAGCGGGTGTTGCGGGAGTAAGGGGCTGGAGGCAGCTCCAGCCGAATACCGAGGGTCATCAGGGGCAAAATCTGGCCGCGCAGGTTGATCACCCCGGCAATCCAGGGCATGGCCAGAGGTACAGTGGTGATGGGCAGGATCTTGATAATCTCCTGCACTGCCAGAATATCCAGGGCATAGACTTCGTTGTGCAGACGAAAAGACACCACCTGTAAAACAGCATTGGCGGCGTTTTCTGCCTCAGGATGCAGACTCATCGCGCCCCGGAGACTCATAGAGTGTCGACAGCACCATCAGCCGGCCTTTTTCGGTATCAATCGGCACGGCAATACGGTTGGCATCCTGCACCACGCCACCGGAGCCGCTGAGTTCGAGCACCTGCGGCAGCCCCAGCAGAAAGATTTCTTCATGCTGCGAGAGATGACTTTTGATGCCCCCGGCAATCATATTGATCATCTCGGCTACGGTTTCATAGACATCGTCGTTGAGTTCGTCGATCTCTTCTTCCAGCATGGCGGCGGTCATGGCCATGGCCAGATCGGTGGGCACCGACACGGCAATGGAGCCGTTAAAACGGCCATTGACCTGAATCATGCCCAGCAGATGCTGACCGGTCACTGTGGCAGCCTGGGCCAGATCGGTCTGCTGAAAGTCAATCGGAATCATGGTTTCAAGCAAGCTTGAAACCGCGTGACGAACGGCTTGCTCCAGTTGTGTGCGCAGGTCCATCTCAGACCCGCAGGGGCAAAACCTTTTTGAGGGTTTTGGTGAGGGTGTCAGCCGTAAAGGGTTTGACAATGTACTCATTGACGCCCGACTCCATGGCCTGGGTCACTTTGTCAATGGTGCCTTCGGTGGTGATCATAATGATCTTGACCGGCTCTTCCACGCCGCTGGTGGATTCAAACTCACGCAGGCCCCGGACAAACTCCAGCCCGTTCATTTTGGGCATGTTCCAGTCGCTGAGAACGACATCAATTTTTGCGCCGGATTTATAGGTTGCCAGAGCCTGCTCGCCGTCACCGGCTTCGAGCAGATCAACATTGGCGTAAGGACCACTTTTGATGTGCTTTTTAATGACCTTGCGGGTCACACTGGAATCGTCCACAATCATGATCGCGGGCATTTGCTTTCCTCCATGTCCTGGGTGCGTTGGACAGCGTGCTAGCTGTTTTGCTTGGTTCACATTGTCTTACAGTATATCACGCCCTCTGGCAGATGCCGATGGAAGATTTCAGAGACAATCGCTGTGGATTATCACCTGTCAGGACAGGGCTTCGCGGTAATGGGGCTGAAGGGCTTGTATCAGTCGCTGCTGCAGAATGCGCAGAATCTGCTGCTCCAGTTTCTGGCGGCTTTCGGGCAGGGCATCCCCGGCCTGGGTCCAGCTGAAGTGCTGGGCCTGTCCCTGCGCATCGCTTAAGGAGGCTTTGAGCGTCATCTGAACACGCAGGCGCTCGGGACCGGGCTGCGGACTGAAAAATGCCGGTGGCCCGGCATAGGTCTGGCTCTGGTAGTCGAGGCTGACCGCCAGCTGCCAGTCGGCTCCTGAGCAGTCGTTCTGCTCAGCTTGCTGGCAGAGCGCCGCTGCGGACACCGTGCGCACATGGCGCTCACGCGGCAGCTGCTGCAACAGGCTGCTGGCCAGCTGCTGCGCCAACTCCGGCTGCTGTGGGCTGCTCACAGCCAGACTGAGCACGGTGTCGTCCCAGGGCAGGCCCATGGGATCGTCGAGCTCCAGCCGCACGGCATAACAGCTGCTGAGCAGACAAAGCACCAGTGAGATGGCGAGAATTTTCATACTTTCAGCTTAGCAGTTTTTGCTATCAGCGCAAGGGCAAGCTCAGAATACAGATCTCTGCCATCCTCCGGCCAGAGCTGTTTACTTTAAAGCTCCCAAAGGCAGGATTTCTCGCTACAGCTCCATTTCAAGGGGGTGATCTTCACCTGATTTAGTGGACACACAGTTAAGAGACATTCTGCAGTTCAAAC
>JACYMC010000240.1 GCA_015272195.1 Candidatus Sericytochromatia bacterium
GTCTACTGTGCCCGCGGGGACATGGAAAACCGGATCAAAGAGCAGAAACACGACCTCGCTGCGGGACGAACGTCAGCGCATCTGTTTCGGGCCAACCAGCTTCGGCTCTGGTTTTCAGGGCTGGCGTATGTTCTGATGCAAGCGATTCGCCGGCTCGGATTGACGGGCACAAAGCTCGCCAAAGCACAGGCCGGAACAATTCGGCTCAAGCTGTTGAAGGTAGCGGCGCGCGTCCTGCATGTCGGTGGGCACCTGATCTGTCAATTGGCGAGCGCGTGCCCCTTTCGTTCTCTGTGGGGACAGGTTCTGAAGCGATTGCGAATACCGTGAGCCTGAGCCCCTTCACCAAGATCTCAATCGCCTGAAACCAGGTTATCTTTGGCCTGTCGTCTTTCACCCAGCGAACGAACAAAGACAATGAATCAAGCGTGAAACGGCCTGTTCAGAGGCTACCGAGTTCAGTAAAAACTCCCGAAATATACCCTGCACCTTATGTGAACGCACCTTTGTGAGAAATGCGGGTTAACACCCTCAGAATCAACACCTGCCTGTATCGTGGAGATGTTGAAATCTGGGGTATGGTGCTGCGGATAGGGCAGGGCGGTGCTGTGACGGACAGTTTTGCTCAGGATGGTCTGGCTTGCCTGCTGTCATCAGATGGGCAGATTATGATGCCAGCCATTACACGGGATCCTTTTTTACACCGCTTGCATCCCATCCGGATACAGGAGCTGCTTTGGTGGGTCTACAGCTGCCAGATTTTGAGCAGGTTCTGAGACTTGTAAAAACTGCGGCCCGCCGTTTACCTCTTGTTCGTGCAGTGGGTTGGGATATTGCGCTGTCTGCGCAGGGGCCCTGTCTGATTGAAGGTAATGATAATTGGTGTGTTACGATTCAGATGACCATGCGCCAGGGGATTCGACACCTGGCCAGCCAGGTCTGCGATATGACTCAGGTGTATGATTGAGCGGCCAGCAGGGTGTTTTTGAGCAGCATGGCAATGGTCATGGGGCCCACACCGCCCGGCACGGGGGTGATCAGACGGCATCTGGGGGCCACACTGTCAAAATCCACATCACCGGTGACCTTGCGGCCTTCGAGGCGGTTCATGCCGACATCCACCACGACCACACCGGGCTTGACCATCTCGGCGGTCAGGACCTTTTGTTTTCCCACGGCCACCACAATCAGGTCCGCTTCGCGGGTGTAAGCGCTTAAATCGGGCGTGCGCGAGTGTAGCACCGACACTGAGGCGTTGGCCTGCAGCAGCAGCAGGGCCATAGGTTTGCCCACAATATTGCTGCGGCCAATCACAACCGCCCGCAGGCCTTCGAGCTGCACGTCATAATAGCGCAGTATTTCCATAATGCCTGCCGGGGTGCAGGGCAGCAGGTGGGGCTGGCCGGCCAGCAGGCGACCGCCGTTGATGGGGTGAAAGCCATCGACGTCTTTGGCAGGGTCAATCACGCTCAGTAGGGGCTTTTCGTCGAGATGCTGCGGTAAGGGCAGCTGCAGCAGGATGCCGTGGATGCGGGAATCGGCGTTCAGGGCCTCCAGCTTTTGCTGCACTTCGCTCTGGGTGCTGCTGGCGGGCAGGTGATGGGCTTCTGAATAAAAGCCCAGGCGCTCGCAGGCCCGGATTTTATGATTAACATAGATCTCCGAGGCCGGGTCATCGCCCACGCGCACCACGGCCAGACCCGGTGCAAAGCCAAGTGTATCAAACCCTTTGCGCAGCTCAGCTTCCAGGGCGGCGGCCACTTCCTGGCCGCGCATCAATGTTGGCGCGCTGTCAGTCATCGGCGCGGCTCAAGCCACCAGGCAAAGCTGTTCCAGGTGGTGCCCATATAGGCATTGGGGGCGTAGTTGTGCAGGCGCTTGTGATTGGCTTCCAGCTGGGCCCCATAATACAGGGGCAGCACGGGCAGTTCTTCAGCCAGTAAAGCGCCCAGTTTCTGGTACAGCTGCTTCTGGTGGCGCAGGTTGACGCTGCCCTGAATTTCGCGTACCAGTTCATCCACCTGGTAATCCTTAAAGTGGCTGTGGTTTTTGCCCTGGGGTGGCACCTGGCTGGAATGCCAGCGCTTGTAGGCGGTTTCGCTCGGATGCTGAGTCCAGGTGCCAAAGACCAGCTCAAAATCACTCTGGGGCAGAATATCGTCGTGCAGCACGCGGGAGGCCACAAATTTGACCTTTAAATCCACACCAATGCGGGCCCAGTTCTCCTGTAGGTATTTGGCCACCAGGGCGTGAGAGCGGTTGCCCTGCTCCAGGGTCAGCACCAGCTGCAGGCTTTTGCCGTCACGCTGGCGCACGGGCTCAGGCCCTTCGCTGGCCGGCTGGCCGTTGCTGGGCTGGCTCTCAGCAGGTCGCCAGCCCGCCAGCTGCAGCTGGGTGCGGGCCTGGTTCAAATCAGCAGGGTACATGCGCTCACTGGCGGTGTGATACTTCCAGCTGTCTTTGAGCTGATCGCTGTAGGCCGCTTCCGTGACCCCCAGCAGCAGGTCAGAGATGGCTTTGCGGTCAGTGGCATAGGCCAGGGCCCGGCGCACGCGTCGGTCGGCCAGCACCGGATTGCTTAAGTTAAAGATCAGGTGCTCAATCTGACCATCGGCCACCACGTGCAGGTTCAGATCGGGCCGGTTTTTGAGATACTCATAAGAGGCCAGCGACATGCCCTGCACAATTTCGCCTTCTTCAACCCAGTTCAGTACCTGCTTGATGCTGCGGTAGTCATTATTTTTGAAACGGTAGCGAATCTGGTCCAGTATCGGGCGGGAACGGTAATAATTCGGGTTGGCCTCCAGCCATGCATTATCGCCCCGGACCCACTGCCTCAGCACAAAGGGGCCAGAGCCGATGGGGTGCTTGTTATAGGGGTGCTCCGGCGAAAACTGCCAGAACTGGCTGCGAAAGGCGTGGCGCGGCAGAATCTGGCGAAAGAGCCGGTAATATTCGCCGTAGGCCCGGTGAAAGCGCACGGTGGCCGTCAGCTCGTCAAGTACCTCAACGCTTTTGATCTGCTCATAGCCGGGCGTGGGTGGGTATTTGATGCTGGGGTCGGTGTGTGACTGCCAGGTAAAGTGAATATCTGCACTGGTGAGGGCCTTGCCGTCGTGCCACTTGAGATTGGGGCGCAGGCGGTAGGTGACGCTCATGCTGCCGTCCGGCTGCATTTTGACCATACCATTCTGGGCTGTGGGCACGGTCTGCACCAGGTCAGGCTCCAGCTCAGAGCGGCTGTTTTCTTTGATTAAAGCACTGAAAATCAGATTGTACAGGTCCTCGGCAGCCGGGCTGTTGTCAAACACCGGGTTGAGCAGTTCAGGCTCTGCCAGCGAGACCACGCTGACCACGCCGCCGCGCTGCATGGCTTCGGCTCTGGGGGGCTGGATCACGGCACTCAGCATGATGGCGGCACTCAGGCTGCTCAGCAGGATCGGGTTCAGGATTTTGCGAATGGACATGGTTACACAACTCCTTGAAATGCGGGGTGACCCAGAAGCACCTGCTGGGTTCCGTTTTGAATTTTCAGAATGCGGGCCTGGCCCGTGTCGGCAATATACAGGGTGTCATCGGGGGCCAGAGCCAGGTCAAAGGGCTGCTTCAGCGCCAGATTCGGCAGGGCCTCGCTCTGGCCCTCACGCGTCAGCTGCAGAATCTGGTGGCCGTGGGTATCACAGACCAGCACTTTGCCGGCGCCGGCGGCCACGCCGTTCCAGCAGAAGGGGTAGTTTTCGTCGTCAAAGGCTTCGGCGCTGAGCTGTGGCAGTTCAAAGCGGGCCAGGGGGGCATCCTGGCCGGGCGCAAAGATTTGCACGGTAGAGCGGTCGTACAGGGCCACATCGCCTTCGGGCGTGCAGCTGAGGCCGCAAAAGTAATTTTTGCCCACCGTGGGCATGATGCTGTTCTGACCAAAGGAACCCATATGATAGCCTTCGGCGTTAAACCAGTGAATGCCGCCAAGATGCAGGTAGAGCACAAAGGCGTTGCCCTGGCTGTCGGTGGCCACCGAGAGCGGGCGCAGGCTGCGCTGGCTGGCCGGCGGCGTGAGCTGGCGCAGGGGCTGCCAGTCGCTGCTGAACACCTGAATGCAATCGGATTGCCCGGCGATATAGTGCTGGCCGAGGTTGTCGGTGGCGGCACAGGTCAGATCAAAGCCCTGCTCGGGGAACACCAGCTGACTGCCGGCCAGATCCCGTTCGGTCAGGCCCTGAACAAAGCGGCCCGCGGCGTCAAAGACAAAGATCCAGCGCCGGCGCTGCTCCGTAATGTAGACCTGCCCCTGGCTGTCGGTATGCACACTGCTGAAGCGCAGCTGCAGCGGGGTCTGGTCCCAGGGCCAGAGGGCCTCAAACAGCTCCTGATCAAAGGCCAGCTGGGCTGGGCTCACCTCAGTGGCCGGACGGGTGGTGCAATGGGCAAAGTTGATGCCACCGGCCAGCTCAAAAGCTT
The DNA here is from genome assembly GCA_015272195.1 of Candidatus Sericytochromatia bacterium. Lineage (GTDB taxonomy): Bacteria > Cyanobacteriota > Sericytochromatia > UBA7694 > UBA7694 > JACYMC01. The sequence continues at coordinate 4,456 of JACYMC010000240.1, forward strand.
CTTTTAAGGCGCTGGCCGGGCCGGCTGTATCGTTGCTGCTGGCCTGCAGGCGCTCGGCCAGCAGGGCGTGCAGGCGGGCGTGGTCCGGGCTTTTGTTTTTGAGTTTGGGGGTGCATTGCCTGAGGTAGTCGAGGGCTTCGGCTTCCTGTGACTGGCCCAGTCTGAGCATGACCTGCAGATAGTGAGCGTCTGCTTCCTGGGGGGCCCGGCTCAGCAGCTGCTCCAGGTGTTTTTGGGCACTTGCGGCGTCGGCACAGCGGATGGCCGCTTCGGCAGCGCCCAGCAGATCCTCTGGCCGGGGTGCGCCTTTGAGGCGTTGCTGAAAATGTTTAAGTTGTTCTTGCTCCCAGCGCGCCAGGGTTTCCGCGCTTTGGGCAGCGGTTTCAAAGGCTTCAGAGGCATAGGGCAGCCGGCTGCTCATGGTACACACGTCTCCAGAAAGACACAGATTTTAAGGCTCAGGTATTGTAGCATGAACCCCCATAACAAAGAACGCCCCGGTATAGACCAGGGCGCTCAGGTGGCGATAAAGCCAGATTTACTTAAAAGGGTTAGCTACGGTCAGAATCAGAGCAACAACCAGACCGTAAATCGCGACGGCTTCCATAAAGGCCAGGGCCAGAAGCATGTTGCGTGCAATGGAAGGCTCAGCGTCAGGCTGGCGGGCGATTCCTTCAAAGGCTTTGCCGCTTGCCAGGCCCATACCGATTCCTGAACCAATACCTGCCAAACCTACAGCAAGTCCTGCAGCAATCGCGGACATTGCAAATACGCTTGAATCCATGTCTTTTTAGTTCCTTTCAGTGATGGTACTTAATATGTATTAGAGTTTAAACTTTGATTAAAAATGCGTTTTGACTGCGCTTACTGACCCATCATACCATACCTTTTTCTGAGCGGGTATAGCCTTCAAAATGCAGATCGCTGCAAATCTTCAAAATTCCCCTTCAATCTCTTAAGCCGGGCTGTTTAAGCCGCGCTTCGATCACATGATCCAGCTGAAAGTCAGGGCCGGTCTGCAGGGCGGCACAGGCGGCCTCCAGCAGGGCTTCGCGCGGGGGCAAGCCAATCAGTTCACTCTGGCCCACTTGCACCCCGGCGGCGCTTGCGAGGGCCTGAATTTTCTGATACACCGGCCAGAGTCCGGTCTGCCTGAAATCCAGCAGGTTCATCGAGACCTGCACCTGCCCTTTGCCGGGCAGCCAGAGCCCCAGGGCCCGCACGGCCTGAAAGCCCCCGTCGCGCTCGCGGAGGCTGCGGGCAATCTGTTGTGCCAGCGCCAGATCCTGGCTTTTTAAAAAGACGTTCCAGGCAATCAGAAAGGGTCGGACGCCTAATACGGTGGCTCCCAGCTGGGGGTGAGCCTGATGGGGGCCGGCGTCCGGCACAAAGCCCGCGAGGATGCGGGCGTTCAGCTGTTCAAAACCGCCTTTGCGTATCAGAGGCAGGGCCTGGCGCTCTGGCTGGCGGGCCGAGGCCTCATAAAAATAAATCGGCAGCTGCCAGCGGTTGGCCAGCTCAGCCCCCAGTTCCTGTGAGAAGGTCACGGCTTCGGCCTGGCTGATGCCTTGCAGTGGCACCAGCGGCAGCACGTCAAGGGCCCCGATGCGCGGGTGCACGCCCTGGTGCTGGCGCAGATCAATCTGCTCGCTGGCCCAGGCCAGCATGGCGTGGGCGGCCTCGCGCAGGGCGGCCGGCGGCCCGGCGAGGGTCAGCACGCTGCGGTGGTGGTCCGGGTCTGCGCTGCGGTGCAGGCACTGCAGTGCTGTAATCTGCTGCAGATTGTGCCAGAGCCGATCGAGGGCCGCATGGTCGCGGCCTTCACTCAGATTGGGAATGCATTCCAGCAGGGGGGCGCTCATGTGTTTTGGCCTCCAAAAGGTATATCATTCAGTCTAGTACTTTTTCACAAAGAAGGCCGCCATGACGACAAGGGATTTAAACACAGAGATTTGTACCCAGGTTCAGCAGATTCACAGGTCTGCCTGGCGCGGCAGCATTGAAGATGTGGCTTCCGGGGGCTTGCTCTCGGCCTGGCTGCAGCGCGAGGCCGGGGCCTCAGACACGCTCTGGCAGGCCCTCTGCTCTTATGCCCGTGAGGCCCAGCTGCAGCGCTATGGCGACCTGTCCGACCGGGCCGTTTCAGCGGCTGCCGTGCAGCACTGGGCGGCTCACAATCTGCAGACGGACCCCCACTTTTTTTCGCTGGCGCTCAGCGGCGTGCTGCGCTCAGGGGCGCAAAGCTCAGGCGATCAGCACGCCTGGCTGGCTCTGCAGCTCAGCGACGGGCGCAGCTGGTGCCTGCACCTGCGCTGCCTGGCCGAAACCCGCGCTGACCAGCAAGCGGCCCTGGCCCGGCTGGCCCTGAATCTGCTCTGGCAGCTGGCCACCAGCGATGATCTGCTGGTGGCGGCCCTGCCGCAGGCCCTGCAGGCCCAGCTCGAAATCGACGTCTGGCAGGCCCTGCATTTGCCTGTATTTGAGCAGCTGAAGCAGAGTCTGGCCCTGTTTGCCGCTGGCTGGACGCCCCTGCTGCTGTTTCAGCCGGACGCTCAGGGCGGCTTGCTGCCGCAGCGCTACCTCGATACTCTGCGTGATCGGCATCTATTGGTGCATAAAGGGGCCTTTAACCCGGTCACCCGCGCCCATCTGGCCATGGTAGACACAGTGCACGCGCAGCTGCACGAGGCCCTGCCCCTGCTCGAAATTTCGCCGGGCAATCTCGACAAGGCCGAGGCCAGTCATGACAACCTGGCCCACCGCCTGCAGATGCTGGCCTGGCAGCCTTGGCCGCTGGCCGTCAGCCGCTGGGGGGCCTTGTACCAGATGCGCGAAGGGCTGGTGCAGCGCGGGTGCGCCCGGCAGGTGGATTTTATCTGCGGTGAGGATCTCTACGCGCGGGTCTTTGTGCCACGCTATTATACCGATCTGCCGGGCGGGGCCGATGAAGGGCTGACGCGCCTGTTTGACGGGCAGACCCGCCTCTGGGTCTGCCAGCGACCGCATACGCCTCTGCCTGTCGATGCAGCGGCAGAGGCGCTGCGGCAGCGCTGGGCGGCACAATGCCAGCTGCTGCCTTTTGACTGGCCCATGGCCTCTTCAGCGGTGCGCGCGGCCATTGCCAGCGGGGTGGCGGATGGTTCAGCACAGCTGCAGCCCGAGGTGGCGGCGTATATTCAGGAGCAGGGGCTGTATCAGGCTGAGGCTTAAAGCGTGGCCAGGGCTTCAATCATCGCTAAAACGCGGCACATAGGGCTGGGTTTCGCGGTAAAAGGTGCTGACCTCACCATCTGGCGTGATTTTGCGAATGGCATGGTTGCCTGTGTCTGACACAAAGAGGTTGCCTGCCGCATCCAGGCTCAGGCCCGAAGGCGCATAAAAGCGGGACGCAGCCCCCGTGCCATCGACCAGGCCAGCCTGCGCCGGACTGCCCGCAAAAATACTGAAATCGAGCAATTCATGGTCTTTGCTGGCAATGACCCGGTAAATCACGTGGCGGCTGCTGTCGGAATAATAAAAGAGATTGCGGTCGGTCTCGCTGCGTGCGGCGACGTTATGGACTTCGCCTATCTCGCCGACCTGCTGCTGCAGGGCTTCGACCGGGCCGGAGAGTGGGATATAGACTGGTTCTGGAGGGGCAGGCCAGGAGTTTCGATTCATTCGTTCAGGGTGAAAAATCTGGGGTAAAAAGCCGGTATAAAAATGGGGGTTGAGATAAGTCATTAAATTTTCAGGCGAGGTTCCCCCCAGATAATCCTGGTTTTTAACAGGCACACCTGTTTGTACATTTATTCCGCCAATGCGATGGTATGAAGAACCTGCATCCCCGTGTGCATAGCCCGTATAGTAAAGCATGTTCTCAGACATAAACATGAGGATCGGGGCAATCAACAAAGTCTCACCATCTGAATCCGGTGTGTACAATGAAAGTGAAGGGACTTTTTCCTGGATTTCAACAGGAATCATCTGCAGAGATTCTCTGTCTTTTATACGGTGAATACGCCCTTCGCTTCCAAGCACATAAAGATTATCCTGTGCGTCAATTTCAAGGTATGATCCCAGTACACAGCTCAGAGAGGGCCGCCCTTGTGGGGTTAAGATTTGAGGCGCGTCGCTATTTGCCTGGACTTCATAAATATAGCGTCGCATTGAGTCTGGCATTTTGTAGGCTGGTGTGCCCTCTAACAATCGGTGCTCAATAATGACTTCGACGGTGACATATCCTGCTTCTGAAGGCTCACTTTCAACTCTTTTATAGATTTTATTGCTCAAAGGTTCTTCACAGCCTGTTTCTCTGGGTACACCAACGGTAACATAAGGAAAGGTATACCCCAGACACTCGCCATTTAAGGCATACAATTTTTGGCCGTCCTGCGTCACAGCAATATCTGCCGGAAAGTGCAGGGCCGGCCGCTCAGGTATTTTCAGCGGCTCACAATAAAATATCCCATTGCCAAATTGAATCACTTCAACCCCCGGTTCCCATTGCGGTTCCGGTGCGTTGGGCGACAAGGTACAGGCTGCTAACATCAGGCCATAAAAGCAGTTGCGCTTGAGCATATGCTTACCGCCGACACGAACGCAGGGTGAATTTGGCCGCTACGCCTGCATAATTGTCGTTGGCAGCACTGATTTTGTTCCAGCCCTGAATCTGCAGGTTTACGGCCTGCTGGCCTGAGGCAAACAAGGCAGATGGCAGGGTAAACTGCCAGGGTACAGAACTGGACCCAAAGCGGCCAAAAGAATAGGTGCTTTCACCGATCAGGGTCTGATTCACAAAAAATCTGGCTCTGTCATCAGACTGCGCGGCAATTTGACCGTAACGCACCTGATAGCCTGCAGGCAGGGTATAGGTTTTAAAAAAGTCAAAGGTGCAGTCCACACAGGTTGCCCGGCTCTGGCTGTTTAACACCGACCAGATGGGCGCTGGCCGTTGCCCTTCGGGGGTGGGCAATATTTTGACACGGCCCAAAAAGAAGGGCGAAACCACAGCCTGACGCGGACTGCCTTCTTGATACCAAATCCAGCTGGTATCGGTCAGAACCTCATCGCTGCGGCAGTCGGTCAGTACTTCAAGGGCCTGTGTGAGGGTTTCACTTTCACCGCCAAGGCTCAGCAATACATTATACAGGCCCTGGGGCAGGTTTTGCGGAATGCCGTAAATGGCATAGTTTTCAGCCAGCTCCAGCAGGGGCAGGGTCTGATTGCCCAGCTGGACCTGTAAATTAACCAGGTTGCCACTGTCAAAGGCAATACCCACCAGCTCACCGGGTTCAAGGGCCACGCGCTGGCCATTGTTGAGCAACCAGAACTGCACATGTGCAGGGGCGTTGTCGGGGCGCTGGCTGGCAATACTGAAGCTTTTGCCGCCAAAGCCCTGGCAGGCAGCAGGCAAGGGGCCAGCGCCTTTGCTCGCAGCCTGGCAGACGGCGGCATGGGCATTGACCATACCCGCTGTGTCTTCGCCTGAGGGCAAAGCTTGCTGGGTCTGGCGCAGAATATCGCGCACTTCTGCGGGGCTTAAGTTGGGGTTGGCTGAGTACATCAGTGCCACCACACCCGCCACAACGGCAGGAGCACCTGAGCTTCCGCCATAATCACGGTAATCGCTATTGGTCGGAGAAGGAAGATTGTAAGAGCTTGTTGCAATAAACTGTGCTGGCCCTGAGATATCCACCCCATGACCTGACGAAGGATCCGCAGGATTGGTTTTGCCATAATTCATGGGGAGAATACGTGGGCTGCTACTTGATGCCTCAGGCGGAATCATGCGGGCACCATGAACATCTATCCCTCCGACCACAATAGCGCCTGAATCAGGCATTGGAACTGTTTTTTTATCGACTACCATTGTTTTGTTGCTGTCAATACAGTTGCCATAGCCAATGATATAAGCTCCCAAAATGATGGGACCAATACCCGGTAGAAAGGCCCAGGCTGCGTTAGGTGGTTCGCAGGCGTCTTTCCAGGCGGGAATAGTCTCTGTCACAGTGGTCAGGCGCAAATCTTTGCCGGCGGGAAATTTGGTTCTGCAAGCGATAAATGCAGGATTTTCAGGAGAAGTGGGCCCTGTACCTGTACGACGAGCAATCGACTCACAAGGCCTGTTACCTGCAGGCAGAACCACGGAGATCCCCTGAGGAACCAGCTTGGTTTTAATAAATGTGAATACAGCAGGATCAATTTGCTCAATGGTACCGGGATTCTCACCACCACCTGAGCCTTCAACAAGAATGACTTTGACTTTGTCTGCAGCGTTTGCCCAGTTGTTCGCAGCCCAGCTCAAAGCATCAACAGTGGGATTACAATTGACACCCCCATTGGTACTACCCCGGCATAAGCTCTTGGTTTTCAAGCTGGCTGTCCGGTGATTATCCCAGGCCCAGACATGCCAGATCGAAGCATCATGGGCCACCCCAACACTGCCCCGCCCAAGCGGTGGATTAGCCGCATCGTTATGGATGGCTCCCAGAGTGCCCAGAGTTTGGGTGCCGTGATAAAAGGCATCATACGTTGGGTCAGGCGCAATATTTGCCAGTTGTTGAATATTTGCACCCGCCAGATCTTCATGAATTAAATGGGCACCATGTTCTATGGCTGCGATTTTAACCGAAGGTACCCCACGGGTAATGTCCCAGGCCCCTTCATGGGGCAAGTCACCAGCTGATGGGGCGGGCAAGGGGCTGGCCAGACCGGCATTCTGATTCATGATGCGCGTGCTGCGCAGCCAGAGGTCATAAGGTACAGCTGTGGGCGAAGGCGAAGTATATATGCCTGTTAAATCGCCACCCGGATTGACTTCTGCAGGTGAAAAATAACTCGGACTGGCTGATGGGCTGGCCGAAGGGCTTGGCGGTGTCTGGGGTTCAGCCAGCACAAACCGCGGATAGGCCTCTTCAATAAAGGGCAGGCGCTGCAATTGGTCGATCAGTTCCCAGACATCCTGGGTTTCGGCAAAGTGCAGTTCGTAAAAGAGGTTCATATTCG
>JACYMC010000111.1 GCA_015272195.1 Candidatus Sericytochromatia bacterium
CATCTGGTCAGAGAGTTCCGACGAATGTCTGAGCGTCCGGGTGAAAGTGCTGAAATCGGCGAAGCACTGATGGAACATGGCTATCAGGTGTTCTGGGATTGGCGGCGCTATCAGGCGGGCGAAATTCAACGCTGCACATTCAAGCAATATATGCGTGGGCTACGCCGCCAGGTTCACCTGCTTTTGAAACAGGGCGCCAATTATGCGACCGAAAAAGGGCAAAAATCTGCGCGAGCCCAGACAGCCTCCACCTGCAGGGCCTTATTGAAGGTGGAGTCAGCGTTATGGACTTTTGAAAGAAAAGAAATCGAGCCTTCTAACAACAGGGCTGAAAGAGCCATACGTCCCCTGGTGGTCTTGCGTAAAGTTTGCTATGGAACGCAGTCGGAGCAAGGCAGTCGGCTGATAGAGCGTCTGTTCAGCGTAGTTCACTCATGCCGCCAGCAAAACCGCTCTGCCCTCGCGTTTCTGAAGCAGAGTATTGAGGCGCATCTTGGCGTGGGCACTATGCCTTCGCTGGTTTCTGAAGGGCTGCGCTAAATCACCCACCTGAAGGGATACCAAATTGTTATGAGTGAACACAAAAAAATCTGGCACCTCTCTAAGATCCATCTGTTTTCTGCCATGTCCCAAGCAGATATGGAGCACATGGAACGCATTACCCAGATGGAGTCCACGGCCAAATACCAGCCGATTTATCTGCCAGGTGATCCGGCCACTTCGGTCTATCTGCTCAAAAAAGGTCGCGTACGCATTTCAAGCCTGTCTGAAGAAGGTAAGCAGGTCATCCACTCGATTCTGGGGCCGGGCAACATTTTTGGCGAGCTCTCGCTGGTCGATGATGATGGTGAACACGACAGTATGGCCGAAGCCCTCGAAGACACTTTGCTGTGCATTATTCACAAAAAAGACTTTGAAGCCTTTCTGGAGAGTCATCCCCAGCTAAACCTTAAAATCACCAAGCTGATGGGCCTGCGCTTAAAGCAGGTCACCAGCCGGGTGCAGGATCTGGTCTTTAAAACGGCGGAGCAGCGCCTTGAAAGCGTGCTGCAATATCTCAGCCACGAGCACGGCGAAAGCACGCCAGACGGGAAGCTGATCAGTTTGCCCCTGACCCATCAGGACATCGGGGAGCTGACAAACCTGGCCCGGCCCACGGTCTCAGACCTGCTCAAGCGCCTGCAGGAACAGGGCAAGATTCGCATGCAAAAGCGCAGAATTGTCTGGCTGAAATCAGCGGGCTAAACTGTTCATCAGGCCAGGTTTTGCGTCATAATAAGGCCAGCTCTCCTGAGTAGCGCACACCAAAGGAGTTTTCTGGATGCTTAAATCTGTGATGTGCAGCGCTTTGTTTGTACTGACACTCTGGGCAGGTCTTTGGCACAGCAGCAGCGCGGCTGAAGCACCAGTACCGGATCCTGCCAATGGTAAAAAGCTCTATACCCAGCACTGTGCGCTCTGCCACGGTAAAACAGGTCAGGGCGATGGTATGGCCGGCAAATCCCTCAAGCCCCCGCCGCGCGATTTTACCCAGGGCAAGTTTAAATTCAGCAAGGATGATGCGGGCCTGCTGGCTTTTATCAAAAAGGGCAAAGGGGCCATGCCCGCCTGGGGCAAGACCCTCTCGGTTGACATACTCCCCTCCCTAAAGGAAGGGGATTCTCAAGCTACGCTTACCCCAATGGGTTACGTTAGCGGTGCTGTCTTCAT
>JACYMC010000046.1 GCA_015272195.1 Candidatus Sericytochromatia bacterium
ACGCAGCCGTGGCCGCTGCCTATGGCTGGCCGGCTGACCTCTCAGACGATGAAGTGTTGCGCCACTTACTCACTCTAAATCAGGAGCGTGTCAGCTAAGATGCTGAGGCATGTTCATTGGCTAGTGCAAGTGAACAACAAGGCTATCATCAATATTCTGTGAGAAGAGCATCTTTTTTTAGTAAATTAGCTCAAAGAGCGAATTATAAAACATCCTTTGCGCCAGTTGTGTTGCTCTTACTGGCCTGTCTTATGTCGGCTATATCTGGGCTTAGTGCCAATTGGCAGATAGACATATTTGCTTGGTTGAGCACGTCCTTTTTGTTTTCCTCACTTTTTCTTTTTGCAGCTCAGCTGCTTCTTGGTCTTTACCATCTCTTGACGGGCAAAGGCGAGCATCAAGGCACGATTACCGATATTAACCTGCCAGACCAGTTTCGTAAAAAAACATCTTTTCTACCCTTTATTCTGATTGCCATGGGTTTGCTATTGTTCGTTTTTCTTCTCTTTAGAGATCTTCCGTCTAGCCAGTCTTCCTGGTTAGACAAAATTTTAGCCTGGGCCACGTTGTTTCTATTATCTTCAGGGATGATTTGGTTGATTTGGAACTTTGTGTTTGGGGTATATCTTGCAATAAGAGACACTCTCAAAAGGCAACCATCTGAAGATGATTAATCAGTCGAGAGCGCTGCTGTCGCCGTCCGTACGGCTCGCAAGCTCACCTACGGCTGCCGCTCAGCGCTACTTTTTACAAGGCCAGGAAATCAATCCTCAGCTTGTGCGCGCAGCTGCCAAAGTGGTGACTCCAGAATCTCACAAAGGCCACGAAGTCAGCCAAAAAGAATATAATCAGCTCCTTGAGACGGGTCTTCAGGACGACGGCAGATTAAGCGATACAGAACGCCAGTTTCTTGCCCAACTGGATCAGCCTGAATTTGTCAGAGACCTGAAAAATGCGGTTTTCAATCCTGTGCAATCTCAAGTCAATTTTTCGATGAGGGATTCTTCTGAACGGCTTAAAGTTGAGGGCTCCCTTCAAGATGTCAGGCATATCGGTAATCGAAGTCTTCAGCACAATTTAAAGGTAGGCCAGTTTATTCAGAATCAGGTGGCCCAAGAAATCACTTTGTTTAATCATCCAGAGGGTTATAGTGGCTCAAAACTGGAAGGGATTAATACGATGAGTAGTGGCATCGGTGTGACTGCTGCACGTATCCATCGAGGAGCAGAAAATTTGGCAGATACGTTGGGAATTGATATTGCCACAGGCTCTGATGATGCGCCGCCAAATATTCAAGCTGGTGATGATTATTCAGTGGTTCATCGTATTGCCCGTACATCTGAGTACTACAAAAGCGGCAACTGCGGTGAAAAAGCTGCCGTCGCAGCCATTAGACTGGCAGCTCGTGGTGCTGGCCCTGTCGAAGTCTATCTTGAAACAAGCAGCTTGATTTCAAATCACGCTTATGTTGTGATTGGGCGGGACCCAAACTCTGATCATCTTGATCCCAGAACCTGGGGGCCGACAGCGGTTATTGTAGATCCCTGGAAAAACAAAACTTTTCCAGCTTCTCAATTGACCATCCCATCAGATGTCCAACTTACAAGAATGTATGATGTTGTGCGAGAGTAGGTGTTTTGCAAAAAAAATGCTTGGGACCCGGCATTTTTAATTCTGGCTAAAACACACGCAACAAATTTGCCGGCATAGGGTTAAATGGGTGAGATGTGCAGCGATTCCTCCACACCGCTGAAAGCTTTGTGCTTTGCCATGCGGCCTGATTTCCGTTAACCTGAGTGTAACAAGTAAAAAGAGAGGCCCGTTTGAACAGCCTATGAACTATTTGTTTTCACGGGAGCAGCTGGATACCATTTTAAAGCAGTCCATGATGTATGCCTGTGCCTGCCCTGCCCAGATCTGCAAAACCATTAAAGAGCAGCGTGCTCTGTACACCTATCAGCAGGAATGCATTAATCGGGATGATACGGATAAAGCCGTGCATCAGGCCATCGCTGACGCAATAGCCGAGACCCACCCTACACTTGAAGCCTGTTTAAAAGAAGTATTGTTGCTTGAAGGCTGGGACCTGGAGACGCTGGAGATGCCCGCAGCTATTCTTAAAAAGCTGATGGGTGAAAGTACAGATTTGATGCCCTGATTTTGAGAGATTCTTTTGGGCTTATTTAAAGCCTGCGCCAGCTCAGATCGGAATTTGTACCTTCCGAGTCAGCGAAAGCGCGTAGTGCTTTTCGTAGTAGGCCTGCTCGTCGATAAAGACCGGGTAGACTTCTTCGCTGCCCTGGTACAGCAACTCGCGACCCTCAAAGGTAACAAACAGGGGATGCCCATTGCGAATGGCTTTATAGTCACGGCCATAGAGATGGGGATGCACCATGCCGGCCAGATCACCGTTGGCATCGCGCGGAAAGTCGAGGCTCTGCACGTGGCTGTAAATCGTTAGCTCGCCCTGGTAGGTGTGGGCTTCGCCGCGCGCCCAATCAGCCAGATAGTCCAGCAGAGTCTGCACCAGCTTTTCGGTTTTAAAAAAGAGATCGGCCCGCAGCGTGCCGTGGGCCATGGGACCGACTTCAAGGGTCAGCTCGCGCTGGCCCAGGCTGGGCAGGTAAGGGTTGATTTCTGCTGGAACAGGCATATGGTAAACGTGCACCAGGGGTTCTGACTGCACCAGATGGGCACAGAGCTGACGAATCAGCGGGTCGCCAAAGCTGTCAGTACCCGAAAAAATCAGGCTCAGGCCCATATTGCTGGTGGTGTTGTGCAGATCCACAATAAAATCTGCGCCGGCCAGATCGCTGGCAATCAGCCGTGCCCGCTGGGCTTCGTAGGAGCTCAGATCGGGATTGGCCAGATCCGCGCTGCGAAAGCTGCGGTTGAGATCCTGATCGACGTAGCGTTGGTTGAGGTCAATGGCTTTGGGGTTGGCAAGATAGGTTTCGACGGCAAAAGGGTAATTTTGCCAGTAACGCGGGGCCGGTGTCCATTTGCGACAGAGGTAAATGCCCCCCAGCTCGTTGCCATGGGTTCCGCCCACTACCACCACACGCTGCATATCTTCCTCCTGTGTGCCCTGTGCATTTGTTATACTTCACCACAGCAGAGATTATTTCTGATCTTAGCACACGCAAGTATCAATCAACGGGAGTACGCATCTTTTGAGCCTGCTGCATATTTTTCTGGTGGTGCTGGTTCTGGCACTGCTGATCGCTTTTCATGAATTCGGACATTTTATCTGTGCCAAAAGCCTGGGCGTGCCCGTTAAAATCTTTTCGATTGGCTTTCCGATGGGCCGGGGCCCTTTGCTCAGCTTCCGCTGGGGTGAAACCGACGTACAGCTTAACCCCCTGCCCCTGGGCGGCTTTTGCGCCTTTATGGACGATCAGAACGTCGAAGACACCGAATCCCTCGATAACTACACCCCCGGCGACAAGCGCTTTTTAAAGAATCGCGCCATCTGGGAGCGGGCCATTATTATTTCGGGTGGCGTTGTGGCCAATATGATTGTGGCCTACCTGATTCTGTTTGGCCTGGTTCTGGGTACGGGCGTGCCCGACCCCAGCCAGCCCGGCGGCGTGGTCGTCGGTGGGGTGATCGAAAACACCCCCGCAGCGGCGGCCGGTTTTGAGCCGGGCGACAAAATTCTGCGCATCAACGGTGAAACCGTACCCAATGTGGAACAGATGCAGCAGCGTATTCAAAACAACAAATCCCAGCTGGTACAGATTGAGGTTCAGCGTCTCGAAAAACAGCTGACGCTGGAGGCCACGCCGACAGCCGAAGGCACCATCGGGGTGCAGATTCAGGACCTGCTGAACAAACGGCCGGTCAATGGGCTGGGTGAAGCCTTTGTGCGCGGCTGGCAGGATCTGGTGGCCATGTTTGTGATGCTTAGCGAAGCCCTCTGGCGCCTGGTCACAGGGGTCTTGCCCCTGAATCAGGTCGGGGGTATTGTGGAGGTGGTCAATATTGGGGCCAAAGTCTCCCAGACCGGTTTTGTGCAGTTGATGTACTTTGCCGCCCTGATTAGCGTGGAGCTGGCGATTCTGAATATTCTGCCGATTCCAGCCCTGGACGGTGGTCATCTGATGCTGCTGGTGATCGAAGGCCTGCGCGGCAAACCCCTCTCTCGCCGGATGGAAGAAAATCTCCACTATACGGGTTTTATGTTACTGATTGGTCTGGGCGTCTTTCTGATCTTTAAAGACGTCTGGGGCCTCACCCTCGGAAAAGGATAAATCACATGGCGTTACGCATTATTCGCAAATCGGCTTCCCAAAGTCAGGTTGAACTGATTAGGGGAAAGTCAGAGCAGGCTCCTGCCGCTTCGCTCCTGATCTACATTGACTCGGAGGCCCAGCTTCAGGCGGCCAAAAGTCTGCTGGCCGCCCAGTGGATTCAGGATGATGTGGAGTGCCTGCTGATGAAGTCCAGTGCTCTGGACGAGCCGCTGCGGCCCCATTTTAATGCCCAGGGGCAAACCATCAAGCTGCTCAATGAGCCCAGAGACGCCAGCTGGTCTCTGCGTTTGCGCACCCTGATCCAGGAGGCCAGCGCCGAGTGCTGCCTGTTTTTACCGCATTTGCCGGCTTCGGTCGATCTGATGGAAGTACTGAAGACCCTGGCCAGTGCTTTGCCCACCGATCCCAATCTGGCCCTGCTGGGTCCGGCGCTGGTACATGACGGGCAGGTGCTGGCCGCCGGGCAGGACCTGGCCGTTAACTTTGCCCGTCATCAGCTGCTGACAGAAGACAGTGCTTATTCACTTGAGTTTGATCAGCAGCGTCTGTTCTATTTTTATCAGGGTTTGCCGCTGGCATTGTGGCAGCGTCTGGCCGGTGAGCGCTTGCTCTCTGCTGCCGGTGTGCCGCTGAATGTGGCGGCGATTCGCCGCTCGGCCTATCTGAGCCTGGCCTGGCAGGACCAGGATTTTGAGCTTCCCTGGCTGGCGCAGGAGCTTTCTTTTGCCCTGCGCCAGGCCCAGTATACGCTGGCGATTTCAGGCCTGACGCTGAATCTCTCTGACTCAGAAGCTGAAACCCTGAAATCTTCAGTCGCGCCCCAAAATCTGATGGATACCTGGCAGCCCTTGCGTAAAAACACCCTGTATCCACTCTACTTGCAGCACGGCTTGATTCCGCAGGGGCAGGATTTTGCCCTGCCGCTGCAACCAAAACCCAAATCAGATCCCGTTGCCGCTTATATCGCAGAAAGGTCTTCTCAGGCATGAGTCTCAGCGTTATTGTTTATCTGAATTCCCGGAGTACGCTTCACCCACGCTTTCTGATTGAGGCTTTAAAAGCCCAGCAGCAGGCAGCGCCTGATGTACATATCTTTTATACCGAAGATCTGACCTTGCCTGAGCTGCCTGAAAACTGGCAGCAGACGGCCGTCAGCCCTGAAAGCAGCTGTGCTGAGATCTGGCAGCAGGGCTGGTCCCAAAGTCAGAGCGATTATGTGGCGTTTTTCTCTCAGAGTGTCTGCCTGAACCCCTTGCATTTTGCTGCGCTCTTGCAGACCCTGCAAACACAGCAGCTGCACGCCAGCTGTACGCAGCCTGAATTTGTAGACAACCAGCTGTTGCCGGTGCCCGAAATGGCGCTGCCGGTATTAAAAGCAGCCGACTGGCCCGGTTTTGCGCTGGCCTCCCGGATTCTCTGGCCGTTTGAAAGCGCCTGTTTTTTTCGTGAAGCCTTGAATGAAGATTTCTTTGCGAGCCTTTCAGAGCAGCCCTCTCTGCGTGATGCCCTGGACTGGCTGAATACCCACCCACTCAGCGTGCTGCCCCTTCAAACCCTAACCGTTCCGGCAGAAGCCTATTGGCAGGATAAAGCCACAACAGCTTCTCAGCAGCCTTATTTTAAGCAATTACTGAAAAAGTATGCACCAGAATCCCTGACGCCGTCTTATGCCCTGGCTACAGAGCAGAAAACACCTGCAGCCTGTTACTTTTTTGTGTCGCAGGCTTTGCTCAATCAGGGGCTTACGGGTTTGCTGGATGCCTTTCAGAAAAAAAACCAGCAACATATTCAGAATCAGAAACAGGTGATGTGGCTGACAGAAACATTGCCCGCAGACTGGAAGAACCTGCTGCAGGGCTTGCAGGCTGAGGGCTTTACCCCCTTGCTGGTCCAGCTGAGCACCGAGCGCAGCCTGAGCGGTGAGCCCTATTTTACGCAGTACACTCAGCAAGACGGCGTGCCCATGATCAAAATTTCCGGGATTCATCCGGTTGAGTTTCAGGTGCAGGGGCTAGAGCAGCCACCGGCAATGGTTTCCTGGATGATTGCCCTGATCAATGCTTATCAGCCCGCGCGTTTGCATCTGAGTACCCTGCATTTTTATTCGGCCTTTTTTCTGGATGCCATCCGCGCAGCCAATATCCCCATTTATTATTCCGTCAGCGATACCTCCCTGAATTTCTGGCGCCATCAGTTGCGCCAGCCTGAAACCCGTTTCCGCGAAAACAAATACGCGCCCGCTGCGCTGTATTATCAGAATCGGCTGGTGCAGCAGTTTTTGCGGGAAGATGCTGCGGCTTTGCTGGTTCATCAACCTGAAGCAAAGGCGCAGCTGCTGGATCTTGGCTGTGCCCCGGAACGGATTCAGGAAGTCAGTACAGCCGCCGCGCTGGCTGAGGTGTATCGGCAGCCGGCGCGTGTCTACCGCCAGCAGGTCAATCAGGCGGAGATGGCACCGCTTTACCAGCTGCGCACGGGGGAGTCTTTGGCTAATGCCCTGTTGCAGGATTTTAAAGACGTGGATCTGCAGGCCCGTGTGCTGGTCTGTGGCCAGGATATTGAAGGGCTGCTGCGCCTGTTACTGGAGCAGGAAATCTGGACCCAGGCCACGGTTTTTGACGCTGAACAGGCCCAGGCCTTTAAAAAGAAAGGCCTGAACGCTCATCACGGCAGCCTTACGGCGCTGTCGGCCTACAGCCATTATTTTGATGTGGTTTATACACCCTTTTTGCTGGAAAGTCTGAAGCCGCACCAGTACCATCAACTGCTCAGCAGTGTGATGCTGAACCTCAAAAAAGGTGGGGTCTGGCTGCTGCGTACCCGTCACCCGGTGACAGCGCGCCCTGATCAGGGCGGTTTCTGGCTTTCAGCATCCCATCGCCGCCCCTATTCACCGGATCTGGTACAGCACTGGCTGGAGCAGGCGGGTTTTGAAGTGGAGCGTGTGATTACTGGTTGTCATGACAAGGGTTGGCACGACGTTTTGTTCAGAGCCCGTATGCGTATTTCCGCCTTGCCCCTGCTCAATGCGCCGGTGGCGACAGCCGCCTGTGAAAAAGTCTGGCACGAAAATCCGCTCAACGTCACGCTGAACGAAGAGGCTAACGTGCTGCTGGTCGGTACCCATATTCGCAAAACCTGGATGATTCAGCGCATGAGCTGTGCTGCAATGCTGGGGCTAAGCCTGAATTTTACTGAGTTGCCGCACTCGCCTCAGCGCCGCCTCAAAAAACACCAGTTTCGTCATGCCCGCCATCTCAACGCCAGTCTGGCCCATCTGCAGCAGCAATTTGATGCGATTCTGGTCGAAGGTGCTGCCGAAACCCTGATGCCTCAGGAACTGCAGCAGTTTCTACAGCTGTGTCGCCAGCGTCTCAAGCCTGACGGTGAGCTGCATCTGCGTAGCCTGCAGCTGGAGCCTGACAATGAAGATCCCCTGTTCTGGCAGAGCCTGCTCCATCAGCGTCCCTATGCTGATTTACAGTCAGCCCTGGCGGCGCAGGGTTTTGAAGTGCTGGCCGCTGAGCAGACGGGGCTGATTCATCAGTATCGCTGCCGACTGGCTGAGCCTGTACAGGCCACGCGCTCTACCCCCAAACTGCCGGCCAATGTCCGCCAACTGATGAAGCAGGGCGCGCGTGTTCAGAAAATTGATCACTGGCAGCAGCTGACGCAGCTGGGTCGGGAGCAGGACTGTCTTTTGCTGGATGGTTTGCTGGAACAGTTACCGCCTGATCGCCTGGTGCCCGCTCTCAGGCAGCTGATCCAGTCTCTGCGGCAGGATGGCCTGCTGGTGCTGCTTTTTGAAGCCGACACCCACTGGCGCTGGGCACAGCATGAAGGTCAGCGGCCTTATCCGTCTCTGGTGGTGGAGCAACTTCTGCAGCTCTGCGGCCTGCAAAAGCATAGCCTGGTGGCCAGTGAGCAGCGCTGGATTTGGTGTGGGTTCAAACGCCAAGCCTTGCTTCCCCTCGCGCAGCCTGCGCTGAGTCTGCGCTGGGAAGGGGATGTTCTGAAATATACCAGTCTGGCTGCCGTGAACCGCGAACTGCTTGTGCAGGCGATGGCGCGTCAAGACTGGGCGCTTGAAGTCCGCAACCCTTCTGATCCTGACTTTGATGCAGCACCGGGTACAGCTCTGTACCCTTTGAAACAGCATATGTACCTTCCGCTCTCAGACACCCCGGATCTGGTGGTACGGCACGCCTGGCCGGTGAACTTTGATTTGCCCGCCAGCGGCGGGCACTGGGTGATGATTCAGCCCTGGGAGTTTGGCTCCCTGCCGGTGCGTTGGGTTTACCATATCAACCGTTTTGTCGATCAGGTCTGGGTGCCCTCAAACTTTGTACAGCAGTCCTTCCTGGAAAGTGGCGTGTTACCCGAAAAAGTCGCAGTTGTACCCAACGGGGTGAATGTGGCGCAGTTTCATCCTGAAGCGCCGCCGCTGCTCCTGCCCACTGAGAAGCGCTTCAAGTTTTTGTTTGTCGGCGGGGGCATTCACCGCAAAGGCATTGATCTGTTGATTGAAGCCTATCTCTCAGTGTTTACGGCACAGGATGACGTCAGTCTGGTGATCAAAGATTTTGGCGCCGGCGAGGTTTACAGTGGTTTTGATGTGACTGCTTTGCTGACGCAGGCCCGTGAAAAATACCCTGACGGCGCTGAGATTCTGCATCTGACCGATAATCTGGCACCTGAAGAGATGCCCTCATTGTATACAGCTGCTGATTGTCTGGTGCATCCCTATCGCGGCGAGGGTTTTGCCCTGCCAATTGCTGAGGCCATGGCCTGCGAACGCGCTGTGCTGGTGACGGGTTTTGGTGCCTGTCTGGATTATTGTACGCCTGAAAACGCCTATCTGATTCCTGCCGAAAAAGTCTATTTTGAAGACAAGCGGATTGACCAGGCTGTGACGGTGGACCTGCCTTACTGGGCTGAGCCCGATATGGCCGCATTTAAGGCCTTGCTGCGTCAGGTGTATGAAAACCCTGAAGAAGCCCGGATGAAAGCCCGACAGGCCCGTCAGGATATTCAGGATAACTGGACCTGGTCCCACAGCTTTATGCAGATGAACGCTGCCATGCAGCGTTTAAAGCAACGGCCGGTATTCCGGTTTTACCGGACCCATCTGCTGGCAGAAATTCTGGCCAAAGCCTTTGAGGCCATTGATGCCGAGCGCTATGCTGAAGCCATTCCGCATTTTAACAAGGCCCTGCAGATTGACCCTCATCAGCCCAGCGTGCAGTATAATCTGGGGGTTGCCTATTTGATGGAGCAACAGTATGAGCAGGCGCTTGAAGCCTTGACCATCAGTTTGCGCGAAGGTGAGATTACCGGCGATTTGTGTTATGCCATGGCCACGGCGCTGCGTCATCTGGGCGATCATAAAACCAGTCAGCACTTTTTGGCTAAAGCCCGTGAACTGAATCCGGCTTTATTTGAAGTGTCTAATGCTTAAATCCGCAGACAGGGTTTATCAGCCCTGTCTGCGGGCTTCGCGAAAGGCCTGGAAGTCCATGCTTTTGTAGGATTCGGAGCCGATATACTCCAGGACCTGCTGAAATTCACCGGGTGGCTGGTAGCCTGGTACTTTGGTGATCACTTCGCCGTCAGATGTCATAAACATAATGGTGGGGTAACCCGTGACCCCGTGCAGGGCGGTTAGCTCTTTTTCGGTGACTTTTTTGCCCTGGTAGTCAACCGGATTTTCAGAACTTTCGGTGACCCGGATGGGGACAAAGTACTGGTTAAGGGTCTGCTGGACCTGGCTGTCGACAAAGGTTTCCTCATCCATTTTGCGGCAGTAGCCGCACCAGGTGGCGAAAAACTCCACCATGATCAGCTTTTTTTCGTTCTGAGCACTGATCAGGCCCTGATCAAATGCCTGCCAGGCAATGGGGCCGGCATGGGCTTCGCTTGCGGCCAGGGCTTTGCCTGTGGACGCAGACACGGTGCTCTGACCTTTCTGGGCGGTGAGTACAGCCACCAGTGAGATACAAAGGGCGGTACCTGCCAGGGCATAATACAGGGGGGTTTTCATGGTATGTTTCCTTCGGGTTCAAGCATTGAAATTATCATAGCATTTGCAGTGCATTTCTGGCTGCAGGATACCAGCGCGCGGCTTATTCGGCGGCTTTGACCGCTTCAGACTGCTGAATCAGGGCCTGCGCCAGATGCTCAGGCTTGATGTACTCCATGCGGATTAAAATTTCGCCCAGCAGCAGTTTTTCGTCGTTTTGCTGCTTCAGTGCTTCTTTGAGCTGATCTTTTTTGAGGTGCCCCAGCTGAATCAGAATGTCGCCCAGGCGGGTATTGTTGCCGCTGCTGAAAAGTTTCAGCCATTTAAAGCCTGTATTTTTGCCGCTTTGACCAGCTGTGGGCTGGTAGTGCTTCAGCGCGATTTTATCGGTAGGGTCAAAATGCAGCGCGACTTTAAATTCAGCCTGGGCATAGCCCGTCCAGCCCTTTTTTTGCAGTGCCAGGGCCAGCTGGCTGTGGTATTTGGCCACGTCGTTATCGATTCGGATCGCTTCTTTGTACTCTTTGATGGCTTCATCCATCAGATTTTTACGCTCGTAGTCCTTACCAGCGTCGTAGTGTTTGTGGGCCAGCTCCTGTTTGGTTTTTTTTGCTGCGGCACTACTGCCTTGCTGGCCGGCAGGCTGTGCGCGTGGAGGGGCATGGTTTGAGCTTGTTGTGGCCGTGGCTGGATCTTGACTGCCGTTGCTGGAGGGTGCGGTTGTGGGCGCATAACGCCGCTCGTAGTCCTTTCGCAACAAGGGATCCTGTAGGGTCGAAAAAGCTACGCCAACCCGTTTAAAAGCCTCTTCTGCCAGTTGTTTTTCCTGGCTGTCGATAAAGCGATCCGGGTGCACCTGCTTAACGAGCTTTTTATAGGCTGCACGAATTTCTTCACTGCTGGCACCGCTGTGGGTGTTCAGCATTAAAAAGAAATTGTCTTCTTTGAGAATGCGCTGCAGTTCGCTTGACAAAATAAACTATCCTTTGGGGCTCATCGGCGTCGGCTTTTAAAAACGTTCCCTTATCTCCTCCATTTTAAACGATTCTATTGTGAATAAATGTAAAAAAATCAATACAATCGAGGGCTTTTGTTTTTGGCGCTTCAGGGCTTTTCTGTCCTGAAAACCTGTTGATGGTGCAAAATAGTGTGGTAGAATGTCTCTCATTGGGGTATCGCCAAGTGGTAAGGCCCCGGATTTTGATTCCGGTATTCCTAGGTTCGAATCCTAGTACCCCAGTCTTTTCTTTTTTTGCCGATGTAGCTCAGATGGTAGAGCAATGGTTTCGTAAACCATAGGTCAGGGGTTCGATTCCCCTCGTCGGCATTTTTGCCTGAGTTTTTCTGAAAGGCAAGCAAGCCATGCTTCATTTTCTCTTTCGCCGCCTGGGCCTGATGGCCATCATTCTGCTCTGTGTTTCGTTTATCGTCTTTGCCTCGGTGCGTATGGTGCCCGGTGATCCGGCCCAGCTGATGCTCGGTGAGCGGGCCACAGAAGAATCACTGACCCGTCTGCGCGAGCAGCTCGGACTCAACCGCCCCTTTATGGTGCAGTATGTTGCCTATCTTGGGCGTATCCTGACCGAAGGCAGTCTGGGTGATTCGATTGTGACCAATAATCCGGTCTTAAGCGAAATTGCGCAAAAGTTTCCGGCCACCATTGAGCTGGCACTGGCCGCCATGCTGATTGCTTTGCTGGTGGGGGTATCGATTGGTATTCTGGCTGCCGTGTATCGCAACTCCTGGCTCGACAACCTGAGTATGGTGGGGGCTTTGACGGGCGTGTCGATGCCGATTTTCTGGTTGGGCTTGCTGCTGATGACTGTCTTTTCGGCCTACCTGGGCTGGGTGCCGTTATCCGGACGCATGAGCATTATTTCGGAGTTGGAGCCTGTGACCCATTTTTATGTGATTGACAGCCTGCTGGCCCGCGATCCTTATCTGCTGCTGGACGTGCTGCATCACCTGATTTTGCCGGCCTGTACGCTGGCCACAGTACCTACGGCCATTGTGGCCCGCATGACCCGTGCCAGTATGCTGGATGTCCTTGATCAGGACTATATCAAAACGGCCCATGCCAAAGGCGTTTCTAAAATTGGCGTGGTTCTGCATCACGGCCTGCGCAATGCGGCCATCCCCATTACCACCATTGCCGGTCTGCAGCTGGGGCTTTTGCTGAGTGGGGCGGTGCTGACCGAGACCATTTTTGCCTGGAACGGTCTGGGGTCTTACGTGGTTAATGCCGTTAATGCCCGCGACTTTCCGGTGGTGCAGGGCTGCGTGCTGATCTTTGCTTTTACCTTTGTTCTGGTCAATCTGCTGGTGGATCTGAGCTATTTTGTGCTGGATCCGCGCATCCGCGATAAAAGTGCTTAAGGTTCCGCATACAGGATCTCAGGATCCACTTCCAGCAGAAAGGTTCATTGCAGGGTTTCGAGGCGGGCAAAGAAGTAGCGCTGCTTACCACTGTTCAGATAGCCGCTGCTGCGCTGTTGAACGCCTTTGATCACGTCTGCTTTGCCGAAGTCAGCCAGTGCGAGGGTATCACCATTCAGCTTCAGTGGCTGAGGGATGGGTTTCTGATCGCGCAGGGTGCTGACCACCTGGCCGGCCTGGTTTAAGAGATAGATGCCTGTGACTGCAGGGTGCTCCATGGGCAGCCAGTGCTGGGCCATATAGTCCAGCAGCAGATCCAGTGCGCCAACGCCGACAAAGCGCTGCTGCTGATCATAGAGCGGCAGACTGCAGGTCAGCAGCAGGCCCTGCCCCTGGGCGTCAGGGTAGGGTTTGCCCCACACGGGGCCCCGCTGGTTTCTGGCCACCCGGTACCAGGGACGCAGGCGGGGATCGTATGCCGGCTGATAAGCGCTGCCGGGATAGGTCACCATCAGGCCGGCTTCCCAGCCCAGATTGAGCCAGACCAATGGCAGTTCACCCTGCTGAATCATGGCTTTCTGACGGGCCAGTGTCGGTAGGGGACTTTCGGGCAGCGCACTGCGAATGGCGGCCCGGCGCATGACGGGGGCCAGGTGGCTCAGCTTCTGGTAAAAAGGCTGCAGGGCCTGCCAATCGGTACCGGGTGCGCGATGAAACACAAGCTGATCCAGGCTGATGGGCGCCTGATACGCAGGTGCTCGCGCCAGATCGGGTGGGTAAGGGCTGGGCTGCAGCCGAAACCCCGCGCTGTGATAGACGGGCTGGGTCTGCACCTGTGGCGCACCGGCCTCGAGCGCATCCAGCGCCTGGCTGCCAATACCGCGCAATAAGCCTTCGAGGTAGATCAGCCGGCTGTCAATGGACTGGGTATGGGCCAGCATCTGATTGAGCAGATCATAGGTCTGTTGTTCGCGCCAGCGTGTGGTTTCTATGGCCTGCTGGCGTGTCAGTAATGCGCCACCGATGGCCAGAACGCCGCTCACCAAAACCAGCGTCAGCAGGCCCAGGCTGAGCACCG
The DNA here is from genome assembly GCA_015272195.1 of Candidatus Sericytochromatia bacterium. Lineage (GTDB taxonomy): Bacteria > Cyanobacteriota > Sericytochromatia > UBA7694 > UBA7694 > JACYMC01. The sequence goes on from JACYMC010000046.1 coordinate 13,730, forward strand.
GATGCTGCCCCATCCAGCGCTGGAGCTTTTGACGCAGATTGTCGGGACGTGCCAGGACGGCTTCGCCGCGCAGGTAGCGGCGCAGATCATCGGCCATCTCAGCCACATGCCGGTAGCGGGCTTCGGGTTTGCGGGCTGTGGCTTTATGAATAATGGCGGCCAGCTCCGGGGCAATTGGCTGGCGGTAAGGGTGCACCAGGGTCTCTTTTTCGGCTTTGAGCACTTTTTTGAGCAGGCTCAGCTGGTCGCTGGCCTGAAAGGCTGGTTTTAAACAGACCATTTCAAACAGAATCAGGCCCAGGGCAAAGAGGTCGGAGCGACCGTCCAGGGCCTCGTTTTTGCCCGCCGCCTGTTGCGGAGACATATAGCGGGGGGTGCCCAGAATTTTGCCCATCTGGGTTTGCTCAAAGAGGGGCTGGGTCTGATCGGGCTCAATCAGGCGCACCAGATTTTCGTGACTGGCTTCAGGCTCTGAGATCAAACGGGCAATGCCCCAGTCCATCACATAGACCTCGCCATAAGGGCCGACCATCAGGTTGGCGGGCTTGAGATCCCGGTGAATCACGCCGCGCACATGGGCATAATGCATGGCGTCGCAGACCTTTAAAAAGTAGCCCAGCAAGGTCTCAAGACTGTGTTCAGGCCTGGCCTGCCCCGCATGCTCAAAGTCTTCGCGGGCAGCCTGTATCAGTTCTTTAAGTGTTTTTCCCTGAATCAGCTTCATGGTATAGGCTGTTTTGCCGTCGGCGTGGGTTTCCAGATCATAAATGGGGATAATATTGGGGTGACCCAGTTGGGCGGTGATCTGGGCTTCTTTGACAAAGCGGCTGAGCACTTCCGGGTGCACGGCCATCTGGGCGTGTATCTGCTTATAGGCCACTTTGCGCCGCAGGTTCTGATCCTGGGCGGCCAGGACCTCACCCATGGCGCCGGCCCCCAGGGTTTGCAGCAACTGGTAGCGCTCCGCGGCCAGCTGAAAGCTGCTGAGCTCTGTGCCCGGCGCTGCCTGACCCTCAATCTGGGTTGACAGGGTCAGCTCAATGGCGTCGTCTGGTTCGTCTGTGGGCTGGCTGTTGTCAGTCACGGCTGGCCGCCAGAACGCTGGGCAAATCGGCTTCGACCACGTAGGCCCAGTCAATGGATGGCAGGTAATAATAGAGCCAGAGGGTATTTTGGTAAATCTGGTAGCCAGAGCTTTGGGCGGCAATAGCGGCTCGCACGCCCAGATCTTCCAGCAGGGCACCTTCGCGCGTGGGCTGGCTGACAAAACGTTCTCCCTGGCGTTTGGCTGACAGCATCAGTTCGCCTTCTGGGTTCACCAGTGCCACCGACCTGACCGCTGCTTCGCTGTCCAGGTGCAGGTAGGTGCTGACCATTTGCTCGGGCTGCAGGTCAAAATTGATTGTGCCCCAGAAGCGGTTGTTTTCACCATACAGGGCGGTGGCCACGGGGATCAGACGGGCATTGGCCGTCATATCAATATAGGATTTGCCCCAGTGCACACCCTGTTTGTGGGCCGCCAGCAGATAAAAGGGTCGCTCGGTGGGTGAGTAGTTGCGGGCCGTTGCTGCCGGAATGTCTTTACCGGGGTACCAGAAGGCAATATTGGCGTCAGCCAGAATGGTGTTGGTCCAGGCCAGGGGCAGGGGGCTGTTGCCCAGATAATGCCGGGCCTGCTCAGGGTCTTTCAGTGTGTCATGGCCGCCGCTGCGCAGCAGCATCTGGCGGTAGGTCTGGCGCAGACTGGCCAGGCTCTCAGCCAGTGGGCGATAAACGGCGGGCTGGGCATTATGGCCCGGCACAACAATTGGCCAGTCCAGACTCGTGGCCGTGCCGTAACGGGGAATATCCGCCAGATCGGGCGGGTTAAATTCCTGGCTGACATACAAGGGCTCAGGTTGACGCGGCGGGTGCTCCAGCCGGGCCACGGTAACGGCAGCCAGTTCCAGCAGCCAGCTTTCAACGGTCAGAAACTGTCGGTCCATGGTGCGGCCCCGTGAGGTGACGCTGGCGAGCAGGCGGCCAATGGCCTGCTCCTGTCTGCGGGCCTGCAGTAGATCCCACTGCTGCCGTGCCAGAATGCCCAGGGTGATCAGGCTGCTGAGCATCACAAAGATCAGCGCCAGGCTCAGCACTTTGCGCCGCTGATGACGAAAGCGGCGCAGCAGGGCCTGGGGCAGGCTGTCGGGAGCGGCCAGCACGGCTTCACCCCGCTGATAACGGTGAATATCGTCTATCAGGGCCTGCAGGTCGTGATAGCGATCTTCCCGTTTGACCTGCAGGGCTTTGCCAATCACGGCCTGCAGGTCGCGGGGTAAGGGCTGGCGGGGAAACAGGGGGCTGATTTCCTGATGCTGGCCTGTCAGAATCTGTTCGAGCAGCTCAGGGGCTGTTTTACCCGTAAAAGCGGGTTTTAAGGTCACCAGCTCAAATAAAATCGCCCCCAGGGCAAAGAGATCAGAGCGGGCGTCCAGTTCGTTATTTTTGCCCCGGATCTGCTCGGGTGACATATAGCGGGGCGTACCCAGAATCTGACCGGCCTGGGTCAGTTCCAGATCATGCTGGGCGATCTGGCTGTTCATCTGCAGACCCCCGCCCTGTTCATGCCCGCCGCCCATCAGACGGGCAATGCCCCAGTCCATTACATAGACCTCGCCATAAGGGCCGATCATCAGGCTGGCGGGCTTCAGGTCGCGGTGAATCACCCCTTTGCTGTGAGCATAATGCATGGCCTCACAGACCTTTAAAAAGTATTCCAGCAGGTTGTCCAGGCCGTGGTTTTCATCGACGTATCCCTGGTTTTCCCACTGCTCGCGAGCGGTCTGCAAGACCTGCTTGAGGGTTTGGCCCTCCACCATTTTCATGGTGTAGGCCAGGCTGCCGTCCATCTGCTCCAGATTGTATACGGGCACAACATTGGGGTGGTCGAGCTGGGCGGTGATCTGAACCTCATTCAGAAAGCGGCCCAGGGCAGTGCGATCCTGCATGACCTTCTGATGCAGGGTCTTGAGAGCCACTCTGCGCTGCAGGCTGCGCTCGGCCACCAGATGAATCTGCCCCATGGATCCCTCACCCACCACTTTGAGAAAATCATAGCGTGGTGGTGGACTGCCTGGGGTTGGTGGCTGCAAAGGCTCTGATGACATAACACCCCGACACAGACGCTTAAAGATAGTTTACTATACCACGCAGCCCGGCTCAGACGCCAACCGCGCGCCACTCAGTCCGAATGGTGCGCGGCAGGGATGCGGATCTGCGGGCTTAATATTTGCGGTAAGCGTCCAGAATGGTGCTGCTGCGCTGCAGCGCCGGCTGCACCTGCTGGTTGATGCCGCTGATGCTGTTGTCGACCACGCGGGCCCGGTCGAGGTCGCGGGCATTGCGGGCTTCAAAGAGCTGATTGTAAAAGTTCTGGTTGGCCTGGATGACGGTCTGTTTGTCCTGGGCGGGCTGGTAGCTTTCAACCTGACCTGCCAGGGCTCGCAGCGAGCTGGCCTCGCCCTTGTAGCTGGCGTCGATGCCGCTGCCAATCAGGGCACCAATGCCGGCTGATGCGGCTGAGCCAATGCCGGCCCCGAGGGCGGCTGATTTGAGGTGTTGCCCGCCGGCAAAATAACCAATGGCACCGCCGGCCACCAGACCCACACCGGCGCCAATCCCTGCAAAGGGCGCGGCCCGGCCGGTGGCTTTGGCTTCTGTGGCATCTGCGCTGCTGCGGATATTGCGGGCCACTTCGGCTGCGGATTTAGAGCTGCTTTCAATTGCGCTCAGATTGGCAAAAGTGCGGGCAATATTGGCGTCGGTGGCTTTGACCGTTGCGGGCAGATCGGGCAGATTATTGGTTTGCTCTTTGATGGCTTTGAGGGCGTTGTTCATGACCTCGTAAGAAGACTGCAAATTGCTGAAGATCATTTCCTGTTCGCGGATATGGGGCAGCAGGCGATCTTCGTAAGGATCATGGGGAATCACGGGCTGGTTGGGATCACTGGGGCGTCCACCGCCGTTAAAGGGGTCTTTGCCGTAAGGATCAGAGCTGTTGCCGCCGCCGTTGAAAGGATCTTTGCCATAAGGTTCAGAGCCAATGCTGTTGCCGCCGCCGGCAAAGGGATCGCTGCCGTAGGCCTGCTGGCTGCTGATGCCGTTGCTCTGCTGGCTGCGCATGCCGGGCGTATAGTCATTGAACCAGGGCTGGGTGCTGGACAGGCTCTGCTGCAGGCGGGCGTTCCAGGTGCTCCAGCGGGTGGAGTTGAGGGTGGTGCGGGCCTGAATATTCAGCGCACGGGAGGTGGCGTCTGTTTTGCCGTCGGTTATGCTTACAATAGAGCGCAGCGCACTTTCCATTTTGTCGATGGAGCTGCTGTAGGCCCGGTTGCTTTCGGCCAGCTTGTGGTAGCGGTCGCGAGAGGTATCGTCGCTGTAAAAGTTAGGGCTCCAGACGTGGGTGCTGGAGATGCCGTTCTGAGAAATGCTGCGCACGTTTTTGAGGGTTTCGAGGCCTTCAACGTGAATCTGAAAGCCCCGGCCCTGCAGAATCTGACCCTGGCGGATTTCGACTCTGTCGGCCTGCAGGGCGCTGACCAGCTCCTGGCGTGAAATCTCACCATTGCCGTCTGCATCGACCTGGCGCTGAAGGTGGGCTTCAGCTTTCAGCTCTTCCATTTTGCCGTTGTTATTGGTATCGAGCGAGGCCACCAGCCACTGATAATTTGAGAATTGCACGCTGCCAGACATAATAAAGACTCCCGTAACACTTGATACAGGATTTATCGCAAAATCTGCCACAAACATTCTTAAGCGGTGTTAAGCTGATGTTTAAAGAATGTTTAATTGCAGTCTAAGCCCGGACCCAATATCAGGGCAGCACTTCAATCCGATCTGGCGCCAGAGAGGCGTCCATCAGGCGATCCATGGCATACAGGGCCATGCCATAGGCACTGCTGACTTCGTGCAGGCGGTGGGGCAGTTTATCGGCCAGGTGAATCAGGCGTTCGCGCAGGCCCTGATCCCGTCGGAATGCGGTTTCCATCAGGTGTTTGCCGCCAATGCCGGAGGTGACCAGCTGCATCTGGCTGCCCATACGGCCCTGGGCTTTGAGCACCTTTAAAAAGGCTTCACCCACCTGATCACTGAGCTGTTCGTAAATATTCTGGGCAATCTGGTCAATTTCTTTGGGCAGCAGACTTTTGGTGTCCATACCAATGGCCCGCGCAATCAGAATACGGGCGTCTTTTTCTTCCAGCAGCGGGAAGTCGTGCTCCCGCGCGATTTCAGGATGCACGTATTTTAACAGACTGGCCACGATGGCCATGCGGCAGACCCGTGGCGTAAACGGGTAGAGACCGTCTTTCATGCTGACACCGGCACTGAGCTGATTGACCGAGGTGTAGAGTGTGCCTTTGTACAGCAGTTGCTGTTCGGTCAGACGGTGGCGCAAATATTTGGGCAGCTTGCGGCCCTGGGGATCAATGCGTGATTTGACCACGGGGGTAATGTGGGTTGCGCCTGAGCCCACGTCAACCGTCAGGGCATTTTTATACAGGCGTGAGGCCAGGTAGGCCGCGCCATAAAACTGTGTGCCCACAAAGGCTGATGCGTTCTCGCCCTTGACTTGCATGACTTCACGCGGTGACATGGGCTTGCCGTCGGCGCGCAGAATGCCCACCCGCTCAGGATCAAACAGAGACTGAATAAACATATTGGCCGTATAGTGCAGGCCTTCTTCAAAATTGGCAAAGGCCGAGTAGGGCATCCCGCAGACAAAATAAATGCGATTAATCTGCTGGGGCCCCAGCTTTTTGACAAACAGAAAGTGGGCAATGGTTTCCATCAGGGCGCTGCCGAATTCACAGTAATAATCGGGCCCCAGATTAAAGGGTACCCGGAAGATCAGCCAGTCGACGTAGGGTACCTTCTGGGGGCCGTCGAGTTGAATCAGACAGAGTTTGACCTGATCAATATCCAGGTCAATGCCAAGGGTATATGCCATTGCGTGCTACTTTCTATGCGGTGATGCAATCAGAATTCGTGGCGGTTAACCAGCCGGCCGGCTTCATCAAAGGTGTAAAAGGAGTAGTCCAGATACCACCAGGTGCGCAGGCGTTTGCCGTCTGTGCCGGATGAAGTGGTGTAGCCTTCCGGGCCGTGCTGGCGCCGCAGCCAGACGTTACGCTCGTCCTTGCGCAGATGAGCCGGCGGTTTGCTGGGGCCCAGATAGATCTTTTCGGCTTGTAGCTGTTCCAGCCATTTGTCGCGGTAGGCTGCAGCCTCTTTGGCGTGTGGCCCCTGATCCGGCAGATAGAGCAGCTGGCGGTAGGCGCCGCGCAGGTTGCCTTCCAGGGCTTTTTTGAGGGCACGGTCAAACATGGTTTTGTGGCGCACGGCCTGAATCAGATCCTGGGCTTCAGCGTAATGCTTGTTGCCGGGCTCCACGTTGGCCAGGCGCAGAATGGCCTCATGACCATCCTGGGCTTCAGCCAGCCGCTTGCCATAAGTGAAGTGAATCAGGTTCCATTTGCGCCGGGCTTCAGCGTAGGCTTCATGGTAGGGGCGGACCTGCTCAAGATAGCTCAGGGCCCGTTCCAGCCGGGCCCGCTCAACATACAGCTCGTCGTTGGCAACCGGAATCTGCCAGATCTTGAGGTTCTGCCAGTTCTGGGTCACAAACCAGTCAGCCAGCTGCAGATAAGACGTGGGCGTAAATTCGACCTCTGCCCGGGCTTTGAGGTAGAGACTGGGATAGTCTTTGAGCACATACTCAGCCTGAAACCCGGTTTTCTGGCCGGACTCCAGATGCTCAAAGGGTTCCAGCAAAAAGCTGTCGATCGGCTGATTTTGCGGGTCCAGCAGGCGAATGCGAATCTGTACACCCCGCACGGGAAGGCTTTCGCTGTTGTGCAGTTGGCCGCTGAGCTGTACCTGCGTGATATCCTGCTCGGTCAGTTTGAGCTGGATTTGCTCAACATGGGCCGTGACATCTGCCTGGGCCGGCAGGTTCAGACCCGCTGCCAGCAGCAGTGCAAAAAAGGACAGGTGCTTCTTCATTCGATATACTCCCGCAGTCGACGATTTCGGTTCGGATGGCGCAGTTTGCGCAAGGCTTTGGCTTCAATCTGGCGGATGCGTTCCCGCGTGACCTGAAAATGCTGCCCGACTTCTTCGAGGGTGCGTGGGTTGCCGTCGGTCAGGCCAAAGCGCAGACTGAGGACTTCTCGCTCCCGTTCGCTCAGGGTGTTGAGCACTTCATCCAGGTCGTCGCGCAGCAGTTCCTGCGTGACAGAATGTACGGGTGTATCCATCTCGGAGTCTTCAATAAAGTCACTCAGGCGGCTGTCTTCTTCTTTGCCGATCGGGGTTTCCAGCGAGATGGGCTCCTGCGCAACCTTGATGATTTCGCGCAGTTTCTCAACCGTGACCTCCATGGCTTCAGCGATTTCTTCTTCGTTGGGCTTGCGGCCCCGATCCTGTGACAGCTTGCGGCTGACCTTTTTGAGACGGTTGATGGTTTCGACCATATGCACTGGAATGCGGATGGTGCGGGCTTGATCGGCAATCGCGCGGGTAATGGCCTGGCGAATCCACCAGGTGGCATAGGTGCTGAACTTATAGCCTTTGCGGTAGTCGAATTTTTCGACGGCGCGAATCAGGCCCAGATTGCCCTCCTGGATCAAATCCAGAAAGAGCATGCCCCGCCCAACGTATTTTTTTGCAATGCTGACCACCAGACGCAGATTGGCCTTGGTCAGCTTGCGCTTGGCCACATTGGCCTGACTGGCAATGCTGCGCAGGTTCTGAACGCTGACCGGCTTTTTACTGGACTTGCTGCGCTGAATGGCCACGACCTCTTCGGCATGCTCCAGAATGCGGCAGATTTCGCTGAACGGGATGCCCTGAATCTGAGAGATCTCTTCATCTTCTTCAGGCATGTCTAAAAACAGTCGGCCTTCTTCAATGATCTGTTCTTTGATTTCGTCTTCGAGTTCGGGGCTGCCGGCCGGGTCGGCCATTTTGTGCTGAATACCCGTGGTGACGTAGGATTTTGCAATGGTTTTGGCCTGCAGTTTGGACACATCGGGGTAATTGGCCTCGATCACATCGGCCAGTTCGTCCTGCAGAAACTTGCCCTGCTCAATGGCTTTGGCCAGCTCCACTTCTTCGGGGCTTTTGAGCAGCGGAATCGCGCCAATTTCTTTGAGGTACATGCGCACCGGATCGTCGCTGCCGGCCAGGGCAGCTGGCGTATCAAGATTGACCGTCTGATCCTCAACGTCTTCATCGCTGTCGTCATCGTCAGCCTGAGCTGAAGGGGATTCATCCTCATCATCATCACTGTCGAGCGACAGGTAGGCGGCATTTTTGACGGCCTTGCTGACGGGATCATCAAAGCGATCGCTGACGTCTTCTTCATCCAGCATCGAAGGATGTGGCTTACCCAGATTTTTCATGCGCTTATCCTGTGTCAAACTCCCGTTACTCCTTACTTGATGACAACTTCGTGGGTCTTCAGAGACTCATTTGTTTCAGGCGTTGATAGGCCTGTGTCAGTTCCATATATTGCATCATTTTTGCCTGGTAAGTGGCTTGTTGATCTGCTTCAGCACCCTGCGCCTGCAGCGCTGTGTCGTGGGACGCATCAGAATCCGCTGGCGCTTCGCCGCTGTGGGACCCCATCTGCTGAATTTCCTGACTCAGTTGCTGCATTTGTGTACCCAGGCACTTCAGTTTAACATTTCTGCTAAAGTCGGCCAACGATTTTTCAAAGTCCAAGTGCTGAAAAGCCGGATTTTCGCTGATTTCACTCAGACGCTGCTGCACTTCAGCGCCGGGGAACACGCTCAGCAGATCCTGCCAGCCCAGCTCCAGCCCGGCTTCAGCCATGGTCACCAGATACTGGCGCAGTTCTTCGTTGTAGCTGTCGGCAAAGCGCATCTCACTCAGCTCTGCCAGTACGGCGGCTTTGCTCGGCGCACTCAGTACCAGATGCAGCAGGCCCAGTTCAGACATAAAATCCCGGTCCTGCAGGGGCAGGGGCTGAATGCGCGGTGTCTCTGCTGGCGCTTCGGCTTTCTGAAAGCCTTTTTTGGCCGGCCGGCGCCGGGCCTGCTGGGCCTGATCGCGCAGGGCCTGCTCGGTGATTTCCAGCCGTTGGGCCACATAGCGCAGGTACTCATCACGCAGCACCGGATCTTTGAAGCGCTGCAGGGTCTGCAGGCAGGCTTTGGCCGCCAGGGCCTTGTCGACCGGGTTGCTGAGATCGTGCTGTGAGAGTTGTTTGTCAAGATAGTGCACGGCAAAATCCGGGGCGCTGGCCAGCAATTGCTCAAAAGCTTCCGGGCCAAATTTTTGCAGAAAGGTGTCCGGGTCTTCTTTGTCGGGAATCTGAATCACCTGAACGCGCAGCAAAGCGCCCTGGGCCACCTGCTCCAGAATGTCAGCACCCCGGTCGGTCGCTTTTTGCCCCGCGCTGTCGGCGTCATAGGCCATATAGATGCGCTTGCTTTCGCTGAAGCGCAGCAGCTGGCGCGCCTGATCCGGTGTCAGGGCTGTGCCCAGGGCGGCGACGGTTTCTTCAAAACCGGCCTGATGGGCTGAGATCACGTCCAGGTAGCCTTCCACCAGAATGGCCCGGTCTTTGCTGCGAATCGCCTTTTTGGCCAGATTCAGGCCGTAAACGTGCTGCCCTTTCTGGTAAATGGCTGTTTCGGGGGAGTTGATGTATTTGGCCCCCAGATCCGGGTTGAGGGTGCGGCCGCCAAAGGCCAGAATATCGCCGTTGACGCTCACAATCGGAAACATAATCCGGTGTCTGAAAAAATCATAGAGCCGGCCTGATTTTTCGGAGGGCTTAAACAGGCCGCTTTCGGCCAGGAGAACTTCATCAAAGCCTTGCCGCTGCAAATGCAGCAGCAGTTGATCCCAGCTTTCGGGGGCGTAACCGACCTGAAAGCGCTGCTGAATTTCTGTGCTGATGCCCCGCTGCTGCAGATACTCCCGTGCGATCTGGCCCACGGGCTGCTGCAACTGCTGCTGAAAAAACATGCTGGCTTCGTGATTCAGGCGGCGCAGCTGGACGCGCTTTTGCTCCTGCTGGCTGTCAGCCTCCTGTACTTTGATCACCACGCCATACTGACGGGCCAGTTCGTGCACGACGTCCATAAAGCCCATCTGCTGGCTGTCCATCAAAAAGCGAAAAACGTCGCCGCCGGCGCCGCAGCCAAAGCACTTAAAAATCTGGCGTTCGGGGTTGACCGTAAACGAAGGGGTTTTTTCGCTGTGAAAAGGACACAGCCCTTTATAGTGATGCCCCGCGCGCTTGAGCACGACGTATTGACCCACAATATCCACAATGTCCGCGCGAGCGCGGATTTCATCGAGCACACTCTGGTCAAGCTGGGCCATGGTTCAGGCTAAACCTCGCATCAGGCGCTGCAGATGGCCATAATAAGCGTCCAGGTCGGCCAGCAGAATATGTTCATCGACCGTATGCGCCTGGCTGGTCAGCCCCGGCCCAAAGTTAAAGGCCGCGATGCCGTGCTGGGTCAGCTGGGCCACGTCGGTCCAGGCCTGTTTGGCCACTACCGGCAGATTCAGGGCCTGCATGGCCTGGCGAAAGAGTGGGGTTTCGATCACGCTGCCGGCGGCCACGGCGTCAATGATGCTGATCTGATCGGCTTGCAGCCCCCAGCCTTGCAGCTGGCTTAGCAGTTCGGCCTGGGCTGCCTCGAGGCTGCGCACCGGGGCAAAGCGAAAGTTCAGATTGGCCTGCCACCAGCCGGGCAGCGAGGTGCGCCCCGGCTCGGACTGGCTTTCGGTGATTTGCAGCACGTCAAAAAAGTCCACCCCAAAGACCGTGTGACGCACGGGTTGTGTGGCTGCGGCTGCCTGAATGATGGGCAGGGCTTTATAGAGGGCGTTTTCGCCGTTCCAGGGCCGGGCCGAGTGGCAGGCTTTGCCTGCGACACGCAGCCGGGCATGAATGCTGCCCACGCAGCCCAGCTGCAGGGTATTGTCAGTTGGCTCACCAATAATGCCCAGATCCAGGCTTTTAAAATAATCCGGCGTGGCCTGCAGCAGATGGTAGAGGCCGTTTTCGTGCAGGGGCGTTTGCTCCTCGCGGCTGTAGACCAGCAGCGAGAGGTTTAAGTGCTTAGACAAGGTGGCCCCCTCCTGCTCCAGCCAGACCAGAAAGGCGGCCAGGGCGCCTTTCATATCTGAAGCGCCGGCACCGTGCAGGCGGCCAGCCTCCAGCCGGGGCTCAAAATGGGCGGGTACAACGTCGGAGTGGCCAATCAGGGCAATATGGGGCTGGCCTTCGCGCCAGGGGGCCTGCAGAATCAGGCAGTCGCCGTGCTCGATTTGCTGCCAGTCCGGCAAACTGCGGCTGCAGCGTTCACGCAGCCAGGCCATAAAGGCCTGCTCCTGGTAAGTGGGCGAGGCAATGCCCAGCATGGTCTGCAGGGTCTCGTGCAGGCTTTTCTGAACTGCAGGACTCAGGGTCATGGCAGCTGCAGCTGGCCAATGCGTTTGACCACCTCATCGGTGACGGCATCGGTAATGCAGTAGACCATGCGCAGATAGCCCTCGCCGTCTTCGCCAAAGCAGTGACCGGGGGCCAGCAGCAGGCCGGTGTCAATAAAGGCTTCGTAGAGCGGGTCCGACTGGCTGTAATCCGGGTGCGAAAACCAGAGATAAAAGCCCGCTTCGGCGCCAAACACCCGGAAGCCTTTGGCTTCCAGTGCTGATACGAGACGGTCGCGGCGGGCTTTATAAAGAGCAGCAAAGGCTTTGGGATGGGCGTCGTCGTTCCAGGCGGCAATGCCGCCGGCCTGAATAAAGTCCGGCGTGCCCACGCCCATGGGTGCGCGCATTTTGGTGATCAGGCGGATCAGTTCACGGTTGCGGCTGATAATGGCCCCCATGCGGTAGCCGGTCATGTGGCTGCGCTTGGAGAGCGAACGCAGGACAATCAATTGCTGGGAGTCAAATTCCAGCGCCGACACCGGCGGCTCTGGGCTGTAATAAAGCTCGTTGTAACATTCATCGGAGCAGACCACAAAGCCATAGTGCTCGGCCAGGCCCAGCAGTTTTTCAAAGTAGCCCCGTCCGGCAATGGCCGTGGTGGGGTTATGGGGTGAATTAAGCCAGAAGAGCTGGCAGCGTTGCCACTGCTCTGGCGTGATGGCGTCGAGATCGGGCAGAAAGCCAGTCGCTTCGCTCAGGGGAAGCTTGCGCAGCGGAATGCCCTGAATATGGGCCGCCCCTTCATACACCGGGTAGGCCATCGAGGGAATCCAGATTTCCTGGCCCTGTGACCAGTCAAACAAAAAAGACAGGTGAAAAATCGCTTCTTTGGAGCCGTTGGCTGAGACAATTTCACTTTTGGGGTCCAGCGTCACACCATAATTGCGTTGCGCCCAGTCGGCTATCGCCTGGCGGTAGGCCAGACTGCCTTCAGTTTTGGGGTACTGCGACACCGGGGTAGCCTCCAGGGCTTTGAGGGTGGCCTGTTGTACACCGGGGTAGGTGGGCTCAATGGGATCGCCCATTACCAGCGAGATCACGTCGCGGCCTTCGGCCTGCAGGGCATCACGCCGGGCAAAGAGGGCGGCAATAAAATAGGGCTTGGAGTGGATCAGATAGGGGTTGATTTTCATGGAACAGGGTCCTCTGACGTCTCTATTATATATCTGGATCATAACAAGAATTCAGGGCCGCTGGCATGGGATCGGCTGTCGGGAAGGCAGCATGCTACAATAGCCTCAAAACCCTGGGAGGCTCTTTGTGCGTATCTGGAAAACAACCCTTCTGACAGGTCTGGCTTGCCTGCTGAACGTGTCGTTTACCCTGGTTCTGCCTGCCCCTGGTGCAGTGCAGTCTCAGAATACGGCCCGCCGCTGGCAGGCAAATGACTACACCCGCTACGATGCCGCCGCCTTTTTTGCCCTGCCGCAGGTGCAGGCCCTGATTGATCCTGCCCAGATTGACTATCCGCTTCTTCATGCGGCGGTGTTTTATGCCAGCAATGAGGCCCGTGCCGGCGAAGGCCTGCCCCCCTTTCAGCACAGCGCAGCCCTGGAACAGGCAGCCGCTGCCCACAGTCAGGCCATGACGCAGCACAATTTTTTTTCGCACACCAGCGTCATTCCGGGGCTTGAAAGCATGAAAGCCCGCTGGCATACCGTCCAGTTATATGGCCGAAAACACCGCCCAGTTCAGTGGGCTGGACTATACATCGGGCAAGCCGGTTTACAGTCCGCAGGTCAATGGCGGCTATTTCAGCTATACCCATAAAGGCCCTCCTTTGCCTTATCGGACCTACGCTTCAGCCGCACAACATGTGGTAGAGCAATGGATGAATTCACCGGGCCACCAGCGCAATATTCTGAATCCCAATCTAAAATACCTGGGCGCGGGCCTGAGTGCCTTCGAAAAAAAGAGCTTCTATAATATGCTCTACTTTAATGCCACCCAGAATTTTTCGGGGGCCGACCGGCCGCGCTGAGGCTTTAATCTGCTTTGCGGACGGTAATCTCAAAGCCCAGCAGCGCCACGGCCTCCGCCAGATCCAGGGCTTCATCCGGGTTGGCGGCAGTCTGATTCAGACGCAGGCGAATACTGCCGCCTTCGGTGATCACCTGGTTGGCATGGCCTGCAGTACTCAGCTTTTCGCTGGCTGTTCGGGCTTGCTCCTGCCCGGCAAAGGGACCCACCCAGATGCGCAGGCTGCCGGCTGGCGCCGGTTTTTCGCTGGCCGGTTTTGAGGCTGGGCTGGCGGTTTTTGGGGGCACGACAGGCGGCGTAAGCGGCTGTGTGTTCTGGGTAATCGTGCCGCTGCGCGGGGGCAGGCTGGGTGGCTCCACCAGCTGGCGCTGACTGGCCAGGCTCTGCATGGGCGGCGGATCCGTATTGGCTGTGCGTGAAGCGAGACGCGACGGCTGGAGCGTGTCTCTGACGGGTGTGTCGCTGGCTGTGTCAGTGCTGTTTGTTTCGTTGCGACTGTCTTCCAGTGCCTCGGGCGGCGTCTCAGCGCTCATGTCCGGGGAGGCGCTGGCTTGAGTTGTATTTTCGGGGATTTCTTCGGGAACCTCTCCGGCCGCTGGGTTGCCGTACTCCACGATCACAAATTCTGTCTCGGCTTCTGAGGCACTGTCCGGGCTGGCCGACGGCTGTGCGCTGCGGCGCAGATTGGGGGGCAGGCGTGTTTCGAGTAATGCGGGCAGGCCCCAGCTGATCAGCAGGCCCAGCCCCATCAGCGTCAGCACGACAACACCCCAGATGCGGAGCTGGCGGCTGCTCAGGCGATCAGAAAAATCAGACGACGGAGGCATGCATATCACCTTGGCAGAAGTTTAACAACAGATTGTCAGAGAATTATTTTAGCACGCTTCATGTCCGGGATCTTTTTGCAAAAACCTTTCACTCCCCGCGCACTCCTGTTATGATGCATGCTGTATGTTTTGAAGTAATTTAAAAGGAACGATGCCTCCTATGTCTAAACGGTGTGAAATCTCTAAAAAACGCTATAATAACGCCAATCTGGTTAGCCACTCCAACCGAAAAACCAAGCATCGTCAGCAACCGAACCTGCAATGGAAGCGCTTCTGGCTGCCTGAAGAAAAACGCTGGGTGCGTCTGCGCGTGTCAACAAAAGTGATGAAAACCATTACCAAGTACGGCCTGATGGCGACCATCAAGCGCTATGGCGCTGATCCCGCCCTGATCCGGAAATAAGCGAGCGAAAGGAAGACAGTCTCATGGCGAAAACAGGACCCCGTAATCAGGTCAAGCTGAAAAGCACTGAAAGCCCTTATTACTATTACAGCACCAAAAACAAACGCAACACCCCCGATCGCATGACCCTGCGGAAATACGATCCCGTGGTGCGTCGCCACGTTGAATTTAAAGAAGAAAAATAAAGCAGGTCCTGACCTGTAAGAAAAACCGGTGTCACCGCGACGCCGGTTTTTTTACGGGTCCAAATATAACTTATAGTATATATAAGTATTTTTAAAAGAATATTTTATGTTTTTATTGACATATTACGCGTATTTTGCTTATAATATTATCACAAGGTTAAATCAAGCAAAATAATAGGTAAAATATAATGTCCCGTTTCTTGCTTCTTTCTGCGCTGCTGCTGGCCAGCTTCCAAAGTGCCTGTGCCCAGGCCCCTGTAATGATTACCCTGCCCGCCATGGCGCCCCGCGCTGGCTTTCAGCAGGTCATGCCGCCGGCCATGCCGATGCCGGCACCGGCTGCAGCCAGCCTGCTGGGATTACAGAATGAAGAAGTTGAACTCAGCGGGATTTATCGGGTTGAGCAGGGCCAGGCCGTGATGCTGCTGCGCAACGGTGAAAGTGTTGACCTGCTCGATCGCCAGCAGCGGCAGCTGCAGGCTCTGCAGGGCGTTGAGCCCCGTGCCATGCTGCGCGTACGCGGCCTGCTGCGCACGGCTTATCAGCCCCAGCCCCGCATGGGTCTGGTGGTGGGCCAGGTGCTGCGGGTTTAGTTTTTCAGCGGAATATCTGCGCTGACGCTGAAGCGGCCAAACTTTGGCGGCCCCGTAAACGCTTCGCGAAACTGGCCAAGATTGGCATGACTCAGCTTAAAGTGCTCAGACTGCTTCCAGGCCTCAAAAGCGGCCTCATCGCGCCAGCTGACTTCCACAATACAGGCTGAGCTTTCATCTATCGGCTTTAAAAAGCGAAAACCGCAAAAGCCTTCACAGCTTTTGAGCAAATCAAGATGTTCCAGAAAGCCGGCCTCCACCTGATCAAGATACGCAGGCTTTACACTCAGTTGATTGATGATGGTCAGCATCAATTCAGTCCTACCAAAGGGCCGGGCGGCGGTGGCGGTTTTTGCGCTGGATGCTGAAGCCCAGTATAAACAGGGCCAGAGTCAGGCCGGCCAGCAGCAGGCTCCAGAAGATCCAGGAACGGGCCGGGGTTTCAGCGGGCGTACCAGAGCTGGCGTCTGAAGATAAGGACAGATGACGGGTGAGTGCAGGCAGGGGATTGGACATACAAACCGTTCCTTATAAAATCATACTGAACAGGTTTTAATCATAGCACAAACAGATGCTGAAAAGCTGGGCCTGGATGTGTGTGCGGGGCTTAATCCTCCTGCTGACGGGCGCGAATCAGGGTTTCGAGGGCGTCGCTGAGTTCTGCCAGGCCAGCCTGGGCGACAGCCAGGGGGTCGTTCGCTGCCAGTTCGGTTTCTGCGACGGGTTCTGTCTCTGCTGTGGCAGCGGCATTGCTGCTGGTTTCAGTGCTTGTTTTGGTCTCGCTGGCTGTCTCAGCCTGATTGGGGTCTACGTAAGCGTAACCTCTGTGGGTGCCATAAAGCAGACTCATGCGGTTCTGGGTGCGCAGGTCGGGCACGGCTTGACCTTCGGCGTTCAGCATAGGGGCTGGGAAATGAGACTGGTACAGATTGGTGCCGGCCCGGCCACAGGCCGTCAGAGACAGAAGCAAGAGCAATAACAAAGCCTGACGCATGCTGGAAACCTACCCTCAAACAAGTTAATTCATGATTAATATATAGCGTTTAATCGGTTAATTCTTGCGTGTCAGGACCATAATTTTGCCGCCTGGCAGGGTTGTGCCTTAAAATTAAAACAGTTCTGTATATTAAGAAAGTGAAACCATCGTCTGTGAATGACAAGCCTTCTGAAAACGATGCCGAGTCCGCTGCAGAAGCGGAGTTGCAGGCTCTCAGTGCCCTGGATGAGGCCGAAGCGGCTCTGGCAGCCGAAAGCTCCGGTTCGGCTTCACGGCGCTCGCTGCGCCGCCGGCTGTTGCAGCGTCGTCAGCGTGAGGTCTGTATTGACGTATACGATGGCTACGGTACCACAGAGACCTTGCGCATCAGTGGGCGGGTTTACTTTAAGCGGCGCGATAAAGTCAGCGAGGCTGACGATACCCGCTTTCGCAATTTGGTCAATACCTCCAGACAGTTTATGACTTATGATGCCCGGCAGGTCTGGGTTCAGGTCACCCTGGGGGCTGAGCACCAGGCCGAAGTCTGCACCGATGACCACGGTATTTTTGAGGTTATGCTGAGCGGACTCGGCGATTTGGCGGGCGGGATTTATCCGGTGGCCGTGCAGCTGGCTGAAGGCAACCAGCGGCGCATCAGTGCAGAGGTCGGTCAGGGGCACTTTATTGTGCATCCGGCAGACTCCGACCGTGTGGGTATTATTTCAGATATCGATGACACCATTTTATTGACCGAAGCCACCCGCAAGGTGCGCATGCTCAAAAATATTTTCCTCAAAAACCCGCTGACCCAGGGCGCCATCCCCGGCATGAGTGAAATTTACCGCGCCATTCACTATGGCCCTGAGGGCGATGGCTATGACGCCACCCACTATGTCTCCAGCTCTCCGGCCCACCTCTACCGTCGCATCAGCCATTTTTTAGGCCATGAGGCCTTCCCGGCGGGTTCTATTGACCTTAAAACCGTGCGTCTGCGCAACCGGGGGCAAAGCACCGACTCTTTGTTTGACCACCAGCACTACAAATATGGCCGGATTCAGCGCATTCTGGAAACCTTTCCCCGTCGCCGCTTTGTGCTCTTTGGCGACAGTGGGGAACACGACTCCGCGATTTATCGCCGCATCAGCCAGCGCTACCCCGACCAGATTCTGGCGGTCTATATTCACAATGTGACCGAAGCCGATCCTTTTCATTCGCATTATCAGGGGCAGATGCTGTTCAGCTCGATCGAAAAGGTGCGCCGTGATCTGCTGCAGCGTGGATTGATTTACCCTGAGACCCTCGAACAGCCTGCAGACGATTTTTGAGCCTGCGCAGGTTTTGCACAAGCCACTGCTCCAAAATTCAGGTATACTTGTTTCAATTTTTGCAATGGGCACTAAAGTGGGCATTAAAGCATGAAACGCAAACAGATCTTTTTTTCGGTCCTGGTTCTGCTCGGATTTGTGGGGCTTTGCCTGACGCTTTCAGCAACCCGCGCCGATCAGCCCTATCTCGCATCGCAGCAGTTCAAGGTGCTGTTTCAGGACATTCTGGGCCAGGCCCAGGCCAAATATCCGGATCGTGTGCTGCAGATAGATATCCAGGAGCTGCCGCCTGATTTGCGCACAGAAGCCGTACCCTTGCTGAAAAAATGGCATGAGAGCCATCCGGTGCCCGGCCAGCAGTTTCAGAGCCTACAGTTGCGCTGGCAGGAGATGCCGCATCGTGAACGCTTGCTTGCCAAGGCATCGTCCACAGCAGAGCCTTTACAGGCCAGTCGCCCCCGGATTCACTGGACCAGCGCCCTGCCGCCGTTAGTGGCTGTGACCCTGGCCTTACTCACTCGACGTCTTGTGCTCTCGCTCTTTATGGCCATTCTGGTGGGCAGCGTGCTGGCGGCAGACTGGCAGCTCCTGCGCGGCAGTCTGGAGGTTTTCAGCCGCCATGGCTTTGCCGCTTTAAACGACTTTTTTCATATTCAGATTCTGCTCTTTGCCGGTTTTTTGATGGGCATGGTGGGCATTATGAATGTCTCCGGGGGGACGCGCGGTATCGTCGAGGCTCTCAAACGCTTTATTTCCACCCGGCGCTCCACCAAAATGATGACCTGTATTATGGGCCTGCTGGTGTTTTTTGATGACTATGCCAACTCCTTTGTGATTGGTACCACCATGCGGCCGATCACCGACCGCATGAAAATCTCGCGCGAAAAACTGGCCTACCTGGTCGATTCTACGGCTGCACCGGTGTCGGGGCTGGCGATTATCTCCACCTGGATCGGTTATGAAGTGGGCCTGTTTCAGCAGGCGCTGGATCAGCTTGACGACGTCACATTGGGCGGCTATCAGGCTTTTATTATGGCCTTGCCCTTTCGCTTTTACTGTCTGCTGGCTTTGATCATGGTGTTTCTGGTGGTCTGGCTCAAACGGGATTTTGGGCCCATGTATCATGCGGAGCTGCGGGCCCTCAACGAAGGCCTGGTGCTGCGTGACGGGGCGACCCCCCTGACCTCCAAAACCTTTAACGGTCTGGAGGCTGACCCGGAGACGCCGCTGCGCTGGTATAACGCTGCTGTACCTGTGGTTTCGGTGATTTTGGCCACCCTGGCCGGCCTGTATATCACGGGTGGTGGGCTAAAAATCCTGCGCGATGACTGGACCCAGCTTTTTTCGATTCAAACCCTGGGCACGGTCTTTTCAAGCGCTGACAACGGTACGGTCCTGCTCTGGAGTTCCATGCTGGGTTGTCTGGTGGCCGCAGTGATGGTGCTGGCCCAGCGCCTGTTGAATCTGCGCCAGCTAACAGTAGCCTGGGCCAAGGGGGTCAGCTCGATTGGGTTGGCTTCAGCGATTCTGGTGCTGGCCTGGACCCTCAACAATGTCTCCACCGAAATTGGCACGGCCCCTTATCTGATTTCCATTTTCAGAGATGTGGTGCAGCCCCTCTGGCTGCCCCTGCTGATTTTTGGCCTGGCCGGTGCGATTGCGTTTTCAACCGGCTCTTCCTGGAGCACGATGGCCATTCTGATTCCGGTGGCGGTGCCGCTGGCCTATGAGCTGGGTGGCCCGCTGCTGATGCTGATTTCAATGGGCGCTGTCCTTGATGGTGCCATCTTTGGGGATCATTGCTCTCCCTTATCAGATACCACCATTCTGTCGTCGATTGCCTGCTCGGCAGATCATCTGGATCATGTCAAAACCCAGTTTCCTTATGCCGTGGTGATTATGCTGGTAGCCGCTGCTGTTTGCTATTTTCCCGCCAGTGCGGGCTGGTCGCCTTATTTGCTGGTGCCGCTGGGTGCGCTGGCGCTGGCTGGATTTTTGCTGCTGGTGGGCCGCAACCCGGAGGCCGCACAGCGTGTGCCCGACAGCCTGCCCAATCATCTGCGCAAACCCGAGCCCGCCCGTTACTGGAGCGAAAGCTGATGTGATCCTTGCGCTGTCTGTGTTTGCTGGAATCGGTTATAATACCTGAAAGCCCTGTTCGGGAGGAAGCCATGAAATTTCTGGATGAAACAGCCAAGGCGGCACTGCGTGCTCCCAAGGGCATTTTTTGTCTGTGCCTGATTGTTTTTTCACTGGTGGTTTCGGGTATTTCCTTTTTTGCCGCTGTGGGCATGATTGGGCAAAACTTTGCGGGCTTTCGTCATGAGCCCACTCTGACTGTTTCGGCGGTGAACGAAGCCTACTGGTCGGGGCCCAAAGCTGGCATTCAGACCTATGACCGGATTATGGCGGTCAACGGCCAGACCATTGAAACCCCCGAGCAATTTGAACACCTGATCCAGAGTACCCCTGTCGGCACCGAGCTGGAGTACCTGCTGGTGGCCAAAGCCAGTGGCGAAGAGCGCCGCCTGATGATTGCGGTGCAAACCTTCACCCTGTTTGACTTTTTGCGCAGCAGCTTTTTCCTGTTTTTTATTGTGGGCTTTCTGCATATTTTTGTGGGTGTAATTGCTTACCTGATCCGGCCAGAAAACCCGGCTTCCCGTGCGCATCTGTTTATGACCCTGGCCATTGGGGTGACCAGTACCCTGGTAAGTGACTATGACCTGACCATGCTGTTTCCACGGGTCTGGATGGCTGCTGTGGCGCTGACCGGCGGGGCCTGTCTGCATCTGGGCCTGTACTTTCCGCAGAAAAAAAAGCTGGTGCAAAACAAGCCCTGGGTGATCTGGATTCCCTATGCCGTCAGTTTTGGCCTGCTGGGCGCCTGGCAGTTCTTTTTCAGGGAGCTGGGCTATGTCGGTTATGAACAGCAGGGTATTGTGCCTTATTTTGATCTGCACTTTATGTTTTACGATCTCTCGCTGGTCTGGTCGCTGCTGGTCGGCTTTATGGGACTGATCGGCCTGATTCTGCACTCCTGGCTCCGGGCTGAGTCCCGTCTGGTGGCCAACCAGGCCAAGGTGGCCCTGCTGGGGGCCGTGGTGGCTTATTTGCCCATGACCATTTTCTGGCTGATTATTGAGCAGTTGCTGCATATTCCCATCAGCCAGGCCCTGGCCACCATTTGCTGGCTGCTCTTTCTGGTCTTTCCGGTGGCGGTGGCCTATGCGATTGTCAAACACAAAATGTTTGATATTGACTTTGTGCTCAAACAGAGCATGACCTATTCGGCCCTGATTGCGCTGCTGGGCTCTGTATATGTTGCTTTGGCTGCGGGCTTGCAGCAAATGTTTGCACCGATTATGAGCAGTAACTCCGAGCTGACCGCTTATATGATCACCACAGCTGTGATTATTCTGCTGTTTGAACCCCTGAAGCTCAATATCCGTCAGGTGATTGATACCCGATTCTTTCGCAATAAATACGATTTTCGCCAGGCCCTGAGTGAGTTTATTGACGCGGCCCGTGGCACGATCAAAGTCGAGGAGCTGACCCCCAAACTGGTGGAAGTGGTCGAAAAAACCATTCATCCCAAGCATATTCTGTTGTTTTTAAAGAATCCGGCCAGTAATACCCTGCAGCAGGCTTACAGCCATGGCCTGAACCTGCAGCTCAAAGATGAAATCCCGCTGGATGATGTGACCCTGCTGGCCGCCCTCGGCCTGGCCCGCCCCAAAAAGAGCCTCACCACCCGGCTCACGGGTGCGCTGAACCTGGGCGGCCTGGCCCAGCAGGGGCCTTTGCCCTCGCCCATTCCTTTTTTGCTGGCCAAGCGCATTACCAAAGAATTGCCCAGCCAGGAAGAAATGGAGGCGATTCAGAACAGCCTTACCTTGCCTTTGACCGTCAGGGTTGAGCAGGCCAATGGCGATTACCGCGACGATATTATTGGTTTACTCACCCTGGGTGAAAAACGCTCTGAGATGGATTACACCATCGAAGACCGTCAGCTTTTTCAGAGCATTGGCCAGCAGCTGGCCCTGACCCTGCACGCGGCCCAGCTGGCCGAAGAAGTGGCCGAAAAAGAAGTCATCAAACAGACCCTGCAAAAGGCCCGCGTGATTCAGCGCTCCATGCTGCCGGATCAGGAGCCTGAGCTGAGCTGTTTTGAGGTGACGGGTTACTCCGAGTCTGCCGATGAAACCGGGGGCGATTATTATGACTGGTACCAGATTGATGATCAGCGCTTTATTGTGGGCGTGGGGGATGTGACTGGCCACGGGATTGATGCCGCCATGATTGTGAGTATGGCCAAGAGCTGTTTGTATAATCAGGCGGCCCTGGAGCCAGGTGTACTGCCCGTCATGGCCGCTTTAAACCGCACCATTAATGAGGTTTCGCGCCGTACGGATCGCAGCAGCCGCAAGCTGATGTCTTTTGTTTATGCCTATTTTGACGGCGCTGCCATGACCTGTAAGCTGGCGTCTGCCGGGCACTGGTTTCCGTATCACTACCGGGCCCAGACCAAAGAGATCACCAATTACCCGGAGTTTCAGGGCACCTTCCCCCTGGGCCAGCGTCCGCCTGAAAAGTTTCGCTGCAGCGAAAACGAGGTCCAGCTGGGTGTCGGGGATGTGCTGTTTTTCTTTACCGACGGCCTGCATGAAGCTGAAAACAGCAACGGTCAGCCCTACGACTTTGAGCGCATTGAGCAATTGCTGAACTGGTATGGTGATCTCTCTGCTCATGAGATCAAAGAACGCTTTCAGCAGGACTTTGAACAGCATATTGTGGGCCGGGGCATGGACGACGATATTACCCTGGTGGTGGTCAAAGTCACGGAAACAGAAAAGGTGGAACTGGCCTGAGCTGTATTATTCTTTTATTAAGAATCAGTAAATCGACACATGATGGGCTGATTGCCCGCCGATATACCCATTAAGCAAAAATCAAGTGTTCAAAGGAGATTCCCTATGAGTCTGGTTAATAACTTCAAAAATATGTCCCATGCTGCCCTGCATGCTCTGAAACCCAACAAAACCAATGAGCCCGCCGCAGCGCCTCCTAAAAACGAAACCACCAAACCCGCTGCCAGCTCTCTGCAGCAGACGGAGTCTCTCTCAACCAAGCCCACCCGTCAGGGTACCGCGCAGATCAGTCTGCCCCAGGATAACGACAAAATGATTGAAGCCTGGGGTAAAGCAGGCAAAGGCAAAAAGCTGGAGCTGGGTAAAGGTGAAGGCCTGGCGCCCTTGCAGGACGTGATGAAGTATGCCAGCAGCAAGTACTCAGCTGCTGAAATGGATACCATCCGCGACTTTATGAGCAGCATTGGCAAAGAGTACGGCAGCAAAGATATCAACTTCATTCTGGCTGACGGTATCCGCAAAACCGGTATTACGGCTGAACAGGTTGATATGATTGCCAAAGGGGACTTCACCTCCTCTGCTTATGTCGACATGGTCAAAGACGGTCAGGCCATCGGATAAGCGCTGAACGTTTAGCTTACTCAGGTTGATCATCTGATCAACCTGAAGTCTTTTTTTGCGTAAGGGAGAAGAACATGCTTGGCCAAAGCACAGCTTCAGGGTATAAAGAGGGTATGGAAACCAGACGATTTCAGCGCATTCAGGGAGCCACTTCCTGGATGTCACTTGAACATACCAATGTTGGCCTTTATGTCCACAAAAAAAAAGCGGTGCTGATCGACAGCGGTTATAATGAAGCTGAAGCCCAGTGGATTGGTGATCTTCTCGAAAGTGAAGTCCTGAAGCTTGAAGCCATTCTCAATACCCATGCACACCCTGACAATTCAGGCGGCTCCTATTATTTAAAAAAGCGCTTTGGCTGCAAAGTTTATATCAGTCAGGCCCAACGCAATTTTTTGGAAAACCCCGGGCGCTCCAATTATATTTCGATGGTTCAGGCCGCGGTGGCCAAAGAAAAAGAGCAGCTTGAAGCACAGACCGCCCCGGAAGAAACCGCTGCCAACGATGAAACGCCCGTGTTGCCACCTGAGCTCAGTGACGCACCTTTTTTGAAGCGGGCCGTGATCCAGCCAAAACCCTGTCTGGTGGATGGCGTGCTGAATCCTAACCGTCCTTTTGTGATGTCGACGGGCAAAAGCTTTCAGATTGTGGATCTTTCTGGCCATGTGCTCGGGCAGTATGGCATTGTCACGCCCGATCAGGTCTTTTTTATTGCGGATTCGCTCTACACTTTTGATGAGCTGAGCGCCCAGCCCATTCCCTACCTTGAGAGCGTGGAACAGTTCAGAAAAACCCTCGATCTCCTGCTCAAAACACCCTACTCTGACTTTGTCCCTACCCACGGCAAGCCGCTGGCTTTCAGTATCAATGACGAGGTGCTGTTTCATCAGCGCCAGATTGAAATGATTGAGCAGGCTATTATTCTGCATTTGCAGATGCCCCACACCAAAGAGGAGCTGACGGCTTTGCTGTTTGCCACTTTCGAGATTGAGCAGACCATTCCCAATTTTTATATGATGACCGCGACCATTGTCTCTTTTCTGAACTTTTTAAAGCGCCAGGGACGCATCACCATTATTCACGAAGACGGCAAAACGCGCTGGTTTGTCAAGCAAAAATAAAAGCCGCCAAATGTAACGCTTAACCTATAGATCCATTTTGGGTTTATGTTATGATAAGGGCTATGAATAAGGCACAGTTCGGCCCTTAAACACTTAAACATCAGTTATGTCACCGCTACAGCGCGAATTACAACTGGTCAAAAACATTGCCGTCGAGGCGGGAAAGATTATCCTTTCTCACTATGATACGGATTATCAGGTGCAAATGAAAAGCGGTGAAGAACCCGTCACCATTGCCGACAAAACCTCCAGCCGCTATATTGTCAACGCCCTGCAACAAGCCTACCCCAACGACGCCATTGTGTCTGAGGAAAACGATCTGCCGACCAATCTCAAAACAGCCGAGCGCATCTGGGTGATCGATCCGATGGATGGCACCAAAGAGTTTATTAAGCATAACGGTGAGTTTGCCGTGATGATTGGTCTGGTTCAGGCCGGTGATCCGGTGCTGGGGGTGGTGTATCAGCCGGTAAACGAAAAAATGTACTGGGGCATTCATGGGCAGGGAGCCTTTATGGCGCAAACCCACATACAGACCCCCCTTCAGCTGAAAGTTTCTGGCGAAGATAAGCTTAAAGCCCTGCGCATTGCCGCCAGTCGCTCCCACTACACCCCTGAAATCAAAAATATCTACCGTGCCCTGGGGCTGAATAATGTGGTTCAGTCCGGCAGTCTGGGCCTCAAATTTGCCATGATTGCGCGCCAGATCTGCGATATCTACTTCAACCTTTCGAACGTCACCTCCTGTTGGGACACCTGTGCGCCCGAAGTGATTCTGAAAGAAGCGGGCGGTCGCATCAGCAATCTGTCGGGTACCCGCCTGACCTATACTTTCAGCCATGTTAAAAACCGCAATGGGG
This sequence comes from Candidatus Sericytochromatia bacterium, assembly GCA_015272195.1. Classification (GTDB taxonomy): domain Bacteria; phylum Cyanobacteriota; class Sericytochromatia; order UBA7694; family UBA7694; genus JACYMC01. Next base: position 39,009 of record JACYMC010000046.1, read on the forward strand.
TGATTGCAACCAACGGTCCCATTCACGATTATCTGGTTGAAAAAATTCAGGATCTGCTGATTCAGCGGGCTAAATCCCAGCTGGCAACCTTTCAGTAGTTCAGGCTTTTTTCTCTAAAAAACCCTGCATAATGCGGCGGCTTTCGGGATGCGCCAGGCAGTCGGCCAGGGCGTTTTCCTGATGGGCATAACCCACGGCGTGACCGGACTCCAGGGTGCGCTGAATGACTTCTTTGGCCCAGACCAGGGCGTGGCGGGGCGCTTGCATCAGTTCGCTGGCAAGCTGCTGTGCCCCTTCCAGGGCGTTTGTTTCAACCAGACGATCGGCCAGATGATAGTTAAAGGCATTCTGGGCTGTGAGGGTACGTCCGGTCAGGATCAGCTCCCGGCCCCGGGCCGGGCCGCAAACCTGTAAAAGGCGCTGAATATTGCCAAAGGGCGGAACCAGACCGTTGTGGACCGCCAGCTGCCCCAGCCGTGCGCTGGCAGAAATCACCCGAAAGTCGCAGGCCAGCGCGAGGGAAAACCCTGCACCCAGGGCATAGCCTTCGATGGCTGCAATCACGGGAATGGGATAGTTTTCGATGGTCTGGGTCAGTTCCTGCCCCAGCTCGATATAAGCAGGGATATCTGCCAGCTGCAGCAGTTCGTTCATATCAGCCCCGGCACAAAAAGCGCGCTGTGAACCTGACAGAATCACAACATGGAGATCGGGAACGTCACGCTGGCTTTGCAGCAGTTTGAGCAGCCCCTGCAGCGTGGCTACACTCAGCAGATTCAGGCCCTTGTGACCGTCCAGCTGAAACACAGTGACCGGACCCGGGCTGATCCGGATCTGTGTGGTTTCACTCGGCATCGTTATCCGGGCTGGACAGGTGGTAATTCTGGAACATATAACCGGTACCGCGTGCAGTCAGAATCAGCTCAGGCTCAGACACATCGGCTTCCAGTTTGCTGCGCAGGCGGCTGACGTGCACGTCGACCACCCGTGTATCGGAGTATTGATTCGAACGATAGCCCCAGACCTGCTGCAGAATCTCATTGCGGGTAAAGGGTTTGCCCGGGTGCAGCACCAGCAGCTCCAGCAGACTGAATTCCATTTCGGTTAGCTTGACCCGCTCACCTTTGAGAAAAACCTGGCGTTTGATCAGATCGATCAGAATGTTTTCAACTTCAATACTGGCTGGTTTTAAGGGGCTGAGCATGGTCCGGCGCAATACCGCTTTGATGCGGGCTTCAAGCTCGCGGGGGCTGAAGGGTTTGGTGACATAGTCATCGGCCCCCATTTCAAGGGCATTGATGCGATCGGGGATTTCTCCTTTGGCCGTCAGCATAATGATCGGCAAAGAGTTTTGCTTGCGAATCTCCCGGCAGACCTGCAGGCCGTCCATGCGGGGCATCATAATATCCAGAACGATCAGGTCCGGGCGTTCTTTGCCATAAACAGCCAGGGCTTCTTCGCCGTCAGCGGCGGTGACTACTTCAAAACCAGCCATATTCAGACGTGCTTCAACAATCTGGCGGATGCTTGCTTCATCGTCAACAACCAGTATTTTTCCTTTGTTCACCTGCTCATCTCCCGCTCTGATTGCTCAGTGTATCTTTGGTAGTCTTTATGTAACAAATAAAAGCTGGCCTGCCAGAGTTGCTGGCGCAGGCTGTCTGTCTGGGCTGGGCTTAGGCCGTAGGCCGTGAGTGCACCCTGAGGCAGGCGGGCTAACTGGGGCAGCAGCGGCTGACCGACGCCCCGCATTTCGGGCCCCATCAGGCGCAAAGACCTGGACTGACTGACCACGCGCTGCCAGCGCAGCTGGGCGCCTGACCAGATCTCCAGTCCGACCTTGACCTTCAGAGACAGCTGCTGTTCGTCCAGACGCGTTTGCATCCAGTAAAAGGGCTGGGGGTTTTCGGCTTCAACGGCGAGTAAGCGCACAACCTGCATTTCGTCAGGGGCCAGTGGCAGCTGCCAGAGACCGTGAGACTGAAGGGCCTGGGCAAAAGGTGTCGCCATAGCCATCTCTACACCCGGTGCCAGATAGATCTGGCGGCGGGCGTCTGCGGCCTGACAGGCCATGCTGTTCAGTATCAGCAGAGCGACCGTCAGAATTACTTGCTTTACATAGAGACACATTTCGTTGCAATCATTAATAGTTAATAGAAGCTATTATACCCCGCCCTTTATTGAATCACAAAGTCCGTCAGGTAAATGTTCTGTACAGCCGCCCGGCTGGGCAGGTGACGGTTCAGACGGGCAATCAGCTCGGCTTTGAGTTCCTCTTTGCCATTGGCCGTGCTGAGGGTCTGGGGCTGTTTGACCGTCAGGGTGGTGACCACAACATCTTTGAAGACGGGCTCCAGACGCTCCAGCTCATGTTTTAAAGCACTGCTCCACTGGCGGCGCTGTTCTTCATTGCCTTCAACAAACTGGGCGTCCTGGGTCTGAAAATCCAGGCTCATGGAAATACGCAGATAGCGGCGTTCACTGACATCTCCCAGGTTCACAATAAAGGGGCCCAGATCCATCAGTGGGCCCGTGCTGGCGGGCGCCAGTTCTGAGCTGACCGTCACCGGTGTGCGGCCAGGACCAAGGGTAAAATAAATCAGCGCACCCAGCGCGCCAGCTGCTGAAAGCAGGGAGATCAGCGTGACAGTGACCAGAAAGCGCTGCGCGCCTGACTTGCTGCTGCTGCTGCTGCCTTTGGAGCTGGGCTGATCTTCTTCTGGGGGGCTTGGGGTGGGGCGTCCACGCAAACGGGCAACCATATCAAAAGCTCCTTTGTTGTAATTTTTGGTTCAATTGCTGATTGAGCGAGGAGCCGCTCTCAGGACTGACTGGCTCATTTTCGAGGGCCTGGGGATTCAGAATCACAATATCAACCCGCCGGTTACGGGCCCGGCCCTGTGCTGTGGTGTTGGGGGCAATGGGGCGGTACTCGCCATAGCCTGCCACCGACAACTGTTCTGGAGAAAGCCGGGACTGATTCAGAAAAAACTGCAGCACGCTGGTGGCGCGGGCGGCGGATAACTCCCAGTTGGAGGTATAACCGCCACCGCGCACCGGTACGTTATCCGTGTGCCCTTCAATGCGCAGGGGCTGGTTGAGCTGTTCCAGCTCTTTGACCACCTGTTTGAGTTCGTTTAGCAGCTCCGGGCGCAGGGTGGCACTGCCGCTGTCAAAAATACCGCTGTCTTTGAGCTGAATCACGACCCCCCGGCTTTCGCGGCGCAGCTGGACGGCTGCAGCCAGTTTCTGTGTCTGGTTCAGCACTTTTTCGAGGCGGCCCACCAGTTCTCTCTGTGCTGTACCGGCGGGGGTGTCGGGAGCCTGCACAGGGGGGACAATCGGCGGAATGGGACGCACCACTTCAGGATGGCCATCCAGAATCTGGGGGCCATGAGGGTGCATCACCCCAAAAGCCTGCTCCATGGATTCGCTGACTTCCTGCAGCTTTTTTTCGTCTACTGCTGAGATAGCAAAAAGTACCACAAACAGTGCAAACAGCAGGGTCATAAAGTCGGCAAACGATACCATCCAGCGCTCATGATTGATGTGCGTCTGCGGACGTCTGGAGCGCAGACTCATGTGCCTTTGGTCTGGCCTTTGCTGGCTTCGTAGGCTTTGCGTTCGTCACCCGATAAAAAGGCTTTGAGGCGCTCTTCAAGAATGCGGGGGTTGTCACCCGCCTGAATCGAGAGAATGCCTTCCAGAATCAGCTCCCGGATGGCCAGCTCTTCCTCGCTGCGCAGGCGCAGTTTGGCGGCCATCGGGAACAAGATAAAATTGGCCAGTACCAGGCCGTAAATGGTGGCCACAAAGGCGACCGCAATGCCCGGACCAATGCGCTCAATGCCTTCACTGAGATGTTCCATAACGGCAATCAGGCCCAGGACCGCACCAATAATGCCGACCGTGGGAGCATAACCGGCGCCGGCTTCGTACATTTTGGCCACGCGGTCGTGACGCATCATCTGGCGCTCCAGTTGCACGCTCAAAATGGTTTTGACAATATCCGGATCCGTACCGTCCGCCACCAGCTGCAGACCTTGCTTTAAAAAAGCATCCTGGGCCTCAGGCACTTCCCGTTCCAGTGAGAGCAGGCCTTCGCGCCGGGCTTTTTCGGCGAAGCGCACCAATTGGGGAATCAGATCGGCGGCATTGATCTCAGGCTGGCGCAGCACTTTGCGGAAGTGGGCCGGGAAATTCAGAATATCAACACTGCGGGCGCCAAAGACCATGGCGCCCAGCGTGCCGGCAAACACAATGATGAAGGCGGTGTGCTGCAGCAAAAACAGCGGGTTGCCGCCTTCTAAAATGCGCCCACCGACAATGCCAACAAACAGGCCAATAAATAGTCCGATTGGTACGGTTAAATCCATATAAAATCATTACCCAGCCTATTGTAACATACCCTTAAGAAAGCGCCTCTGCCTGTACAATGGGTGCACCGTAGATTTGCCGCTTAAAAGCAATCACGCGGGCAATCACTTCGTCCGGGCTTTCGGTGACATGCAGTTTGTCGCCTGTGGAAAGGGTCAGCAGCGTATCGGGCGTGGACTCGATCAATTTGATCAAGTCCACGTTGACAATCATTTCTTCACCTTTCAGGCGGGTCAGACGAATCATGGCTTAGCGCCTTATCGCCGCAGTGAGAGCACTTCCTGCAGCATTTCGTCTGCAGTGGTGATCGTACGTGAATTGGCCTGGAAGGCCCGCTGGGTGACGATCATATCGGTGAACTGCTCGGCCAGATCCACATTGGAGCTTTCGAGCACGCCGCCAATAATGGCGCCATTGCCGTTGGCCTGGGCCACGCCAATGCGTGGGTCACCTGAGTTGGCCGAGGCCTGATAGACGTTGCCGCCGCCGGCTGTGCTGATATTGCCTCTGACCAGTCCGCCTTCATTGGCAAAACTTGCAATGGCCACCTGGGCCATGGTCAGGGTTTTGCCGTTGGTGAATACGCCGCGCACCTTGCCATCAGGTGTAAAGCCAAATGAGACCATTTCACCGGCAGCATAGCCATCCTGATTGGCCACCGAAATACTGCGGGTGCCTGCAAACTGCGTCAGGCCATCAGTATCACTGAGTGTGCCAACATCCACGGTCATGGGCTGCGGGTGGTTGATATTCGGGCTGAGATTGGTGTTAAAGGCAAAGATCGAGGTGGATGTGACGGCGTCTGAGTTCAGAAAGTTGAGGGTAAAGCGGCCGGTGAAGTTTTCCAGTAGGCCCTGGTCGCTGAAACCCACGCTGCGCAGCGGGATGCCGGTCTGATCACCCGCATTGACCGGTGAACTCAGACCGCTCAGCACGGCCACATCCGGGTTGTCTGATGTGGCGGCCCAGTTCCAGATGCCGTTGTCACGGGTGCCGCGAATCACGCTGGTTCCCCCCACGGTTTCGACCACCACGTCATAATCTGAGACAAACTCCAGCCCGACGGTATGGGTGTCGCCCAGAGAATCAAAAACACTGGATGTGGTGCCTGCTACAACCGTGGCGTTTTTGGCGGCATTCATGCTGGTGGAGAGACCCGATACATTCAGGGCTGTGACGTCACCTGCCAGAATACCAAAGGTATCTGAGCCTGGTGCACCGTCAGAGACGGTGCGGCCGGTCAGAATAATATCGCGGGCGGTAGCCTGCAGCGATATGTTGCCGTTGCCATCACTGCTGGCGCGGACACCGCTGAGGTCGGTTTTGGCGTTGATCAGACCAATGATCAGCTGGGCGTTCTGTTCGGCTGTATTGCTGGCCGGGGTGGCCGCCAGGGGGCCAATATCAATGCCGTTAATCAGGATATCGCCGGAAACCAGGCTGATGCTGCCGGCGGTCGTCTGTGAAGCCGCCACGCCGGCATTGGGTGAGAACGTTTCAATGCTGGTATCAAGGGTCTGGTTGTTGAGGCCCGGGAAGACCTGCTCACCATTCAGCAGAATATCCTGAACGGCACTGCCACCAAGGGTAATCTGCTGATCAGACCCTGCCCTTACGCTGGTCAGCGAGAGCTGGGCCACGGGGTTGCCGTTTAAAGACGTTGACTTAACGGTGGCGATCACACCGGTGGCCTGCTGATGAAAGTTGATCAGATCTGCCAGCTTTTGCATCACGGTTTCGGTGGTTTCGCCGGTGGTAAGATCCAGGGGCAATTCACCCAGAATACTGATATTGTTAATGACCAGCTCACCGGCATCCAGGCTGTCGTTGTTCAGAGTGCCCAGCTGCAGACCGCCGGCGGCGTTGCCATAGGCAGTGATGTTCTGGGCGGCGGTGATGCCGTTCTGACGGGCATGAACATGCGCTTCGTCAGCGTTCATGCGCGGTGGGCGGTAGAGGTTGCCCACCAGATCGACCCGCGAGGAGGCCTGGGGCGGAATGGTTTTGTTGGCGTCAATATACAGGCTTGAAGTGCTGCCATTGGTATTGACAACTCCACGGCCATCAGCCTGCCAGCCTTGTACATACAGGCCGGTGTTGGTGGTCAGAATGCCGTTGCCGTCGAGGGCCAGATTGCCGTCGCGGGTAAACAGCTGTGCGCCATTTTCATCGTTCAGCATCAGGAAGCCGCCACCCTGAATAGCAATATCGGTGTTTTTGCCGGTGGCCGTCAGGTTGCCCTGGGTGTGAATGGTGTCAATCGAGGAGACTTTGGTGCCCATGCCCACCTGCATCGGGTTGATACCCCCACGGTTGCCAAGCGGTTCCTGGGCCATCTGCAGGGTCTGGGCAAACATTTCCTCAAAAGTGGCCCGGCTGGCCTTATAGGCGGTGGTGTTGACGTTGGCAATATTGTTGCCGATTACCTCCATACGCAGCTGGTTGGCCTGCAGGCCAGAAACGGCCGTATTAAACGCTTGATACATTATTCTTCTCCTCCTGGTTCTCTGACAGACGTAATATCTTTGAAACTGATTTTTTCACCGTTCACCACCAGTTTGATTTCCCCGTCATCCAGGCTGGTTTCTTCGACAATGCCGGTAAACGTGCTGCCTTCTTGATCGCCTTCCCCGGGCAAAATGGCTTCAACCTCTTTGCCGATCAGGGCCGCCCCCTGGGTTAACTGCTGAAAGCCCAGCAGGTTTTCCATGGCCACGCCCATATTGGTGGTTTGCTCCAGGCTGCTGAACTGAGCCAGCTGGGCAATAAACTCGCGGTCTTCCTGCACATTGAGGGGATCCTGATTGCGCAGCTGTGTCATCAGCAGGTTTAAAAAGTCCTGTTTGCCCAGCTCCTGTGAAGGGGCCTGGCTTTTGTCTTGTAAGGGCTGCTGGGTATAGAGCAGCGGATCAATGATTTGCATATCAACCTCTAAACAATAAAGTGAATCAGAGAAATATCAGGCAGGCTTTTGCCCACCTCAGCCAGCAGCCCTGGCAGGCCGCCCGCATCCAGCTCAAAAACCGGCTGCCCGCGGCTGTGTGGCAGGCCCTGGTGCCAGTGGGTTTCGGGGTCTTTGTCGGCCTCGTTGTCTTGGTCCTCAAAAGTGGTGCTGCCCTGCCCGATACGCAAAGAAGCAATGACCAGTCCCAGCTCGCTTAGCTGCTGGCGCAGCAGGCCAGCCTGTGCTTCGAGCAGCTCACGGGTCAGCAGGTAGTCGGCAACAATCTGAATCTGCAGCCCTTCCTGGCCCCGCTGGACCTGCAGCGTCATTTTTCCGAGCCAGGCTGGCTCCAGCTGAACCCAAAGGCTTTGCTGACTCTGCTGCAGAACGGCTTTCAGACTGTGCAGCCCCAGCTGGCGCTGCAGGGCGCTGCCCAGCGTGGGCTGGGTCAGGGCCGCAAAAATCGCCTGCTTTCCGGGGCTTTTGCCAGTGCTGCGCTCAGGATGATGGAACAGATGGGGCTCAAAAGCACGTGGCATCAGGGGCATTTCAAACAGGCTCTGCAGTGTGGCGGGCAGGCTGTCGGTGAACAGAACCGGTTGTGCTTCGGTCTGGAGGGCAGCAAAAATCACAGGCGCCGTCATGCCGGCTGAATGGGACGTCAGCCAGACTGATTGAGAGGGATCCAGCGGTCCCAGGGATACAGGCCAGCCGCTGAGCGGCAGGGGCTGGCTGAAGTTCAGATCTGATGTGCTGAAGCTGTGGGCCGGAGCTGCAAACACAAAGGCGGGTGTTTCCACATGCGTCGTGGCAGTATGCTGGTGCTGCTCGCTGGCGGGTATCTCAGGTGGCTGGTCAGCGGGTGGCGCAGGCTTGGCCACAGGCTCAGGGACAGCGCGCTGAAAAGTCACAGTGGGCTGTTGTTTTGTAAGCACTGGTGTTTTTGCCGCCTCCGCGGCCACCATGTCTGTGGCTTCAGCGGTATTGGACTTAGGCTCTGTGTTGCCGGTTTGCTGAGCCCAGTGCCAGGTTTCCCAGACCCAGATTTTTGGGGTTGGGTTTTGCGCCGGTGCTGTTTGCGCAGGGGCTGTACTTGCTGACGCGGGCTGAGGCTGTTCAGCTGTTGGGACTGGAATGTGTGGGTGCATGCTCTGTTGCGGCAGGTTCTGTTGCGGAGGCGCTTCAGCAGGTGCGCTTTGAGGCGCTGGGGCCATCTCCAGCGTGGCTGCAGTCGCCACGGCTGCACTGACTTCAGTGCCGATGTCCTCTGGGCTGACTCCGGCCGTTGAGAGCTTATTTTCTGCTGATACGGTCTCTGTCACCGTGAGCGATGGTGTCTGCTCCAGTTTGCTTTCGGACTGGCGGGCACGTATTTCAGCCGGAATCTGCTGCGCAAAAAACAGGGCAAAATCAGCTGCCGGGGGTGTTGCCGGATGCGAAAGTGCTGGCGCCGCAGGCGTGGCGCTGATGCCCGAAAATGCAAACACGTTCTGTGATACCTCAATCAGCGCGAGGGCGCTGTCATTCTTACTGACTTTGCCTATCGGCAGCCTGGAGGAAGGACTTAAATTTTTTATTGCTCGGCTTTCAGTTGGCTTAACAGTGATCAAAACGTGTTAAAATGCCTGAGATAAAGTTCTGAACACTTAAAAGGAGAACGGTTGTGCAGCTTGCATACGCCCAAACGCAACACGGCAGTCTTGACACTCATTCCAACACTGTCACAACCTCCACTTCAGAGCACGGCCACGAAACAGATCACAGTGCCGATATAAAGCATACCGGCCACAACGATAGCCACAACACGGCAGTGCAAAATGCAGATACCCATGGTGACGCTCACGGTGATACCCATGGCGACAATCATGGTGATACTCATGGTGAAAACCACGGCAATGTCCAGAGCAACACGGACAGTGATGCACATGGCACGACCCATGGCGATGGTCACGGTGATGCATATGGCAACACCCACGGTGACAGTCACGGCGATGGCCACGGTGACGATCACGCGGGTTATCATGCACCGGCACCCTTTGTGGTAGACGTTGGTCCCGGTACGGTTCACCTCAACACCCTGATCATGACCTATCTGGTGATGGCAGTTCTGGTGCTGGTGACTGTTTCTGCAACCCGCAAACTGAAGCGGAAACCCGGAAAATCTCAGGTTTTCTTTGAAAGTCTGGTTGACCTGGCTCACGCCATTGTTAAAACCCAGACCCACCACAACAGCTACAAGTATGTGCCCTTGATTGGCACCATTTTTCTGTTTATCCTGGTCAGTAACTGGATGGGTTTGTTCCCCCTGCGCATTGTGGAGCTTTTTGGCACGCCCAAAGGCTTTGAGCTTGCTGCACCCACCAATGACCTCAATACCAACGGCGCGATCGCGATTATTGCGGTTGCCAGCTATTGGTTCTTTGGTATTCAGAAAAAAGGCCTGGCCCACTTTAAGCATTATTTTCAGCCCATGCCGTTTATGTTCCCGCTGAACGTGATGGAAGACATTTCCCGGCCCCTGTCGCTCTCGTTCCGTCTGTTCGGTAACATTCTGGGTGGCGAAATCGTGCTGGGGATTCTGATTTTCCTGACGGCCCCGCTGATCATTACCAGCGTGGTGGTCCTGCCTATTATGGTGCTGAAGGTGCTGGTCGGCTTTATTCAGGCCTACATCTTCTCCATGTTGACCATGTCATATATTGGGGCCATGGTCGCTGATCATCACTGATTTCAGCCTCTGAACCCCGGAGCCCCTGTACAGTCACGCTGTGCAGGGGCTTTTGTATGCCGCCCGGACGCCTGGTCAGTCATAAACAGTCCACAGCCGGACTGCCAGCCGGTATAATACCCAACAAAGAAACAAGGGAGCCCACCTGATGACCGCCAACCGCTTCTATGTCACCACCCCCATTTATTATGTCAACGATGAAGCCCATATTGGCCACGCTTATACCACCACCCTGGCTGATGTGCTCAATCGCTATCACCGGCTGTTTGGGGCTGACACCTTTTTTCTGACCGGCACCGATGAGCACGGCCAGAAAGTGCAGCAGGCCGCCGAAAAACGCGGCATCTCCCCCCAGGCTCACTGTGATGAGATGGCACCGCGCTTTGCCCGGCTCTGGCAGACCATGCATATTCAGCCAGATGATTTTGTGCGCACCACCGAAGCCCGTCATACGGCCATTGTGCGTGACGTGCTGCAGAAGATCTGGGACAAAGACCTGATCTATGCGGATGTCTACAAGGGTTTTTATGAGATCTCTGAAGAACGCTTTTTGACCGACAAAGAGATGCAAGCCAAGGGCTATACAGCTGAGAGCCCCGAAGTCGTGCAGATCGAAGAAAAAAATTACTTCTTTAAAATGAGCCAGTTTCAGGACTGGCTGATTGGCCATATTGAGAGCTACCCCGAATTTATTCAGCCTGAAGGCCGCCGCAAAGAAATTCTGGGTTTTTTAAAGCAGCCTCTGGGGGATTTGTGTATTTCACGGCCCAAGTCCCGACTGAGCTGGGGCGTGGAGCTGCCCTTTGACACAGATTACGTCACCTACGTCTGGTTTGACGCTTTGCTCAATTATGTCTCGGTGCATCTTGATCGCGGCGGTGAAGCCGAGCTGCAAAAATGGTGGCCCCACGCGGTGCATCTGGTGGGCAAAGATATTCTGACCACCCACGCGGTCTACTGGCCCACCATGCTCAAAGCAGCCGGCTATGAGCCTTTTCAATCCCTGATTGCTCACGGCTGGTGGCTGATGGACAACGCCAAAATGAGCAAGTCCAAAGGCAATGTGGTCAAACCGCTCGATTTAATGCAGAAATACGGTGTAGACGCGTTTCGCTACTTCCTGATCCGCGATATGAGCCTGGGCCAGGACAGTCAGTTTTCAGAGCAGGCCCTGGTGGAGCGTATGAACTCAGATCTTGCCAACGATTTTGGCAATCTGCTGAACCGCACCTTAAAACTGCTCGATAAATACTTTCAGGGTGTGATTCCCTCGCCGGGTCCAGCCGGTGAGCTGGAGCAGGAACTGGTGACGCTGGCCGAGCAGACCCTGACGGACGTGCGCCAGCTGGTGGGCGAGTACAAACTGCACACGGCCCTCGAAACCATTCTGCAGCTGGTGCGCCGGGCCAATAAGTACCTGGAGCAGACGGCTCCCTGGAAGCTGGCCAAAGCCGATCTGGCGGCTGCCGGCAGCGTGCTCTGGCATGTGCTGGAGGTTTTTCGCCTGGCTGCCACCCTGTTGTCGCCGGTGATTCCCGGCAAAATGCAAGCTCTGCTGACGCAGCTGGGTCTGTCTGAAGACACCCTGCAGCTGCGCTGGGGTGTTCTGCCTGCCGGCATCCAGACCGGCGCTGCTGAAGCCCTGTTTCCCCGACAGGAACTGATCAAACAAGAGGACGAAACCATGAGTGAAACCCTGAACGAAACCACAAATGCAAGCCCCGAAGCCAAAATTGAACCCACTGCGCAGGCCGCTGCAACGACTGCACCTGCAGCGCCTCCGGCTGAAGACCCCCCCGAAAACGTGCTGATAGATATTCAGGACTTTGCCAAAGTGCAGCTGCGCGTGGCCGAGGTCACCTTTGCCGAGCGCGTGCCCAAAACCGATAAGCTGCTGCGCCTGGAAGTCTCGCTGGGTGATGAAACCCGCCAGATCGTGGCCGGTATTGCGGCTTATTATGAGCCTGAAGCCCTGGTGGGCAAGCAGATTGTGATTGTGGCCAATCTGAAGCCTGCCAAACTGCGCGGCATTATGTCACACGGCATGCTGCTGGCCGCCAAATCCGGTGACCAGCTCAGCGTGCTTGGCCCTATCAACAGCGTGGCCACAGGTGCCAGCATCAGCTGAATCTGAATTTACAAGCTATGGGAGGTTTCCGATGACAGAACTTGAAATCCTGTTTTCCAGCGGCCAGGGTATTCTGGTCCAGATGGAAGATCGTGAGGCGGCCCTGCGCTTTATGCAGCGGGCCATGGAGTACAATCTCGAAAGCGAGCAGGGGCTTTATCACCTGTCGACCGATTATGAGGAAATTCTGATTGATCTGGGCGATATCAGCTTTGTGCGTCTGCGCAAAGAAAACCATCCCCGCATTGGGGCCACCCTCAAAATTCCGGCCCAGACCTCTTTTCACGACAAAGTGCCCGGCGCTGATGCCCGCCAGCAGCAGGCCGAGCCGGCAGCCGAACAGCCCGCTGAGCCCCGGCATTTTACGGTGGATCCCGAAGGCAATGTGGCCGAAGACCCGGTGGTCAAAAAGTTTGAACAGGCGGAGGCCCGTATTCGCCAGGCCGAGGCCCGTCTGGACCAGATGGAGGCGCAGAAGCGCAAACTGGAGGCTGAGCTGCGCAAAAGCAGCGAGGAACTCGAAGAGCTGGAAGACGCGGTCAAAGAGGCCGATCTGCGCAAAGCCATTGAAGGCATTGAAATCGATGGCGAACTGAAGCAAATGAAACAGCGGCAGTCGGATGGCTGATCGTCACTGGTTTGGCACAGACGGGGTGCGGGGCGTGGCCAATGAGCGCCTCAGCCCGGAACTGGCCTTAAAACTCGCTTCAGGTGCAGCCCAGGTGTTGTCAGCCGGGAGCCCGCAGCGGCCGATCGCCCTGATTGGCAAAGACACCCGCCAGTCTGGCGATATGCTGGAGTCCGCCCTGGCCGCTGGTTTTGCCGCCATGGGCTGGGATGTGGCGCTGCTGGGTGTGGTGCCCACGCCGGCGGTGGCCTGGCTGACCCGTCAGCGCGGCGCCCAGCTGGGGGCCATGATTTCAGCTTCACACAACCCCGCTCCCGATAACGGCATCAAGTTTTTTGACCACACTGGCCACAAGCTCTCTGATGCCATTGAGGCAGCCATCGAAGCCACCATGGATCAGATCCCGCCACGCCAGACGGGGGCGGGGGTCGGGCGGATTCAGACTTTATCACAGGCGGCCTGTACGCCCTACCTGGCGCATTTGCAACAGACGGATCTGATTTCTCTCAGCTCCCTCCGGATTGCTGTGGATCTGGCCCACGGGGCCATGGTGGATCTCGCACCGGCCCTGTTTGAGGCGCTGGGGGTGCAGGCCCATTATCTGCACCGTGAGCCCGACGGCATGAACATTAACCAGGCCTGTGGCTCCACCCATCTTGAAGCCTTACAGGCCTATGTGCAGACGCATCAGCTGGATTTGGGCGTGGCCTTTGACGGTGACGGTGACCGCTGCCTGGCGGTGGGTCCCCAGGGCCAGCTGATTGATGGCGATCAGATGTTGTATCTGTGCCGGCGCTATTTGCCGGTGCTGCAGCGCGAAGGCACGGTGGTGGCCACCGTGATGAGCAATCTGGGGCTGGAGCAGGCCCTCAAAGCCCTCGACTGCCAGCTCTTGCGTACGGCAGTGGGTGATCGCTATGTGCTGGAAGCCATGCAGGCGGGGCAGCATGCCCTGGGGGGTGAGCAATCGGGCCACCTGATCTTTGCGCCCTATCAGTCTACCGGTGATGGCCTTTTAAGTGCGCTGCAGCTGATGAACGCCGTGGCCCGCAGCGGCAAAACCCTCACTGAACTGCTGAGCGACATGCCGCAGTATCCGCAACTGCTTAAAAATGTGGTGGTCAGCGCCCACTGGCAGCAGCACTGGCCTGAGCACATCGGCCTGCAGGCGGCAGCCCAGGCCGCCAACGCCCGTCTGGCCGATCAGGGCCGTCTGCTGTTGCGTGCTTCGGGGACCGAACCCAAGCTGCGGGTGATGGCCGAAGGCGCTGATGCCCAAATGGTCACGGCGGTTGTGAACGAACTCTGTGCGCTGATTGCCGCTGAAATGACCTGAAGCCTAGTCCTGGATGCGCTGCAACTCGACCCGTGTCAGCTTGTGCCCGCTCTGACCCGTATACGGGCAGCGCACCCGGTGGCTGGTCAGCAGGTTCACGGCTTTTTGCTGGCTGATTTCGGCCTGGTGTTTGTAAATGCTCAGATAGACCGTTTCGCCTTTGAGGCGTGAGGTGGGCATCACGCTCAGAACCATGGTGCTGCGGGTTTCGTTGTTGGTGATCCAGACCCGGTCGCCCTCGCTGAGATTATAGCGCTCGGCCAGCATATACGAGACAAACAGCGGGTGAGCGGCGGGGATATCCTGGGTGTTGGCCAGCCGCGAAAAGTTAAAATTATTGCTCTGCTCCTGGCGCAGGGGCTCCGGGGCCAGGCGCTCCAGCAGGCCTCTGCCCGTGCAGAGCACAATGCCGCGTGGCAACTCCAGATCCGCGCTGCTGGGGGTAAAAAAGCGAAAGCGCACGGGTTCACCGTACAGATTTTGCAGGGGCAGGGCTTGAGGCTGGCTGGCATCCAGGCGCTGACGCGTGCTGCCCACCCCGCCGTGGATCAGGCTGCCGGCCTGCAGCAGCTCTTCCCAGGTGATGATGCGCCCGTCCGGGTGCCGTGGCTGGCAGTAGAGCGGGCGGCCATTGCCGCTGCTGCCGCTGAAATAGTGCTGAATGCGTTCCCAGAGCACAGCCCGGTTCACTTCGCCTTCCTGACGCGGCAGGCCTTCGGCTTCAAAGTGCCGGGTCAGATAGCCAGCCCGGTTGAGCTGGGCCAGATCGGCATGCTGCAGACGCAGGCCGTCATGCTGGCGCAGCAGGCGGCTGATGGTGGCCATCAGGTCATAAACAATGGTGGTGTCGCTGCGGGCCTGGCTGGGGGCCTTGCGCCGGGGCAAAGACAGGCTCAGGCGCCATTCGCCGTTCTGAAACAGCTTGCCGCAGGAGACATGGGGCGGGGTGGGCAAAATCAGGGCGGCATATTTCAGGGCAAAGGCGTCGGGCGTGGGGTCAATCACCACAAACTGGGTCTGCCGTGCCATCAGCTTGCGCAGCCAGCGGGTGCGGTTCATCATGCTGCTGGCAAACTGGCTACCAAAAAAGATAAACAGCTCTTTGCGCGGATCCGGCTCCGAAAAATCCAGCGCCAGCCGGGGCGTGATCTGCAGGTTTTTGGCGTAGGCATCTTCGGGCAGGCCCAGCCGCAGGGCGGCTTCAGCGGCGCCGGCATCGTCCACCGGAATGCGGCCCATAAAGTGCTGGGGCGAGAGGCTTTGCAGGTGGGTTTCGTGGTTGGCCTGGCCGGGCAGTTGCAAGACCCCGCCCGCCAGCTGGCCGTCAGGCTTCAGGCCAAACTTGCCCAGCATGGCCAGCAGGTTGGCCCAGAGGCAGTGGGGTATCACCCCCCGCGTCTGTGAAAAGCCCATGGAGGGAATGTGCACGGGCACGCAGGCCGGATCGGCCAGCCGGGCGGCAATGGCATGAATGGCGTTGACAATGCGTTTGCGGTATTTAAACTCCGGCGCAATCCGTTCGGCCACGGCTTCGGCTTCAAAGTCCGGATCCAGGGCCAGCTCCCGAAAGCGCGCAAAGCTCTCGGCATCGGTAAAATGTGTCAGAAAGTCATTGTTCAGGGCTTCAGGATGTTGCAGCAGGCAGGCCCGGGCAATGGCCAGAGCCAGCTGGCTGTCGCCCCCGGAGCGGATGATCAGCACCCGCTCAGAGTCCAGCCGGTGGGAAAGGGCCTGGGCTGACTCGGACATCATGACTTCAACCAGCCAGGCGTCCAGATCCGGGCGGTTGAGCAGGGCCTCAAAAATAGGGGGGTGACTGACGGCCCCATTCCAGCCGTTGAGCAGATAGAGCGCGTTGGGGCTGTGCAGGGCCTGATCAATGCTCACAAAAGGTGCGGGCTCGCCGCCGTGCAGGGTGGTGTAAAGTCCGCCGGAGAGGTAGCCGTGCTCGGCATTGCTGTTCATGTTGCGCACCCCCAGCAGGCGAAAGACCTCCTGAATGGCAAAGACGGCAAAGTAGTCCAACTGGCCGCTGGCATAGACCAGGGTGCGGGCGCGGGGCGGGCGGTGCTCCAGTACCAGTCGCGCAAAGCGCTCCAGGGCTTCTTCATAAAACAGGGGCACGCGCTGGCCCGTAATATCCAGCACGCTGGGACGCAGATGCAGTGGATGAAAGCCGGCACTCTCGCCCAGAGCCAGGGCAAAGCGGCGGCAGCCGGGGGTGGGCTGGGGATTTTCGGCGGTGGGCAGGCTGTATTTGAGTCCGCGCGGGTGAATCATAAAGCGCTGGGCCAGGGTCTGGCCGTCGGGCTCCAGCAGCAGATCAAAGGCCCGCAGCTTAAAGTGCTGTTTGCCGTGTTCGTTTTGCAGCCAGCCGCCACAGAGCTGGCCGGGTTTAAACAGGGCTTCTTTGGTCAGTACCTGCAAATAGCCACCCTGTATCAGGGCCGGGTAGCGTGTACCGGGCTGGTGCTCAAAGCAGAAGTTGCCGGCCTGGGTTTCCTGGCGTGCTTTTTCGGCCGCCTGCCGGCCCGGCTGGCGCAGTTTGAGCCGGGCGCTGGTGCCCACGCCGCAAAAAGGGCAGGCAAACTGGCCCGTATGCTGGGCGCGGGGCTGACCGTCGGCAAAGAGCCAGCCTGGCAGATCGTGTAAAGGCTCCAGATAAGAGGCGTCTTCAATGGTGGGCAGGCTGTTCTGAAACGACTGATCCATTCGTCAGGTGGCGTGCTTGATGCGCTGATTGGCCCCGCGCAGACGCCGGCTCAGAATTTCGGCCACGCCCATCATAAAACGGGCGGCTGTCGCCGGCTGCTGGTCGAGCAGCTCGCTGAACTGTTCGGGAGTGATGCTGAAGACCTCGGCGGCTTCGGTGGCCGTGACTTTGGCCGAGCGGGGCTGGGCGTCCAGAAAGGCCATTTCGCCGAAGATCAGCCCCTCACCGGCACAAAAAAAGCGCATGGGCTCACCCAGGGTATTCTGGGTGGTGATTTCAAACTCACCTTTGACAATCACATAGAGCCGGTGGTCGGTGTCGCCTTCAGCAAACACCACCTCACCGGCTGCATAGTGCCGGGTTTCGCAGCGTTTCATGACCTCAAACACATCGCGGTCGTTCATATTGTAGAAGATCCGCAGATCCTTCAGGGCATGAATTTTGTTCAGAATGGCCTGTCGTTGCGCTTCATCCATGGCTTTGCCTCGGTGCTCTCCCAGTCTTACCTTTAGTTTAGCACTCCTGCCGCGCTGACGGTAGCCTTGTCAGATGATGCCTCAGGCACATCCACAGTCCTGACAGGATTGCACCGAGTGGGTGCCGCAGTGTTGCTGGAGCTGGCGGCGCAGGGCCCTGCGGGCCCGGTGCAGACGCACGCTGGCCAGGTTGGGACTGATGCCCAGGCTCCGGGCCGTTTGCTGCACGCTCTGCTGCAGGCTTTGCAGAATCAGGGTCTGGTCCAGGGCCGGCAGGCGTTCGACATAGCCCAGCACGCAGGGGCAGGGATTGACTTCGTCTGCTGTGTCACTGGCGTTCTGCGCATCGCTGAGGTGCAGCAGGGCGCTGTCGGGCAGGGCCTGCTCGCGGGTCTGCGCGCGCTGCAGATCGCTCAGGGTGCGGCTCAGAATCCGGTAAAGCCAGCTTTTGAGGGCCGCCGGATGCCTGAGCTGCGCTTTTCGCTCCAGGGCCTTGAGCAGGGTTTGCTGCACGGCGTCTTCGGCCAGCTCGGGCTTATGGCTGCGCGCCAGGGCCCAGCGCAGCAGCGCCGGGCGCAGGGCCAGCAGGGCGTTTGTCAGGTCAGGATCCGGGGGCGACATCGGGCTAGTTGCCGGGACAGCGGCATTCGGGCGGACAGCCACAGCCAGGGCCGCATTGGCAGACCTCGCCACAGCAGCAGCCGCTTTCGGGCGGCACGCTGCAGGGGCAGTTATCACAACAGTTGGCAAGTGGTTTTAACATTGGCTTTCTCCAGTGCTTTTATTCATGCAGGTGTTTGGCCTGCTGATACACAGACGCACAGACACCCTTTGATCTTACACTTTTGCGACCTAAAAAAACAACTTGTGGGGGCGGAACTCAGCTCTCAGCGCCCAGGGCGGCCAGTTCTTCCTCGGCCAGCTTCCAGGCTTTGAGGGCTTCGGTCCAGCGGGCCTCGGCCTCAGGCTCGAGGCTCTGCTCGTACTGCTCTTCCAGCTCCAGGGCTTTCAGGCCGAGCTCCTCGACCTTGCGTTCCAGCTGCTGGCGTTTGCGTCGCAGGGCCTTCTGGGCTTTGTAGTCCTCTTTGCCCCCGGCGGGCGCTTCCTTTTTGCCCTCAGCGGCCTGTTTGTTTTTGACCTGCTGATCCATCACGGTGCGCTCTTTGAGCGAGACGTCACGGCTGAGGTGGTCGGTGTCGTACTTTTCGAGGTACTCGGGGTAAGTGCCTCTGAAGTCGAGATAGCCGTCGGGCTTCAGCTCCAGAATGCGGGTGGCAATGCGGGAAACAAAATAGCGGTTGTGGCTGACAAAGATCAGCGTGCCCGTATAGGCGGCCAGGGCCTCGGTCAGTTGATCGATGGCTTCGAGATCCAGGTGGTTGGTGGGCTCGTCCAGCACCAGCACGGTGCTGGGCTCCAGCATCAGCTTGGCAAAGATCAGCCGGGTGGCCTCGCCCCCGCTGAGGGTCGAGATTTTGCTCATGGCGTCGTCTCCCGAAAAGAGCATGCGGCCCAGCAGGTTGCGGATCAGGCCAATGGTGGCCGTGGCGTCAAAGCTGTAGAGCCAGTCGTAACAGGTCATATCGCCTTTGAGCAGATCGTGGTAATCCTGCGGAAAGTAGCCCGGCGTGGCCTCATGGCCCCAGCGCGACTCGCCGCTGTCGGGTGCCAGCAATTGCATGATAATTTTCAGCAGGGTCGATTTGCCCACGCCGTTGGGGCCAATGATCGCCAGGCGATCGCCGCGCTCGACTTCAATCGAGACCTGTTTGAGTACCTGCTTGTCTTCAAAGGACTTGCTGATGCCGTCAAGGGTCAAAGGGATGATGCCCGAGGTGGTGGCGGGCTTGAACTGAAAATGGGGCCAGCGCCGCGAGGAGGGAATGATCTCGATGTCTTCCATCTTTTCGAGCATTTTGACCCGTGACTGGGCCTGGGAGGCCTTGGTGGCTTTGGCCTTAAAGCGGTTGATAAACTGCTGCAGGTCTTCTTTTTTCTTTTCCTGGTTGGCCAGGGCTCGCTCTTTTTGATCTTTTTCGAGTTCTTTGGCGGCCAGAAAGCCGTCGTAATTGCCCGTGTAGAGCTTGACCGTTCCGTAGTCGATATCCATAATGTGGCTGCAGACGGCGTTTAAAAAGTCGCGGTCATGGGAGACCACAATCAGCAGGCCTGGAAAGTCGCGCAGGTGTTGCTCCAGCCATTTGATCGAGAAGATATCGAGGTGGTTGGTAGGTTCGTCGAGCAGCAGAATGTCGGGCTTGCTGAAGAGCAGCTGGGCCATCAGCACGCGCAGCTTATAACCCCCCGAGAGGGTTTTGAGGGGGTTCTGGTGCAGCTCAGCGGGAATGCCCAGGCCGTCGAGCAGACGGGCGGCATTGCTTTCAGCGCTGTAGCCGTCGTGCTGAATGATCACTTCTTCGGCTTCGGCGTAAAGCTCCGCGTCGCGCAGGTCCATATCGCTCTGACGGGTCAGGCGGTCCTGGGTTTCGCGGGCCTGCCAGAGGGCCTCATTGCCCTGAATGACCGTGTCCATGATGCTGCAGTTTTCGTAGGCGAAGTGATCCTGTTTGAGGTAGCCCACGCTGGCCTGTTTGGGCCAGGAGATCTCACCGCTGTACTCCTTGACCTGGCCGGTCAGCATTTTGAGCAGGGTGGATTTGCCGGCACCATTGGCACCGACGAGGCCGTAACAATGGCCGGGATAGAGTTGGTAGGTGACATCTTTGAACAGCACCCGGTCGGCAAATTCAAGACGGACTTGATTGAGTTCTAACATGGCTTCACTGTAGCAAAAAATACCGCTGTTGGCAGGCAGATTGCGTTATTCTGGCTGCTCATCCTGCGCAGGTAGGTGTAACAAAGGTTTTTTTGGCGGACCGCCCATCACGCGCACCAGCAGCTGGGCATCGGGCACCTGTTGCAGCACCACCTTGACCAGCACCAGCAGGGGCACGGCCAGAATCGTGCCCACAATGCCCCAGAGATAGGTCCAGGTCACCAGTCCCAGCAGCACCACCACCGTGTTGATGGAGAGGCTGTTGCCCATCAGCATGGGGTCCAGAATATTGCCCAGCAGAATCTGAAGGCCAATTAAAATCAGGGCCAGCATCAGTAGCGTGCCGAGCGTAGGGATCTGAATCCAGCCCATAATCACGGGCGGAATGGTGGCGATAATGGAGCCAAAAGTGGGAATAAAATTGAGCAGAAAAGCCAGAAAGCCCCAGAAAAGGGCAAAGTCGACGCCAAAGAAATGGCAAACCAGCCAGAAGCTGATGCCGGTGCTGAGGCTGATTAAAAATTTGACCTTGATATACGTGGTGATGGAGCTTTTGATTTGCTCAAAGGCCTGGGTCAGCTTACCGCCCTCAGTACCGCTGACGTAGTTGAGGTAGCGCTCGTAGTGCAGAATACCGCCCAGGATCACAATCGAGTACAGGGTGGTCATAAACAGAATCGTGCCCACACTTTTTACAAAGCCGGCAAAGGTGCCCGATGAGAGCAGGAGCTGATTGAGCGAGAGGTATTGGTTCACCAGCTCCCAGAAGCTGCCGGAATAATCGTCGAGATCAATGCGCAGGCGGGTTTCGGCAAAGCGCAGCCAGGGTTCAATGCGCAACTGAATCTGGGCCAGCAGGCGATCCTGGTCGTTAATAATCTGGGCAAAGGTCTGAAAGATCAAGTCCCCCACCCGGTTGATGGTATAAAATACCACCGATAAAATCAGGCTCAGGCTGATGGGAAAGGGCACCCGCCGCTGCTGGAACCATTTCAGAACCGGGTAAAGCAGCAGGGCGACGAAAAAAGACAGGGCCAGGGGGATAAACAGATTGGAGAGCTCTTTGAGCAGGTAGGCAAACACAATCCCCAGAAAAACCAGCAGGGTATTCTTGATGGTGTTGATGTCTTTTTCCATGGGGGTATTTTAGCAGACCTCGCGGGGTGGCGGCCTGCGTGCCGGTGCGTCCAGGCTTAAATCTGTTCCAGGCGCTGCAATTGTTCACGCAGCAGGCTACGGTTCAAGAACAGCTGGTGCTGCAGGTTTTGCAGCAATTTCTGCATCTGGGCGCGGACCGCCGGCGAAAGCTGTTTGAGCTCGGCATCCGACAGATTGCGCAGGGTTACTGCCGTCAGCTCGGCCGCGGCGGCGTTGTTGCCCAGCTGCGTCAGCGGTCGACTCTGGCGTGGCGACGCTTTTTTAGGCGCGGGCGTGTACAGGCGCTCCAGTAAAGCCTGGGCCTCGGGTTCGGTTGAGCGGCCGATATGGCTGAGCAGCTGCCCCATTTCGGCATTGGAAATTTTATGGCGCAGTTCGAGCAGGTGCTGATCTTCTCTGCGGCTGAGCAGTGCCAGGCTTTGGTTCTTGAGGGCAGGATCTGTCAAAATCTGGACCAGATTCTGGCGCTCGGTAATACCCGGTAGCCAGCGGTCTTTGAGGGAACGCGAGATCCGTGCCAGCCCTTCAGCACTGAAATGCTCTTTTTGCTGGGCTGGGATGTTGGACCAGATGGTCTGTATTTCGTCGTGCCGGTTTTCCTGAGCTATTCGCCCGAGCATGCTCTCAAGCATGCGGGCGCTTTCAGCGAGCGGCTCTGCCTTTGTCAGGTTTTGCATAATGACCAGCAGCTGCTGTTTATCTTCCAGTTCTTCGGCCAGTCGGGGCACATTGATCTGGCGCATCAGCGGCATAAATTCTTCTGCCGGGCTTCGGGTGATCAGGGTATGAATCATGGCTTCGGCTTCAGCCGACGTGCCGCCGTCCATCAATTGGTTGATAACCTGAACCTTTTCGCTGACAGGGGCCTGCAGCAGGCGCTCTTGTTCGGGCAGCCCGGCCCCGAGTTGCCAGAAAGGCCGGCTGGCCGGGTCGCTCTGGTAGGATGCCAGGGTGGCTTTTTCCTGATCCAGAATACCCAGCTGGCGCAGATCCTGCCTGACCTGGCCGGTGGCATCGCTTTCGCCATAGGCATGGTTGATGCCCCAGGCGGCCAGCCCCACCACCGTGGAGCCAATCAGGGTAATGGGGGCTGCGGGGCCACTCATCACGGTCAGGGCCGCCAGACTGGCCAGCCCTGAGCTCACGCCAGCGGCCCGCACGCCCATACCGACAGCATCTTCATTTTTGATTTCGCGGGCCAGAGCCACGGCTTCCAGCGTGGTGTTCACACCCGATACCACTGAAAACAAGAGCGGGACTTTAATCGCTGAACCCAGCTGTACGGTGTAGTTGATTTTACTGGCCGCTTCGGCCGCCCGGCTCATGCCCGCCATCCGCAGGGCAAAATGAGACATGGAGGCCGTGGCGAGTGAGCTGGCGGTCAGGCTGGCCCAGGTTTCGGGATCCTGGGGCAAATCCTGTTGCAGCAGCGAGGTGATCGAGCCGGCCAGCAATACCGTACCGATCACGTTCTGGGTTTGTATACGCGATAGCAGAGCGGTGGCACTGTGCTGCAGATCAGGGGGCAGCTGATCGACGCGGTTGACCAGGACCTGGGCCAGTTGCTGGGGTGTGCTGGCCTGCGCGCCCTGGGCCAGATTGGCCACGGCCTGGGTCAGCTGCACAATTTTTTCGTCAGAGAGATTGGCCAGCAGGGCCAGGTTATTGGCCTGCATGCCCACACGTGCTGCGGATTGCTGGGCGCGCAGGTAGAGCGCGAGCGCGTCACTGAGGGTGGCGCGGGCCTCATCTCCGCTGGCGTCGCTGGACTGGATCAGACGCATGGCCTGAAAACGCAGGGTTTTTTCGAGTAAATCCTCGCTGATGCCTTCTGCCAGGCGGGGGCTCATGATCGACAGCGCCGACAGCTCCTGCTGTACCTTGCTCTGAATGGCTGCAGGCTCCAGATTCAGCAGCTCTTCCTGAAAACTGTCTGATAGCAGATAAGCCGCCTGTTGGTGGGCGCGCAGCCGGCGGTCGGTAAACACTTCTTCGAGGGCTTCAACACGGACTTTTTCAAAGGTTTCACGAATTTCCGGACTTTGCACCAGGCTTTCGTAGCTGGCCTCAATCTGGCCTTTGCGCATTTGCAGCACGTCCCAGGCCTGGCGATCTGTGCGGCGCAGCTCCGGGTCGCGCAGCTGGGCCATCAGCCGCACGCTGGTTTCAAACTGATCCAGTAAGGAGTTGTCCGCGGCCTGACTCAGTTGTTCGCGCACTTTGCTGTGGTAAACCTCCAACACCTGCTCAATTTCTTCAGACTGTACAATCCGGGGTTTAACGTCCAGCAGCTCAAAGGCCGGGTGCAGCTTTTCGGGGATGTTGGCCGGGTTTTGTGCGGCGGGTGCGTCGGTGTTTTCAGCAAAGGGAATTTCAGTCAGGCTTTGTCCCGTTGTGCTGGCCGTCTCCAGATCCAGACGGTCGGCGGTCAGCAGCGGTACGTCTGAGGGCGTCAGACCCTGGCCTTCGGGTTTGACACGGGGTGTTTCAGCCGGCGGTTCTGCAGGGGAAGGCGCAGGAGCAGCAGGGTTTACAGCAGCGCGGATATCCATGGTTTTCCTGTTCGGTATTTGATCAGATCTTGGGATGCGACAGTCAGTGCTGTATTATCGCCTGTTCAGGGAGGGTTCTGACGCTGCTTAGGCTTAAAAAATGCTTAATTTTCAGGGGCAGGGTGGTCCGCAGTGGTCGACCAGGGCTGCCACCAGTTCCATTTGCCCATCAGCATCATAAAAGCGGGCACCAGCAGCAGGCGCACCAGGGTGGCATCCAGCAGAATGGTGGCCGTAATGCCCAGGCAAATCTGCTGCACGACAGGTGAACTGGAGGTGGCCCCCACCGAAAAAATGCCCAGCAGAATCAGGGCCGCGCCGGTAATAATTCCACTGCTGCGGGTCAGGCCGTGGACCACCGCTTCGCGCACATCGCCGTGCTGCTGCCAGGCTTCGTCAATCCGGCTCAGAATCAGCACTTCATAGTCCATGCTCAGGCCAAAAACAATGCAAAACAGTACCATCGGCACAATATTGACAATGCCGTCATGGGCCTGCAGCCAGCCCCACTGAAAGGCCCAGACCAGAATGCCAAAAGCACTCATAATCGGCAAAAAGTTCATCAGGCCCGCTTTGAGGGGCAGCACCACCGAGCGCAGCCAGAGGGCCAGCAAGAGGGTGATGCTGGCCAGAATCAGGCCAAACATCAGGGGCAGGTGGCGGTACATTTCATGGGTAAAGCTCTGGGCGCGGGCCACAATGCCGCCGATTTCGAACCTGATTTCAGGGTGCTCAGCCTGCCAGCTGCGCAGCCACTCCAGCAGGCGGTAGCTTTGCTGGATATTCAGCGCGTCGCGCTGGTGAATATTGATCAGGGTGATTTCTCCAGCGGGCGTCTGGCGCAGCAGCGGCAGCTCCGGGCCCAGCAGGCCGCCCAGCAGCTGCAGCTGTTGCAGCAGGCTCTGGTAATGCGCCAGCGGCTCGCGGCCAGAGACCAGGCCCTGGACCCAGTCGACTTCGGGGTGTTTTTCGAGCTGCGTGATCAGTTCGTACATCGGCTGAAGGGTGTCTGTAGCGAGCACCGACTGACCTTCAGGGGCATAAACCAGCAGCTGAATCGGCAGAATCTCGCCCCCCCAGCCGTCGGCAGCCAGCACCTCAAAGCCCTGTACCGAAGGTGAAGAGCGGGGCGCAACCGATTGCAGCGGTTCCCAGAGATAGATGCTTTTGAGGGGCCAGGCCAATAGCACCAGCAGACTTAAAGAGAGCAAAAAGTAGCGCCAGGGATGGCGGGTCACGTGCAGGGCCAGGCGCCGCCAGCGCAGCTCGTTATGCCAGCCCAGAATCCGCCGCGACAGGCCACGGGGCCAGTTGAGCAAGCCGTCCAGCGACAACAGAAGCACCGGCAGGCAGATCACGGCGTTAAGCAGGGCAATGACCACCACCAGCATCAGGTTCTGGACCGTGCCCCGCAAAGCCTCCACTTCAGGAATCAGCAGAATCACCAGGGCGGCCAGCATGACCAGGGCAGAGTAGGTCAGGGTGCGGCCTGTGCGGCGCAGCACCTGCGTCAGGGCTTCGGTCATGCTGTGGTTTTGACGCTCTTCGCGGTAGCGGCTGACCACAAACAGACTGTAATCAATCGTCAGGCCCAGGCCCAGCATGCTGTTGAGCACCAGCGAGGTCTGGTTGCTGCCTATTTGCAGCCATTGCAGCAGCACCTGGGTCCAGAGCAGGGTGCTGGCCCCCACCAGCAGGGGCAGCAGGGCCGCGCTGAGGCTGCCAAAGCAAAAGACCAGCACCACAAAAGCCAGCAGCAGGCCCCAGCGCTCCGCGCTGGCCGTGTCCTGCCGGCTGGCCTGGGCCATATCGTAAAAGAAGGGCTGCTGACCTGTCAGCCAGCTTTTGACTCCGCTTTGTGCCTCCCAGTCGCGCATGATCTGCCGGACCACCGGTACCAGGGCTTCGACTTCAAAGACCGCTTTGCTGACGTCAAACTGCAGATAATAAACCCGGTTGCGGTGAGCGCTTTCACCCGGAATCTCCTGCAGGCGATCAAAGAGCGGCAGGGCTTCCAGCTGCCCGATCACCTCTGCGGGCAGTTCAGCCCCGGCGTCCAGCACCAGGGCCATACTGTTTTCGATTTTGAGCCCAAAATAATCCCGCAGGGCGTATTGCACCCGGGCCGCTTCACTCTGGCTGGCCCCGCCGGCTTGCATAACGGCCAGGGGGCGGGGGCTGCTGAAGGTCCAGAAACCGGCCAGCAGCCAGGCCATCAGCACCAGAACCAGACCGGCATGGCGATAGGCAACGAGCAACTGAATCCAGACGCGCAGCATGTGTTTTTCTCCTGGGCCTTGACTGGTCTGTATTGTACCCGCAAACCGCTTGCTTGGCAGCACACCCCATTGCGGCTAGAATGAAGCTCATGACATCCGAACATGATTTAGCCGCTGAAGTCCAGCGCCTGCAGGCCCGCCAGCTGGCCCTGGAGCATCGGCTTGCGCAGCTGGAAGCAAAGCAGTCTTTGCCGCCGGGGCCTGCGCTGCGTCTGCCCTGGGCACAGCGCCGCGCCACGCCGGCGTCTGTCGCTGAGACTGAAGCCCTTACGCAGCAGGCTGCGCGACAGGCCCGAACGCTTGAAAACCTGATGGGATTGCAGGGTTTCAGCTGGCTGGGCATTCTGGCTTTGATCAGCGGCCTGGCCATGTTTGTGCGCTATGCCTACCTTGAAGGCTGGCTGGGTCCCTGGGCCACGCTGCTGGCGGGCCTGCTGCTTGCCACGGGGCTGATTGTGGCCGGTGAGTACACCAGCCGTCTGGAGCGCTACCGCACCTGGGCCCATTCTCTGATGGGCGGTGGTGTGGCCCTGCTGTACTTTCTGGCTTATGCCGCCTATCACTTCAGTTATTTTCAGAAGGTCACGCACCTGAACGCTTTGACCGATACGCTGTTGCTGATTGCTGTCGTTGTGCTGGGCATGGTGCTGGCGCTGCGCCGCCAGTCCCAGAATCTGGCCAGCCGGGCCTTTGTGCTGGGTTTTGCGACCTCTTTTTTCAGTCAGGATTTTGCACTGCTGACCCTGAGCTACAACTTCTTGCTGTCGCTGGGCCTGCTGGCTGTGGCGGCCCGCGCCGGCTGGATCCAGCTGGCTTTGATGGGTGTGGCTGGCTCCTGGGGTTTACACGGCCTCTGGGCTTACCATAACCCGGAGCAGGCCCTGAGTATTCAGGGCCTGGCTCTGGTGTATCTGGTGCTTTACACGCTGCTGTATGCCGTGCTGCGCGGTGCAGAAAAACCGGTCAATCCCTGGCTGCAGCTGCTGGCCAGCCTGAATCTGATGGGCTATGGTGTGCTGACCGCCATGAACCATACCAGCCTGACGGCGCCGCTTCGTCTGGGGCTGCACGGGACCCTGACTTTGTTGGTGCTGGGCGGCTTTTGCTGGGGCTTAAAGTATTCCCGCTGGCGCCTGCCCACCTGGTTGCAGGGCTTGCTGCTCAGTCAGGCGGTCTTCTGGTTCTATGGCGCGATTCATGCCCAGGCGGGTCTGCTCTTCTGGCTGCTGAGCCTGTCTCTGGCGTTGGCGGGTTTGGGCCGCTTGTTACAGCGCCAGGCCCAACCGGCCGGACTGGTGGATGCTCTGGCCCTGACCCTGCTGCTGCGGGCCGCTTTTGTGGCCTTTGATAAACCCTGGCTGCAGCTGGCCCTGGCCTTACTCCTGCTGGCTTTCTGCCTGCTGACGCGCTGGTTGGCCTATGCCCACCGCCTGGCGTTGATGGTGCTCAGCGTTGTAACGCCCTGGCTGCTGTTTCAGATTTATGCCGATCAGCTGCGCAACCTGGGTTTTCTTTTCAGTGTGGATACCCTGGTGCTTGTGCTGCTCTGGCTGGCTATGCTGACGCTGTCGCCTCAGGTGCACCGTTCCTGGGTGCATGTCTTGACATGGCCTGTGACCCTGCTCAGCGCCTGCTGGCTGTTTGTGATTCTGCCGCTGCCAGCGATTTCACCTGCCTGGGCTGGCTGCGGGGCGCTGCTGAGCGCAAGTGGTTTTGCTCTTTCGCGCCCTGTGTTACGCTATCAGGGTCTGGCCCTCTTGTTGGCCGCTGGAAGCAAAATCTACTTCTGGGATTTGCGGGATTTATCTCTCGGTTACAGGATTCTGTCTTTGCTGGTTCTGGGGGTGCTCCTACTGGCCGTGGCCTGGTTGTATACACGCTTTCAATCCCCACCGGGGAAACAGAAAACACAGACTTGAGGATGGGGTGTGCTTAACGCGTTATTTCCGCTGTTGCTGATTGTTTTCTTTTTGCACGGTATTTTTGCCAGCGGCTTTATTCCCATTCTGAACCATGTGCTGGGCACCGATGCCAGCTGGGCCTTTGCCGTGTATTTTGGCGGGCTTTTGCTCGGTCAGGTAGCGATTTACTTTTTTGGCTGGCTCAGCAACAAGCGCTGGCATCTGACCTTTTATGAGATTGTCTTTGGTTTTTCGCTGATTCTGATGGGTTATCTGCCTCCGGACTGGCTGGTGCTGGGCCGGGGCATTGAGGGCCTGGCCGGCGGACTGGCCACCCCCCTGCTTTTTGCCCATATGATTCATGCGCCCAGCAAGATGAGTATGGCGGAGCGCATTGTGCGTTATAACGCGGTCTATGCGCTGGGTTACGTGCTGGGGCCCCTGATTCTGGAAAGCACCATGCAGATGATGACCTACCGGGTCTGTCTGCTGCTCTTTGGCATTGTGTTTATTGTGCTGATTCTGCATCTGGGCAGTTTGTTGCCCGAACTGGACGAGCCTGCACCCCACACCCTCACTTTTCGCAGCCTGTTCAGCGGCACGTCCTGGTTCGAAAAGTTTTATTCGCTCTTTTTTGCCAAAGCCTTTTACGGCTTTTTGCTCTCGTTTATTGCCTCTTTTGCCATGGTCTACTTTGGCGGCTGGCCGATCTCGGTTCTGACCGTCAGCCTGGCGGTGATCTTTGTGTTTGGCCAGAAGCTGGGCGAGCGTACCCTGCACCGGCTGTACAAGCGTGGGCTGGAGATTATACTGCCCCTCAGTATCGCTCTGACTATGCTGCTTTTCTGGGCCACAGAGTGGCGTCTGCTGCTCTTTGTGGCCGCTTTGCAGCACGCTTATCTGCTCTTTATTGCTTTTATCAACTTCACTACCCAGATCAGCTCAGGGCGTGAGTTTGCGCTGTTTAACAGCATCTCGGATCCGGGCATGTTTCTGGGTGCGCTGCTGGCCGGTCTGGGTCTAAAAGCCACCTGGGTGCTGCTGGCGCTGGCCTGCCTGCCCCTGCTGTACTGGCGTGAATGGCCCCGTCTGCGGCCACCAGCGGCTGCCCTGGCAGCAGAAGCAGCCGACGGGCAGGCTTAGCCCGCATTTCTCATAAAGTTGACTTTATATAAGGTATAGGGTATATTTCGGGAGTTTTTACTGAACTCGGTAGCCTCTGAACAGGCCGTTTCACGCTTGA
>JACYMC010000006.1 GCA_015272195.1 Candidatus Sericytochromatia bacterium
GGTACTCGGGAATACCTTCCCAAATCTTCAAAAGCGGTGTACAGTGGTGCATTTCGTATAATCCTCATCAGGTTTTTAACTTGGTGAGGTTTATTTTATGCCCTTTCACGACTTTTGGAGAGCCCTGCCCTCGGCCTGTAAAAGCGGCTGAATCTGCCCCGGTATGCTATGATGAGGGGTAAAACGATTTGCAACAAGCAGAAAGAACAAAGGTGTTCTGAACCATGTTTGATACCCTCTCTGAACGCTTTCAGAACGTGCTCCAGAAGGTCTGGGGCCACGGCAAAATTACCGAAGAAAACATCGGCGAGGCCCTGCGCGAAGTCCGCCGGGCGCTGCTGGAAGCCGACGTCAACCTGCAGGTCATCAAGGGCCTGACCAGCCGCATCAAAGAAAAAGCCCTGGGCCAGGAAGTTATCAAAAGCCTCAGCCCCGGCCAGCAGTTTATCAAGATCGTGAACGACGAGCTGACCGCCCTGCTCGGCGGCGAAAACGCCCCGCTCAAATACAATGGCTCCCCGGGTATCATCATGCTCTGCGGTCTGCAGGGCGCGGGCAAAACCACCACCTGCGGCAAGCTGGGCCTCTATCTGCGCAAACAGGGCCGCCGCCCTTTGCTGGTGGCCGCAGATATTTACCGCCCGGCGGCCATTCAGCAGCTGATTATTCTGGGCAAACAGATCAATATTCCGGTCTACCACAAAGAGGGCGCTGAGCCCCTGGAAATCGTCAACGGCGCCATGAAAGAGGCCAAAGATCAGGGCTACGATACGGTCGTGCTCGACACCGCCGGCCGCCTGCACATCGACGAAGTGCTGATGGACGAGCTGCGAGGCATCAAAGCCAGCGTCAATCCCCACGAGATTCTGCTGGTGGTCGACGCCATGGTGGGCCAGGACGCGGTCAATATGGCCAAGGCCTTTAACGAAGCCCTCGAAATCTCGGGCGTGGTGATGACCAAAATGGACGGCGACACCCGCGGCGGGGCCACCCTCTCGGTCAAAGAAGTCACGGGCAAACCCATCAAGCTGATTGCCTCCGGCGAAAAGCTCGACGCGTTGGAAAACTTTCACCCTGAGCGCATCGCCAGCCGCATTCTGGGCATGGGTGATGTGGTCTCACTGGTCGAAAAAGCCCAGGAAGTAGTCAACGAAGAAGAGGCCAAAGCCCTCGAAGAAAAACTGCGCCAGAACAGCTTTACCCTCGACGACTTTTTGCAGCAGATGCGCCAGGTCAAAAAAATTGGCTCCCTGGAGCAGATCATTGGCATGATTCCCGGTCTCGGCGGCAAAATTGACCGCGACACCATCAGCATGGGCGAAAAACAGCTCAAGGTGATTGAGTCGATCATTCAATCGATGACGCCAGAAGAGCGCAGCAAGCCCGAAACCATCAACACCAGCCGCCGACGCCGCATTGCCAAAGGCAGCGGCAACACGGTCCAGGAAGTCTCACAGATCCTCAAGCAGTTTCAGGAAATGCAGAAGATGATCAAAAAACTCTCGGGGGCTGGGCTCTTTGGCGGCAAGCCCAAGAAGTCTTTGCTGCGCAAAGCCCAGATGGGTCAGATGCAGCAGCAGATGAAGGGCGCCATGAAAAACTTCCCGATGCCGCCGCGCTGACGGCCCTGAATGGCCTTGCCGCTGATCCGGTCTGCCCGGCAGAGCGACTGGATGGCCCTCTGGCCGCTGGTTCAGGATGCCACTGACGCCACAGCCGCCAGCTCACCGGAGGCTTTTCGGGCGCGTTATCAGCATCTAGTCCAATCCGCTGAGCATCGACTGCTGGTGGCCGAAAACAGCGAGGCCCTGCTGGGCTATGCCTGGGCCCAGCAGCTGGGCCTGGATCTGCGCTCCGGCGCGACTCTGGCCATCTTTCACGATCTCTATCTCAGCCCGCGCGCCCGACAGAAAGGCCTGGGTAAGCGTTTGTTTGAAGCCATCTGCGGCTGGGCCCGGCAGGCCGGCGTGCAGCGCCTCAGCTGGCAGGCCCAGCCGGAGGCCGAAGGCTTTTACCACCACCTGGGCCTGGCCGCAACAGCCCGGGCCTATAACCTGAACCCACAGGATTTAAGCACATTACGCACCCAAGCACACAAGGAGTCTGCCTGATGAAAGTACTGATCACCGGCGCCACCGGATTTTTGGGATTTCAGACCGTCAAATATCTCAAAGACCGGGGTTACACGGTTTTTGCCACCGGCCGCAACCCGGCCATGGCCGAGCAGCTGGATTATCTGGACGTGCCCTGCCGCAAGGGCGATGTCAGCGACAAAGCCTTTGTTGCGGATTTGCTCAAGGGCATGGATGCGGTGGTGCACACCGCCGGGCTGTCTTCACCCTGGGGCCCTTATGCGGCCTTTTATGAAGCCAATGTCGTGGGGACTGAAAACATTGTGCAGGGCTGCCTGAGCCAGGGCGTGCCCCGGCTGGTGCATATCTCGACCCCCAGTTTGTATGTGCGCAACCAGCACTGTCTGAACGTGCGCGAATCCGACCCGTTGCCAGACACACCGATCAACGACTATGCCCGCACCAAGGGCCTGGCCGAAGGGGTGGTGCAAAAAGGCATTGATGCCGGCCTCAAGGCCGTGATGCTGCGGCCCCGCGCCATTGTGGGCGAAGGCGATACGGTGATCATGCCACGCCTGCTGCGGGCCCACAGCGAAGGCCGGCTGCGCGTGATTGGCGATGGCCGCAATGAAGTGGATATGACCCCGGTGCAGAACGTCTGCCACGCGATTGAGCTGGGCCTCAAAGCCGAAGGCCCGGCCCTGGGTGAAGCGTATAATATCAGCAACGGTGAGCCCGTACGGCTCTGGGATGCGGTGGCCGATGTCTTTGAGCGCCTTGATCTGCAGCTCAACCGGCGCAAACTGCCCTTTGCCGTGGCTTATACCCTGGCCAGCGGGCTGGAGCTGGCGGCCAAAGCCCAGCCGGGCCAGCCGGAGCCGCCCCTGACCCGTTACTCAGTAATCATGCTGGCCCGCTCCCAGACCCTCAATATCGACAAGGCCCGTGAGTTGCTGGGCTATGTGCCGCAGCAGAGCCTGTCTGAGGCCATGGACAACTTTGTGGCCTGGTGGAAGCAGAAGCACTGGCGCTGATGCTGCCCTCGATCGCCCTGTTTCTGGAATACTTTGGCATTGTGGTCTTTGCGATCTCAGGCGCCCTGAGTGCGGGCAGCAAAAAGCTGGACGTCTTTGGTGTGATCGTAGTGGCCCTGCTGGCCGCCCTCGGCGGCGGCACCCTGCGTGACCTGCTGCTGGATACCCAGGTGATCTGGATTCAGAAGCCCAGCTATCTGCTGACGGGCATTCTGGCCGCCCTGGTGACCTTTGTGCTGGTGCGCCTGCTGCACATTTCAGCGCGCCTGCTGGCGATCTGTGACGCCATTGGCCTGGCCTTTTTTACGATTGGGGGCATTCAAAAGGCCCTGTTTCTGGGCTTCAGCCCCCAGATTGCCCTTTTGATGGGCCTGATGACCGGCGTGGCCGGCGGCATTCTGCGCGACATTGTCTGCAACGAGATCCCCCTGATTTTTCACCGCGAAGTCTACGCCTTGCCCGCCCTGACCGGCGGCACCCTTTTTCTGGTGCTGCCGGAATTTGGCTTCAGCCACAACCTGGCCATGCTGAGCGGCATGAGCGTGATCCTGCTGCTGCGCCTGGCCGGCGTGCTGTTGGGGCTCTCACTGCCGGCTTTTTTGTACAGCGACAGCCCGCAGGCCCACCATAGCAACAGCAGCAGCGATCAGCCGGGATAGTTATCGGCGCTGAGGCTGGTGTTGTCTTCGAGATCGCGGTAAAGCGTCAGGTTCAGCACCCCACTGCGGCCCTGCTGATCGGTATAACTGGCCACCAGCCGGTAGTTCATGCCAGCCACGACCTGGGAGCTGAGGCTTTGCAGGCCAGTCAGGCTGATGCCGGCGTCAGGGTATTTCTGGCGCAGCAGATTCTCGGCACTGACCAGCAGCGACTGGCCCAGCGGACTCTGGGGATCCTGTGCCATTTCACCGCCGGGCAGCACCGGCGGGGCAGCCTGCTGGTGCTGCCCGGCAGAACTGCCCACCTGGCAGGCCGGCAGCACAAAGAGACAGAGAGAGGCTGTAAGCAGATAACGCAACATAAAATATCACCTTTCGTTCAAGCTGCACCAGTATACGCCAGCAGCGCCGCCGGTTCCAGCACCTGAGGGTCTGCTTCAGGTTTCAGCGGGGTAATCGTTCAGCTGGGCCTCAATGCTTTTGAGCATGCGGGCCACCGGCGGGTAAACACCGGTCCAGCGCTCAAAGGCCACCGCGCCCTGGTAGGCCAGCATATCAAGGCCGGTGTGGGTCTGCAGGCCGCGATCGGCGGCCCGCTTGAGCAGCTCGGTCTGGGCCGGGTTATACACCAGATCGTAGACATGGGCGCCTTTGGGCAGCATGCCCAGCATGGTATAGCTCAGCGGCGACTGGTCGGCCGCCGGAAACATGCCCACGGGTGAGGCGTTGACCAGCAGCCAGACCCGCTCCAGGTCCTCAGCAAAAACCGCCGTGGGCTGGGTGTGAGGCGTCCAGACAATCTCCGGAAAGAGGGGCGAGAGGTCCTGAATCACCTGCTGAACGGCACTCTGGCGCCGGGCCAGAAAAATAATCTCTTTAACCTGCTGGCGGGCAAGGGCCACGGCCACCGCGCGGGCCGCACCGCCGGAGCCAATAATGGCCACGGAGCGGCCTTCAAGCCCAATCTCGGTTTTGGCCAGGCTGCGCCGAAAGCCTTCAACATCAGTGTTGTCGCCCACCAGCTGGCGCTCGGCGTTCCAGAAAAGCGTATTGACCGCCCCCACCAGCTCCGCTTCGGGGGTGAGCAGGTCTAAAAAGGGAATGATCTGCTCTTTGTGGGGAATGGTCACATTGGCCCCCACAAACTGGCAGGCCCGCAGGCCCAGCATGGCATCGCCCAGCTGGCCGGGCTGCACGCGCAGAGGCAGATAGACAAAATTCATCTCTAAGGCCTCAAAGAGCCCATTGTGCATCAGGGGTGAAAAACTGTGCTGCAGCGGGTAGCCCAGCAGGCCCACCATGCGGGTGTGTTGATCGATCGGCACAGGCCTTTCTCCTTTGACTTGCTGTTGTGATTGTACACCAAAACGGCGGGCGGCTGGGTCCGGCTGAACTTTTGGCAGCGGCGGAGCGTCTGATATGCTAACATCATCTAAACCCACCTGGAGGTGCCCCATGACACGCGCAAAAATCGCAAAAACCCTGCTGACCCTGCCCCTGCTCAGCGCCCAGCTGCTGGCCTGCCAGCCTGCCGACGGCCAGAATCCCGCCCAGCCCGGCCAGCCCGGCAGTCTGAAAACCCTCAGTGCCCCCAGTGCAGCGGAGCTGCAGTCGCTGCGCAGCTCCGAGCTGCCAGAAGCCAACACCCGTTTTGCCCTGGCCTTTTTTGGCGACCTGCTGAACGAAACCCCGCGCGAGAACGTTTTTATCTCACCGCTCAGCCTCTCGATTGCCCTCTCAATGCTTTATCAGGGCGCCAGCGGCGAGACCCGCCAGGAAATCGCTGACGCCCTGCGTTATAGTGGCCTGAGCGAAGCTGAGATCAATGCAGGCAATCTGACCTTGCGCAAGCGCCTGCAAAACAGCGGCAAAGGCGTCACCGTGCAGATTGCCAATGCCCTCTGGGGCAAAGCCGGCCTGAGCTTTAACGCCGGCTTTTTAAGCCGCAACCAGGCCTTTTATGACGCCCGTTTAGAGGCTCTCGACTTTGGCTCCGCCACCGCCGTGGCCCGCATCAACCAGTGGGCCAGCGACAACACCAACGGCCTGATCCCCAAAGTGATCGAAGAAATTGATCCGATGACGATCCTGATCCTGATGAACGCGATCTACTTTAAAGGGGACTGGTCCGAGCCCTTTGAAGCCAGCCAGACCCAGGAGCGCAGCTTCTACAAGGCCGATGGCACCACCCTCGAACACCCCATGATGCAGCGCTACGATAAGTTCCGCTACACCAACAACACCGACGCCGGCTTTGAGGCCGTGAGTCTGCCCTACGGTGAGGCAGAAGAAACCGAGATGATTCTGCTGCTGCCGCACGCGGGCAAAGATCTGGCCAGCCTGCGCGATCAGCTCACGCCCGAAAACTGGCAAAGCTGGCTCAGCAGCCTGCGCAGCCGCGACGGCAGCGTGA
Organism: Candidatus Sericytochromatia bacterium; assembly: GCA_015272195.1. GTDB lineage: Bacteria > Cyanobacteriota > Sericytochromatia > UBA7694 > UBA7694 > JACYMC01. The sequence goes on from JACYMC010000006.1 coordinate 6,179, forward strand.
CCCTGCCCAAGTTCAAGCTTAAAACCGAGCGCCAGCTCAATGACACCCTGCGCCGCCTGGGCATGGTCAAAGCCTTCTCTGAAGCCGAAGCCGAGTTTGACAGTCTGCTCGACAACAGCCCCCTCAAGGCCTATGTCTCAGAAGTCAAACAGGACGCCTTTATTGACGTCAACGAAAAGGGCACCGAGGCCGCTGCCGTGACCACCATTACGGTGGGGGCCACCAGCATTCAGCTGCCCCAGGAACCCTTTGAGATGGTGCTGGACCGTCCCTTTCTTTACGCCATTTATGACCGGGCCACCGAGAGCCTGCTCTTTATGGGTGCGCTGAACAGCCCTGAGCTTTAAGCGCTGCGTCCGTTTCTATCGCTGAGTGCCTGTCGCTGAACATCTGTCGACAGGCACTTTTTGCTGCGGGCAGGCGGATGATTGTGTCAGCGACACTGCAGGGGGGTGGTCTTGCGTTATACTGCGATGACACAGTGCATCCAGAAAGTGAGTCTTATGCATCCTCTTTTTCATCCGGGCCGGGCCACCGATTTTAACCTTGATGCGCCTTCGGCCGAGATCATGCGCAAAACCATCGCGTTCTTTGAAGAGCGGGGTCTGGCGCAACTCAAGCACGACGATATGGAGCGGGTCTGGTACAGCGACTTTCTGGACTTTGTTAAACATGAGCAGGTCTTTGCCACCCTGATGACCCCCGCTGGCTACGGCGTTGAAGACGCCCGCTGGGACACCTGGCGCATCTGTGTTTTTAACGAGGTGCTGGGCTTTTACGGGCTCTGCCCCTGGTATACCTGGCAGGTCAGCATGCTGGGGCTGGGACCGATCTGGATGAGCCGCAATGAAGCCATCAAACACGAAACCGCAAAGCGTCTGGCCGCCGGGGGCATCTTTGCCTTTGGGCTCTCCGAAAAAGAGCACGGCGCTGATCTCTACGCCTCCGAAATGGCGATTCAGCCGGATGGCAAGGGCGCGTACCTGGCCAATGGCCGCAAATACTATATTGGCAACGGCAACAAAGCCAGCTTTGTATCGACCTTCGGCAAAAACGCCGCCACCGATGAATTTGTGTTTTTTGTGGCCGAAAGCGATCACCCCAATTACCACTGCAAACAAAACCTGATCAACTCCCAGAACTACATTGCGGAGCTGGAGCTGAAAGACTACCCCCTCAGCAACACCGAAATCCTCTCCAGCGGTCGTGAAGCCTGGGATACAGCCCTGAATACGGTCAATGTGGGCAAGTTTAACCTGGGCTTTGCGGCCATTGGGCTCTGCACCCACACCTTTTATGAAGCCCTGAACCATGCGGCCAACCGCTATCTGTTCAAGCAATATGTGACCGACTTTGTGCATATCCGCCAGCTGTTTATGGACGCTTACTGCCGCCTGGTGGCCATGAAAGCCTTTGCGGTGCGCAGCATTGACTATTTCCGTTCGGCAGGCCCTGAAGACCGGCGTTATCTGCTGTATAACTCTCTGGTCAAAATGAAGGTTACCACCGAAGGCGAGCAGGTGATCAACCTGCTCTGGGACGTGATCGCCGCCAAAGGCTTTGAAAAAAGCAGCTTCTTCTCGATGGCAGCGGTGCAGATTCGCGGCTTACCCAAGCTTGAAGGCACCGTGCACGTCAACATGGCCCTGGTGGTCAAATTCATGAAAAACTATTTCTTTGCACCGGCGGCCTTTCCCACCATTCCGCGCCGCATGGATGCCGCTGACGATGCATTTTTGTTCAATCAGGGCAGCACCCGCGGGCTGAGCCAGGTCCAATTTCACGATTACCGCAAAGTCTACGCGCGCTGGAACACGCCCAATATCCGCTGCTTTCGCAAACAAATCAAAGACTTCAGACGCCTGCTGATGCTGGCGGCCCCCGATGCTGAGCAGGTCAAGGATATCGACTTTTTGCTGATCGTGGGCGAGCTGTTTTGCCTGGTGGTCTACGGCCAGCTGATTCTGGAAAACGCTCTGGACCTGGACGAAGATCTGATCGAGCAGATTTTTGACGTGCTGATCCGCGACTTCTCAAAATTTGCGCTGCAATTGTACAGCAAAAGCAGCAGCACCGCCCGCCAGCGCTGGTTCTGCCGGCGCATGATCCGCAAGCCGGTCGTCAACAAGGCCCGCCATGAGCGACTCTGGGAACGTGATATCTACGCCCTCAAAGACACTTACCAGATGAATCCCTGAGGGGGTTTCCGCGTCGCACGCAGGGCACAGCGAAGCGACGGGCTGGGCATCACCCTCAGGCTTCGCTGTCTTCCGTGTCTGACACGCCAGCATGCGCATCACCGGCATCTGCTGGCGCTATATTGGCTGCGCTCTCCGCGGCTTCGGTCTCTTCGGTGTCAGTGGCGCTGTCTTCAGCGGGCGGGCTTTCAAGCCAGAACAGGTGCTGGCGGCCGCCGCGCACGTCCTGCAAAAAGGCCTCCGCTGCCCGGCGCAGGTCGGGTTCGCCGCCCTGCACCAGAAAGCCGCGCAGCTGGCAGAGATCGGGCAGACGCAGGGTTTCCTGGCCGTACATGGCCGCCAGCACGCCCGTAAAATCTTTGCGCAGCAGCTCCAGGCCAGCTTCGGCCACCTCGACCGGGTCGGCGGCGTACTCAGAGATCGAGCCAATCAGGGCCAGTTTGAGGGCCAGCACCTGATCTTCGAGCTTGGGCGGAATCACGCCGGGGGTGTCGAGCAACTCCAGATTTTTGGCAATCGCAATCCACTGCAGCGACTTGGTCACGCCAGGCTTGTTGCCAACCTTCATGGAGCGCTTGTTGATTAAAGCATTGATCAGCGAGGACTTGCCCACATTGGGCAGGCCCATCACCATGGTGCGCAGCTTGCGCGGCAGGCGGCCCCGGCGCTGCATTTTTTCGGCCAGCTGCTGATAAAAGCCATCAAGGGCTTTTTGCAGGCTTTTGAGGCCTTCGCGCTCGGGAATATTCAGGGACAGGGCCGTAAAGCCCAGATTGCGCCAGTGGGCCAGCCCGGCCTCGACCGCTTCGGGCGGGGCCAGGTCGAGCTTGTTGACCACCACAATGCGCGGCTTGTGGCCGGCCACTTCATCCACAAAAGGGAAGTGGGAGGACATGGGCAAACGGGCGTCCACCATTTCGATCACGCAGTCGACGAGGTTGATCTTTTCGCGCAGCTGGCGCTGGGCCTTGGCAATATGGCCCGGATACCATTGGATCAGGTTTTCCACTTAGCGCTCCAGTTTGACCATGGCCAGCTCGTTGCGGATCAGCGGATGCATCTGCTGGCCTTTAACGTAGGGCTGCACCAGTTTGTATTCAATATTGGTGTAGAGGAAGATCCAGGGCGCGTCTTCGACGATCATGGACTCGGCCTGCTGATACAGCGGCTTGCGCTGCTCCCAGTCGGTCAGGTTGCGCGCTTTGTCGACCAGGGCGTCAAATGCGGGGTTGCTGTAGCGGCTGACGTTGTCCTGCCCGATATTCTGGCTGTGAAACAGGGTCCAGAGATAGTTGTCGGGGTCGGGGTAGTCAGCGGCCCAGCCAAAGCGGAAGATTTTGGCTTCGTTGCGCTTGACCTTTTCGATATAGCTGGCCCACTCCATGGCCCGCACGTCCACGTCCACGCCCAGTTCGCGCAGGTCAGACTGCACGGCGGCCCCCAGCATGGCATAAATGGCCGACTGGTTGTGCCAGAAGGTCAGCTTGAGGGCTTCGCCGTCTTTGTCGAGAATGCCGTCGCCGTTGCTGTCGCGCCAGCCGGCTTCGGCCATCAGGGCTTTGGCTTTTTTGAGATCGTAAGGGTAGGGCACGGGGCGGTCAGGCTTAAAGCCGGGGAAGCCGTGGGGCAAGACTCCGCGCGCTTCCACGCCACGGCCGTTGCGCACCACGTCGATGATCTTGCGCTTGTTGATGGCGTAGTTGAAGGCCTTGCGCACGCGCTTGTCGTTAAAGGGCTTGTCGGCGGTGTCGAGGCCGAGATACTGAATGGTCCACTCGCGGTCCTTGATAATCTGGGAGCGCTCCGGGTCGTTGACCCGCTCGATTTTGCGGATGGCGTCGTTGCCCATTTTGTTCCATTTGGGGTCCGAGAGAATGCGGTCAAAGCTGGCGGCCGGAATCGGGGGCTCCAGGTGCTCCAGCTCACCGTTTTCGAACCACAGCAGGCGGATGTTTTCATCGGGCACGATATAAAAGCGCAGCTCGTCGAGATGGGGCTCACCGGCCCTGAAGAAGTCTTCGTTTTTGGTCAGCACCAGGCGCTGGTTGGGCTTCCATTCGCGCAGCTTAAAGGGGCCTGTGCCGGTGGCGTTGAAGGTGAACTGATCGCCGTACTGCTCCACCACTTCGCGCGGCACGATGTAGTAATACGACATGGCCAGCACGTGCAGGGCAAAGGGAATCACGCGCTCCAGCGTCAGGGAGACGGTGTATTTGTCAAGCACCTGAATGCTGTCGAGCGATACCTCTTTGTTGCCGGCCTCACGGGCTTCCTGAAAGGCGTCGAGGCCTTCAAAGCGCAGGGCGTTGAGGGTCCACATGCCGCGCGAGGCATTGCCGGGGTCAGCCAGGCGCTCAAAGCTGTATTTGACGTCGGCCGCTTCCAGTTCGCGGCCATGGTGAAACTTGACACCCTGGCGCAGTTTAAAGGTATAGGTGCGGCCATCTTCAGACACCTGCCAGGACTCAGCCAGATCGGGCACAAGGTCAGAGAGCTCCTGGCCGCTGTTGGCTTCGGTGATTTCGGGGCGGTAGCGCACGAGACCATTGTAAATATTGTGGGCCACATCATGAGACTGGGTGTCGCCGATCTGAATCGGGTCGAGCGAGGGCACGTCCCCTTCAAAGGCCGAGCGGTAGACGGCCCGGTCGGTGTATTCAGGGTGGCAGGCGCTCAGGGGAGCCAGCAGGCTCAGGCTGCAGCAGAGGGCCAGGGCGGTGCGCAGGCTGCGCAGTTTGGGCAAAAGCTTCACGGCAGGGTCCTTTCAGATACAGGGCAACTGAGCTCATTATACCGCAAATCTGCCCGCCTGCCCCGCCGGGCCGCCGGGCCGCAGTGCTTCAGAATGAAAAGTCCTGAGACAGCCTATCATCTGAGCCAGCCAGCC
>JACYMC010000207.1 GCA_015272195.1 Candidatus Sericytochromatia bacterium
TCAAGCGTGAAACGGCCTGTTCAGAGGCTACCGAGTTCAGTAAAAACTCCCGAAATATACCCTATACCCTATGTGAACGCACCTTTGTGAGAAATGCGGGTTAAAGGCCAGATTCATCACCGTGACAGTCTGGGCACCGATATGATTCTGCATCCGGGCAACGTGCTGCTGATGACCAGCGGTGAGGGCATTGTGCACTCAGAGCGCACGCCTCAGGCCCTGCGTGCGCAGGCCCACGATCTGCAGCTGCTGCAATTCTGGCTGGCCCTGCCCCAGGCTCAGGAGCAGATGGCCCCGGAGGTCAAACATACGGCGGTTGAAAACCTGCCGGTTCTGACACCCGCTGAAGGCCTCAGGGGGCTGCTGGCCGTGGGGCACTTTGCTGGCCAGACCTCACCCATTACCACTTACGGCGATCCGCTGTTTGTGGACCTCACCGCCAGTCAGAACGGTCACTGGACCCTCGACACCCGCCAGGGCGAACACGCCCTCTTTGTGCTCAGCAGCCAGTTACACATCGCTGGCCAGCCCTTTAACGCCCCGGCTTTTGTCTGTCTGCCACAGCAGGCTGAGCTGGCCGTCGATTTTACAGCGGGCAGCCAGTTCTTTTTGCTGGGTGGCCCCCCGCTGGACGGCCCGCGCACCCTCTGGTGGAACCTCGTGGCCAGCCGTCCGGAGCTGATCGAAGCCGCCAAACAACGCTGGCGCGACGGCGGCTTTGCCACCGTGCCCGGCGATGACAGCGAGTTTATCCCTTTGCCGGAAAACTAAGCCCCGGCTTCAGTGAATGTGCTCGTCATAGCTCGCGTGAAACTCACGCGGGCGCGACGGGAAGTTGTCGTGGGGCACAAACTGTACGCCGGGTGGGGGCGGTACTTTGAGCAGCAGATCGCCCACGGCGGCCGCCACCAGGCGGGTGCTGGAGGCCAGGTAGTCAAAGTTGATGGTGCTGAAGGTGTCGGTGCGCCGGTGGTAATGGGGCGTGGTGTCGCGGCGGGTGTACTCTTCTGAAATGCAGAGGGCGTGAAAGCCATTGCGTTTGAAGGACTCGTGATCAGACTGGCCGGTGTTGGTGCGCACCAGGGGCAGTTTGAGACCGTGGGTTTCGTTGACCATATTGTAATAGCCCCAGAGAATGCCGTCAGGCTGGGCCAGTTCAACAGCCCCGTCGCCATCGCCATCCCAGCCCAGCATGTCAATATTGTGCATGCTGCTGATTTTCATGCCCTGTTTGCGCAGATCGCTGGCCAGGTAGCGGCTGCCGATCAGGCCCAGTTCTTCTTCGTCAAACCAGGCAAAGAGCACGTTGACCTGGCGGTTGGGCAGCTCGCGCAGAATGGTCGCCAGCTCCAGCACGGCAGTCGAGCCGCTGGCGTTGTCGTCAGCCCCAGGGTTGCGCACCGAGTCGAGATGGGCGCCAATCACAATGTATTCGTCGGTGGGCTTTTCGGCCATCAGCCGGGTGGTGATATTGGTGCCGTTGTTGCGATAGGCGTGGGGTTCGACGGTGTAGCCCAGGGCTTCGAGGTTCTGGGTCAGGTAGGCCCGCGTCATGGCCCGGCCCTGCACCGTGCCGCGCTCGGGAATGGTGTCGTTGGGGCCCATGGGGCTGTGGCCGCTCAGGACGGCGAGGCGTTTCTGCATGCGGGCCTGGTTGACGAGGTTTTCAATGCGATGGGCCGGCTGGGAAGCCGACTGACCCAGAAAGCGTGGGCTGTTTCGGCCGGGCTGGGCCATCTGACCGAATGGGGCCTGCAGGGTGCTGCCGGCGCAGGCGTTGAGGAGCAAAAGGGCACAGGTGCTGAGAAGCAGACGGTTGGTGGACATGGCGGAAGAAACCTCACAAAAATCGGTGCAGATGACGGGGAATACCTGAGCCTGTATACTGAAGGCCAGAATCTCATCATAACAGGTAAAACACAAGATGACCATTCCCTTTTGGTGTGTGCTGGCGGCTTGCGTGCTGCCCTATATCATCTCCGGGGTAGGGGCGTATTATCGCCTCAAATTGCCCGGGGGTGTTGACAACAAAAACCCGCGCCAGCAGGCCGCCCGGCTCGAAGGCACGGGTGCCCGCGCCTATGCCGCTCAGCAGAACGCCTGGGAAGCCCTGCCGATCTTTATTGCTGCCGTCTGCGTGGCCCATCTGGCGGGTGTGCCGCCTGAAAAAGCCACGGCCCCGGCGCTGGTGTTTATCGGGGCCCGTGTGGGGCATTTGGTGGCTTATCTGGCCGATCAGGACAAGCTGCGCTCGCTGTGCTGGGCGCTGGGCTTTGGCTGCTGCATGGCCCTGTTTGGCCTGGCGATCAATACCTGAGCGCTGACCTGCTGTTATAATGACTGCGGAGGACGCCGTGTCAGACGCAGAACCTTTACATGTCAGCCTTGACCCCGAACGCTGCCGGGGGTGTCAGCTCTGTGTCGGCCTGTGCCCCAATGATCTGCTGGTGCCTGGTCAGGCCTTGAACCAGCGCCACGAAACCCCGGTTCAGATGCGCTACCCCCAGTACTGCATCAACTGCATGCGCTGTGTGGAGATCTGTCCGGATCAGGCTTTTGATTTGCCTGAAACCCCCGCTTACAACTGGCAAGGCCGGGTCTTTGGCCTCAGCCTGCGCTGGCACCGCCGCCAGCAGCGGGGGCTGCAGCCATGATTGTTGAACAGCAGGCCGGCCTGTATGCCGGCTTTCAGGCCTGTATCCGGGGCGCGATTGAAGGCGGCTGCCGGGCTTATTTTGCCAGCCCCTCGCCCCTGCATGCCCAGCTGCTGAACGAAGGCGCGCGCCGCTTTCCTGAAAGCCACGGCACCTTTGTGCAGGCGGCCCATCCGGTGGAGGCCCTCTCCATGGCGCTGGGCACGGCCCAGGCGGGTCTGTTGCCGCTGGTCAGCGCCCATTACCCCGATTTTCTGGCCATGCAGGAAGTGCTGCAGCAAGCCTGTCAGCAGGAGCTGCCCATGGTACTGGCCCTGCTGCTGTATCAGGCGCCGCCTTTTGCCGGGGCCTCGCCCCTGGCTTATCCTTACCCCTGTTTTATGGCGCCCTGGCCTGCCAGCGGCTTGCCCCTACTGAATCTGATGCCCGCCAGCTTAAGTCAGCTCTACCAGCTGACCCAGGAAGCCTGCAGTCTGGCCCTGCACCTGCGCCAGCCTGTCGTGCTGCTGCTGGACCCCCATCTGTTGAACACCATGGGCACGCTGCATCCGAGCCTGGCCGTGCCGCTGGAGCCCCTGCTGCAGGCCCTGCCCCGTCCTGAACTGCGCTGGCCTGATTGTGCCCTGGCGCGCCAGCAGCAGCTGCACACGCTTGCCAGTCGCTGGCTGCAGCACTGGCCCTGCGAAGGTGAGCGGCGCTTCAGCCTGCTGGCCACCGGGGCGCTGGGCGGCTGGGTGCTGGATCTGGACTGGCCCGAGGCCAGCGTGCTGGTGCCCGAAAGTCTCTGCCCGCTGGGTCTGGACGATCTCTGGCAGCAGGACCCACCCGCTGAGCCGGTCTATGTGCTGGAATGTGCCCCCAGCCAACTCAGCTGGCGCCTGCAGCAGCGCTTCCCTCACGTCGATATCCGTGCGCTGAGCCTGGACTGGTACCGGGCGATTCCGCTGGACCTGCAGGTCCGCATTCTGGAGGCCATGCATGCCCTTGTCTGAAGATACTTCTCCCCCGGTCTTTGCCTATTGCAGCGGCTGCAGCCATAGCCATCTGCACCGCCTCTTGCTGGAAGTGCTGAGCGATCAGGGCTGGGCTGATCGCTGTCTGGGCGTCAGCGGCAGTGGCTGCAGTGCCGGCATGGCGGCATACTTTCCTTTTCAGATTGTCTCAGCACCGGCCGGGCAGGCGCCTGCGGTCGCCACGGGCCTGAAGCGGGCTTTTCCTGACAAGCTGGTGTTTACCTATCAGGGCGACGGCGATTTGAGTGCGCGGGGCTTTGATGTGCTGATGCATATGGCCATGCGCGGTGAGTCTCTGACCGTGATCTGCCTTAACAACCTGGTGATGGCCGGCAGCGGTGGCCAAATGAGCCCCACCACCTTAACCGGCCAGATCACCACCAGCACCCGCCTGGGCCGCTCCAGTGCCCGTTCGGGCCGTCCGGTCAAACTGGCCGAAACCGTCGCCCGCATGCCCCAGGTGGCCTTTTCACAGCGTGTGGCCCTGCATACGCCGTTGGCTGTGGAGCAGGCCCGCCAGGCCCTGATCGATGCCCTGCACTTTCAGGAAAATGGCCAGGGCCTTGGTTTTATTGAGGTGCTCGGCTGGTGCCCGCCCTACTGGGATCGCAGCCCGGTCGAAGCGCGGGAATACCTGACGGCTCAGGTGCTCAAAACCTTTCCGTTAGGGCTCTACAAACACAAAACCCGGCGGGTGGGCCTGTGAGCACGGCACGCTACCGGATCTGGATTGCCGGTCAGGGCGGCCAGGGCTGCAGTTTTTTGAGCCAGCTGATCTGTCAGGCTGCCTATCTCGATGGCCTGCACGTCAGCGCCCGCAACGATATGCAGTGGGCCATCCGGGGCGGGCAGACCGTCAGCTGGGTCTTTTTAAACGATACGCCCTTCAGTCCGGCGGCCCAGCAGGATTTTAACTGGGTCCTGCTGCTGCATCCCACTGCCCGCGCTGATCTGCCGCCGCTGGCGCCAGAAGCCTGCATCCTGGATGCCTATGCGCTGAAGCTTTACGAACACGCCAATGCCCTGGGTTTTGCCCAGGGGCTCAATATGCTGCTGCTGGGCCTGTTTCTGGCCTGCTCACATGCCTGTCGCACCGATGCGGTAATCTGGCAGCTGCGGCAGATACTAGGCAAAGAGCAGGTATCGGTGCTGCCGTATAACCTGGCTTTGCTGGAGCAGGGGCTGGAACTCGCTCAGCCTGCTGCAAATGATCCTGAGCCGACGGTCTGAAGAACTGTTATGGAAGATATTCACGAAATCAAACCTTTGCTGAGCCTGGCGATTCCCTGGCTGCCGCTGCTGATTGTGACCCTGCTGCTGCTATGCCTGCTGGTCTTGCTGGGCTGGTGGCTCTGGCGGCGCCGCCGCAGGAAGCAACAAGCGCCCCCACCGCCGGCGCCTGTTCAGCCTGCCGTGCCGCCGCGTGAGCAGGCCCTTAAGGCTTTGCGCGCCCTGCAGACAGATCTGCCTCCCGATCGTTTTTATCTGCAGCTGGAGGCGATTTTAAAGCAGTTTCTGAGCCAGATACATCATTTGCCTGTGCAGGGCTATACCCAGGCTGAACTGCTGGATCTGCTGCGGCGCCAGGGGCACCCGCCACTGGATGAACTGCCGCTGCCGGCCCTGCTGCAGCGCGGGCAGCTGGCCAAGTTTGCCCAGGGTCTGCTGCCGCCGGAGCAGCTGCAGGCCGATCTGCAGGCGGCGCAGGATGTGGTGCAACGCTACACCCTGCGCCACTGAGGCTGAAATGCACCTAAAGGTGTCTGTGACGGCCCTGCAGCGGTCTTGAGCGCGCCGGCTGAATCTGTTACATTGGCTGCAGCCTGAATACAGAGAAGGATATCGCCATGAGCAAACACGTTCTACTGGCCCTGGGCCTGAGCTGCCTGCTGGGGGCCTGCGCCCTGGAAGAAGGCAGTATCATCCTGCCCGTGGATGACGCGGGCAATAGCAGCAGTCCGGGGGGGGGGCTACAACAGGCGGCGACAGCACACCCGCCAGCAGCGCCAGTCTGCAGGCCTTTCAGAGTGAGTTTGCCACCCAGAGCAAAACCCCCCAGGGGGCCGTCAGAATGCTTTTTAAGGCCCTGGTGGAACTCGAAAACGATCAGGAACTGGCCGAGCAGCTGCTGGGCTTTGTGATCAACGGGCAGCAGCTTGAGGCCGACGCTGCCAGCCCCAGCGGTTACCGCTTTGTGCCCGCCAGCCGCTTTATGCTGGATCAGATCCGCAACCGGCCCAACACCATCCGCAGCTATATCGGCGGCACGCCGGAGCGCGACTACGCCAATTTTGACCCCGTCAATCTGCCGCTGGACTTTCCGGCGGACAACAGCATGGTCGGCAGCATCCGCATTGATAACAGTGCTGAGGAGGAAGGGGCCGGTACGGGCCGGATTTACATCAAGAGCACGGGCAAAGATGAGCCCACCCCGATCAATATGGCCAAAAACGGCCGGGGTGAGTGGAAGATCGATCTCAGCAGCCTCAGCTCGATTGCCACCGGCGTTAAATCTGCGCCGGTCACAGATTTTTAGTTCAGTAAAAAACAACCCCGCCTGAAAAGGCGGGGTGTCGCAAAATCTTTGCAAAAAAGCTTATTCGTTCAGGCCCGGGGTTTCCAGAAAGGTCAGCAGATGGGGCTGCAGGCGCTGCCACATGCGTTCCACTTCGGAATAATTGGGGCGAAAAGAGTCGCCAATTTCGAGGGTCATCGAAATCGCGCCATGCTGTTCATAGGCATAGTCCCGGGTGGTCGCGGTGGTCGGGTAGAGAATCTGGGCTGAGGTCCCGCCCTTGAAGCCCAGCTGCTGCACCGTGCGTGCAAAGAGCGATTTAAAGGCCGCCGCATGGGGCGCATCTGATTTACTGTAGCCTAAAGGCCACAGCATCATATCGCCATGGGCATGCATATCGACGGCCAGCACGGGTTTAAAGCGGTGAAACATCGCTTGCACCACCTGGGTTTCGGGCTCTGAAGCCGGGCCGGTACCCGAATAAATTTGCCCGTTGGGATCGCTCAGGCCCTGTTTCCAGGAATTGGGCACATCCAGCCCCTGATAATTCCAGTGGTTGTCAAAGTTGCGGTTCAGGTCAACGCCCGGGCCATGGGTGTTTTTGCGATGCCAGGCCGAACCACGCTCGACCTGGACCCGGCCATCGACATTGACCATGGGCAAAAAGATCACATCGCGGGTATCCAGCAACTGGGTGATGCGCGGATCTTTGCCATACTGACCGGTGAGCAGATCCATTAATTTGAACAGTATTTCAACCGGGGCCAGTTCACGGGCATGCATTCCGCCCACCATCAGATAGGCGGGTTTGCGATTGCGGTTTGTATGGTTGCTGAGATGCACCATCCAGATATCGTGATTGGCCTGGCCCTGGGTTTTTTCCCAGGTGTCGCCGACGTCCTGCAATCTGACCAGCTGCGGATAGGCCTGGGCCATGGCCTGCAGGCGGGGCACCATCTGCTGATAGGTCATATAGCCGGGGGGCATGGGCGCGCGCTCCTGCGCCTGGGCCTGAAAGGGCTGCACCAGCACTTCAATGCCCTGTTCGCGCAGACGGGCTATTTGCGCGGGGCTGAGACGGGCCTGCAGGGTCTGTTTTTCGTGGTCACGGCCAAAGACGTCCATGCCAGATGCTGACAGCTCAAAGAGTTGGGCTTCGCTGGTGTAGCGAATCGAGACGAGCTGGTGTTCAGCCACGGGGGCATTGTTGCGCTGAAAAACCGGCGCACTGCCCTGGGGGCCAAAAGCCATGGGCGCGGTACATGCAGCCAGAAGCGCAGCGCTTAAAAGGGGCATCAGGTGACGGCGCATATTAAAAACCTCAACATTCTGATCGGTTCTGTATTATAGCGGGTTTTTGTCAAAAACCTGCCTGCAGCTGGCTCAGTCCTTTTTGGGGGGCCGAACCACAAAGTTCAGCATGCGATCGGTTTTAAAGATCACCTTGACCACTTCCAGACCGCTCAGATGCTTGCCGATGTTTTCGTCGTCCTCGGCCACGCTGCGGGCCTCGTTTTCAGAAGCACCGGCCCGCACTTCAATCGTACCACGCATTTTGCCGTTGACCTGTACGGGAATCTCGATGTTTTTATCGAGCACCATTTCGGGGTCAAAGGCCGGCCAGGGGGCCAGGGCAATGCTGGTTTTCTGGCCCAGTGACTCCCAGAATTCTTCGGCCACGTGGGGCGCAAAAGGCGCCAGCATCAAGGCCAGCGGCTTTTTCATGTTGTCGGGCAGATAGCCCAGACGGGTGGCCTCGTTGACAAAGATCATCATGGCAGAGATGGCCGTGTTGGGGTGCATCTGCTCCAGATCTTCGGTCACCTTCTGGATGGTTTTGTGCAGCAGGCGCTCCAGCTGCAGCGGGGTTTCGCCGCCTTTGACGGGCTTCTCAGGGAAGTACAGGCGCCAAGTGCGCTCCAGAAAGCGGCGCACGCCTGACATATTTTCGGTTTGCCAGATGGCGTCGTCTTCAAGTGGGCCCATAAAGACCTCGTACAGGCGCAGGGAATCCGCGCCGTATTCGGCGATGGTTTCGTCGGGGGTGACCACGTTGTGCTTGCTCTTGCTCATCTTTTCGATGCGGGTTTCGAGCAGGGTATCGCTGCCCTTGACAAAGTACTCGCCGTCGCGGGCTTCGACCTCGTGGGGGTAGTAATACTTGCCCCGGCCGTCGCGGTAGCTGCGGGCCTGGATTTTGCCCTGGTTAAAGAGTTTCTGGAAGGGTTCTTTGCTCGACACCAGGCCCAGATCAAAGAGTACCTTGTGCCAGAAGCGGGCGTAGAGCAGGTGCAATGTGGCGTGCTCTGTACCGCCCACATAGAGATCCACGGGCATCCAGCGCTGCTCTAAGGCCGCATCCCAGGGGAACTTGTCGTTGAGCGGATCCAGAAAGCGCAGGTAGTACCAGCAGGAGCCGGCCCACTGGGGCATGGTGTTGGTTTCACGCAGGCCCTTGCGGCCGTCGGGCAGGGTGACTTCGCGCCACTGGGTGGCTCTGGCCAGGGGCGGCTGGCCGTCGGGGGTGGGTGAGAGATCGTCAAGATGGGGCAGGGCCACGGGCAGATCGCCTTCTTCCTCTAAAAAGAGGCTGCCGTCTTCGAGCTCAATCACGGGGAAGGGCTCACCCCAGTAGCGCTGGCGGCTGAAAAGCCAGTCGCGCAGGCGATATTGTGTCTCACCTTCGCCGCAGCCGTTTTCGCTGAGCCATTTGATCATGTGGCGTTTGGCGGCTTCGATCTTCATGCCGTTGAGAAATTCAGAGTTAATGTGTTTGCCATCGCCGGTATAGGCGGCTTCCTCAATCTTGCCGCCTTCGACCACCTCAATCAGGGGCAGGTCAAATTTGGCGGCAAATTCCCAGTCGCGTTCGTCGTGGGCCGGGCAGGCAAAGACCGCGCCGGTGCCGTAGCTGGCCAGCACGTAGTCGGCGATCCAGATCGGTACTTCTTCGCCGTTGACGGGGTTGAGGGCATAGGCCCCCGTAAAGACGCCGGTTTTTTCGGTTTTTTGGGTGCGTTCACGCTCAGATTGTTTGAGGGTGTTTTCCACATAACTTTCCACAGCTTCGCGCTGCTCAGCGCTGGTGATGCTCTGCACCAGCGGGTGCTCGGGGGCCAGCACGCAGTAGCTGCAGCCAAAGAGGGTATCCGGGCGAGTGGTAAAGACCTCAAAGTGGGTGTTGTCATGCTCGGCCACGGCAAAGCGGATGCGGGCCCCTTCGGATTTGCCGATCCAGTGGCGCTGCATTTCTTTGACGCTTTCGGGCCAGTCCAGGCCGTCGAGGTCTTCGAGCAGGCGGTCGGCGTATTCGGTGATTTTGAGCATCCACTGCTTCATCAGGCGCTTTTCGACCACGTCGCCGGTTTCAACGTAGACGCCGTCTTTGACCTCTTCGTTGGCCAGCACCGTGCCCAGGGCCGGGCACCAGTTGACGGGCACTTCGGCCTGGTAGGCCAGGCCTTTCTGGTAGAGCTTTAAAAAGATCCACTGGGTCCATTTGTAGTAGTCGGGCTGGCTGGTATCAATTTCGCGATCCCAGTCGTAGCTCAGGCCAATCTGTTTGAGCTGCTGGCGAAAGGTGTCGGTATTGCGGCGGGTGATTTCAGCCGGGTGTTTGTTTTCTTTGCTGGCCTGGCGCTCGGTGGGCAGGCCAAAGGCGTCCCAGCCCATGGGGTGCAGCACGTCAAAGCCCTGCATGCGCTTGTAGCGGGCGATAATATCGCTGCCGACATAGCCCTTGGGGTGGCCCACATGCAGGCCCTGGCCGGAGGGGTAGGGGAACATATCCAGCACGTAGTACTTGGGCTTGTCGCTCAGTCCGGGGGTTTTGAAGGTTTTGTGCTTGTCCCAGTAGGCTTGCCATTTGGCGTCAATCTGGTGGTGGTTATAACTCATGGGGAGGGCCTCTTTTTTAAGCTATGCATCAATTTGCTGTGCATTACACTATAACGTGATTTGCCCCCGGTGTGTGTGCCTTGGACCTGCCGATGCGGCCCTTTGTGCTGGGCGCTTCTGGCGCGCGTGTGCCATACTGTGGCTGTATGCAAAGCCTGACCTTTAACACCCTGATAATCGCCACCCTGCTGGGCCTCAGCCTGGCCATGGATTGTTTTGCTATTGGCATTTCGCAGGGCCTGCGGGGCCTCAAAGGCCGCGCCCTCTGGCAGCTGGCCATTCTGTTTGGCCTGTTTCAGGGTGGCATGCTGCTGCTCGGTCACCTGGCCGGCCTGTTGCTGTCGCAGTGGTTCAGTGCGGCCATGCCCTGGCTGGCGGCGGGCCTGCTCTTCTGGATTGGCGGCAAAATGCTGGCCGAGGGCCTGGGTGATGATGATTCAGATGATGCGGACGAGAAGCCTTCAGCCGCCAGCACCCGCTGGCGCGACTTTGTGGTGCTTTCGGTGGCCACCAGCATTGATGCCTTTGCCGCAGGGGTCAGCCTGCACAGTCTGCATACACCTCTGGGTCTGGCCGTGGGCCTGACGGCCCTGACCTCCCTGCTGCTGGGCTGGCTGGGCGGCCGCTTTGGCCACCGTCTCGGCCACTGGCTGGGCCAGCGGGCCGAGGTCTTTGGCGGGCTGGTGCTGATTGGGTTGGGGCTGAAGGCTTTGTTGGCTTGAGATCGACCAGTGCTTACAGCTGCTCAAAATAGTCCATGTCGATTTTTTTGAGGGTATATTGCGCTTCTTCTGACACGCCGATATTGCATTCAATCATCAGATGAGAGGGTGAGCCTGTCATTGATCCAGATATCTTTTGATCGAAGAGAAAAAGATGATCGGAATAAGGATTATTTGCATTTTTAGATTAAGTCAAATAGCGAAAGTTGCTCTGACTCAGGTTTAGCTTTGGGATAAAAAACTCCAATAATCATAAACGGATTGTTGGCTTTTCTTCGTTGCCATTGCTCAGTGGTTCCTAAAAAAAAGTACAGATCTTTTGTTTTTACAAGGTCATCTAAGTATTTTTTCTTGTATCCCTTCAGCCCCCTTCCCAAAACGCAAATCTCGGCTTAATCTAAAGACATGACAGAATCAGAACGCATTGCTTATCTGGAAGAAA
>JACYMC010000195.1 GCA_015272195.1 Candidatus Sericytochromatia bacterium
CAAGCGACGCCTTGCTTTTCAGAACAAATTTTGCAATTCCTCGCTGTAGTATTAGCTGCAGACCCAAAACTGACCGCATAACTTTCTCAAAACGCTTAAGTTTTGTTTAAAACACCCTCTGTGCTCAAAGCGCTTGGGCAGAATCGTTAAAATGCTATAATAGGCAGCAATCGAGGCTGTTTTTTAAAGGACTTTTGTATGACACACGCCATTCCCCGTGCCCTGGGCCTGGATATTGGCACCAAAACCATTGGCCTGGCTATCAGCGATGCCCTGGGCTGGACGGCCCGCCCGCTCTCGACCATTCGGCGCAAAAGCTGGGTGGAGGATCTGGCGGCCCTTGTGCAAATCCAGCAGACCCACGGTATTGCCCAGCTGGTGGTGGGTCTGCCGCTGGGACGTGAGGGCGAAATGACCGAGCAGGCCCGCTACAGCCAGCGGGCTGCCGAGCGCATTCAGCAGGAGCTGGGTTTGCCTGTGGCCTATGTCGACGAAAGTCTTTCTTCAGCAGAAGCCGATGTGTATATGCAGCAGGTGGGTGTGCGCCGCAAAAAGCGCAAACAAAACATCGATCAGCAGGCAGCGGCACTGATTCTGCAGGACTACCTTGATGAGCAGCAGCGTCTGCAGCGCGCCCGGCAAGCGGCTGCAGGCCCACGACAACACCAAGAACAGGATTAAATACGTAAACGATTATGGCATTAAAACGCTCTCACTTTGCCCACCAGCTGCTGGAGCTGCCCCTGGGCGAAACCGTCACGGTCTGCGGCTGGGTGCAGCATTACCGCGATCACGGCGGCGTGGTTTTTATCGACCTGCGCGACGGCTCGGGTCTGATTCAGCTGGTCTTTGACCCCCAGGTGGAGCTTGCGGTCTGCGAACCCGCCAGCCGCCTGCGCAAAGAATACGTGATCGCCGTGCGCGGCGTGCTTTCAGAGCGCTCAGCAGAAAACATCAAAAACGAACTGCCCACCGGTCGCCTGGAAGTCAAAGTGCATGAACTGGAACTGCTGAACGCGGCCAAAACCCCGCCCTTTGAGATCGAGGACCGCATCAATGTGGACGAGAGCCTGCGCCTGAAATACCGCTACCTTGACCTGCGCCGGCCCTCGCTGCAGCAGCGCATCAAAATGCGTCACCGCGTGACCCAGAGCATTCGCAACTTTTTGAGTGCTCAGGGCTTTTATGAAATTGAAACCCCCATGATGACCAAAACCACCCCCGAAGGTGCGCGCGACTACCTCGTGCCCAGCCGGGTGCATCCGGGGCAGTTTTACGCCCTGCCCCAGTCGCCCCAGATCTTTAAACAGATTCTGATGGTTTCAGGTTTTGAACGCTATTTTCAGATTGCCCGCTGTTTCCGCGACGAGGATCTGCGCGCCGACCGCCAGCCTGAGTTTACCCAGCTCGACCTGGAGATGTCGTTTGTGGATGAAGAAGATGTGCGCAGCACCAACGAAAAGCTGATTGCCCATCTGATGAAAGACATTCTGGATGTGGATGTGCCCCTGCCCCTGCCCGTGCTGACCTATGATGAAGCCATCGGCCGCTACGGCTCCGACAAGCCCGACACCCGCTTTGGCCTGGAGCTGATTGACTTCAGCGATATCATGCAGAAAGTGGGCTTTAACGCCTTTGCAACGGTCGCCAATGAAGGGGGGCTGATCAAAGGCATCCGGCTTGAAGGGGCCGCCGATCAGATGCCCCGCAACGAACTCGACAACCTGCGCAACCGCTCGATCCGCTCCGGCGGCAAAGGCCTGGTCTGGTTTATTTACAAGCCCGAAGGCCTGGTCTCACCCGTGGCCAAATTCTTCTCTGAAGAGGAGCTGGCCCGCATTCAGGAGCGCTCCGGTGCCCAGACCGGCGACGTGGTGCTGATGATGGCCGACAGTGCCAAAGTGGTGCACGACGTGCTGGGCCGTCTGCGCCTGGATCTTGGCGAGCGCTTTGAGCTGATCGACCACAGCAAGTGGGACGTGCTCTGGGTCAACGCCTTCCCCATGTTTGAATGGGATGAGCAGCGCGGCCGCTGGCAGGCCCAACATCACCCCTTTACCATGCCCAAACCGGAACATCTCGACATGCTGCAGTCAGCGCCCGAAAAGGTGCGCACCCAGGCCTATGATCTGGTGATCAACGGTGTGGAGATGGCCAGCGGCAGCGTCCGTATCCATCAGCGTGCGATCCAGGAAAAAATCTTCCAGGCCCTCAATATTTCGGACGAAGAAGCCCAGGAGAAGTTTGGCTTTATGCTGGGTGCCTTTGAGTACGGTGCCCCCCCGCACGGCGGCATTGGCTACGGGCTGGATCGTCTGGTGATGGTGATGGCCGGTGTTGACACCATCCGTGACGTAATCGCCTTTCCCAAAACCCAGGCCGCCAGCTGTCTGATGACCGACGCCCCCGGCTCAGCCTCACGCGAGCAATTGGAAGAATTGCATCTGCGCACGGTCTTGCCTCCCAGCGAGCAGAAGTAGGCCGGTATGACCGAAGCAGAAGCCCAGGCGGAGTTAACCCAGCTCGTCTTTCAGGTCCACCAGATTGTGGATGGCTGGGACGAGCGCGGCCCAACTCTCCTGGCTTCTGCGCTGCAAGCCCATGCGCTGTCGGTGGTGATCACCGTGCTGGAACAGCTTGAAGATCACGAGGAACCTGCAGTTTATACGGCTCTGGCCAAGATGCTGCTGGCCCGCTATGCCCATGAGTCCGGGGACCTGGAAGCCTACCGGGCTGAACTCTGGGCCGTGGTGCAGGAGTATGAGCAAGTGCCCTGGAGCCTGCGCAATCTGCTGATGGCGTTGCTGGAGATCACCTCACAGCAGCCGCGCAGCCACCCTTCGTTTCAGACCTATCACGCGCTGGGGCTGATGAGTGAAGAGGTGTTGCAGGAACTCGAAACCGCCATTCAGACGCCAAGCTCACGCCGCCGGCGTCTGCGCATCAAAATGGCCCAGACCGCCGAGCTGCCTGATTTGTCGTCCCTGACCTTTGAGCCCGTGGATCAGCGCGTCCAGAGCAAGTCCAAAACCGGTTTGCTAACCACCTTGCCGGGCTCGATTGTGCTGCCTTCGCGCCCGCGCAACAGCGCCTGGATTATTAACTGGAGCGAGCTGGATATCAACGCCTACGAGCAGGAAAACCTGCTGAAACATCTGCCAGGGCTCTATGCCATGCTCGAAAGCTGGGATGACGACGTGACCCCTTTTGAGCTGGCGGAGTATCTGCAGCCCCACTCAATCGGCATTTTGCTGCACCTGAGCGGGGTGATGCTGCCTCACCCACGCCAGAGTGAGTATTTGCGCTACCTCAGCTTGCTGATTCATCTTAAGCTGCTGCGTTCTGATTTGCCCGTGATCAACGAAAGCCTGCGTCGCCTGTTTTCGGAGGCCCGCGCCCATGTGCAGGCCATTCTGCCGGCGGTGGCCTATTATCTCTACTGCAGCAGCCACACCTTTTATGGCATTCAGGAGCAGGCCCTGCGCCAGCTGGAGAGTCGCCATGGTTATCTGTATCATCTGATTCTGGACGAGTGGGCCAAAAACAAGCGCATCCGCAGCTTTGTCAAAACCTGGCTCTCGCGCAAGGAGCAGATGGCGGTCAAACTGCTCAACACCTCCGACTGGGCCTATATCTTCTTTTTGCTCAACCGGGGCTGGGCCCGCTCTGTGGTGCGCGATGTCTACGGTATTTTTCATGGCTCTTCGGCCTTCTCGAATCAGGTGGTGCTGCCCGAGACCAGCAAGGGCTTCGGCAATCTCGGCGCCAGCAGCTCGGCAGGCTTTCTGGCCACCCGCCAGATCTCAGACATGCTCAACCGCCAGGCCCGCAGCCAGCAGGACCCCCAGGCTCGCCATCAGCAGTTTGAGGCCTATGTCAGCGAGCGTTTTCGCAAAGATGTGCTGCGCAAAGACCCTCGACCCAGTCTCAACGCCTCAACCCTGAAGCGGCTGGAGCGCCTGATCACTTCCCTGGCCCAGCGGGCAGAGCAGCAGCAGCTCTCACTTCAGCTGGCCGCCCGGCTGGGCACCCACGAAACGCTCACCGCTTTTACTTATCTGAGCCCGGAACGGCTGGAGTGGCTGATGTATGAATTGACCCGGCTTTGGTTGGGCCTGTTGGACCCAAATCATGACCAACAACGCTTTGAAGCCCTGATGGCGGGTATTTTGTATGCCACTGTACAGGGCGTGGAGCATGCCGTTCATCACCGTCAGCAGGCCCAGGAAGTGCTGCAGCGCTTGCTGGGGGCTGTGATGAACGCCGTGCTGGATTACGCCCTGGTCAGCCATCGGCCCGCTGTCTGGATACGGGATCTGCCCACCCGCCTGTCGCAGATCCTGACGGCTGAAGCGGATCAGGCTCTGCAGTCGCTGTATGAGCAGTTTTTTCTGGCGCAAGTGCCTTCATGAGCCGCTGGAATCCCCTGGATCAGCTGAAGTATCAGGTGATCAGTCCGCTGCAGGAAGCCTGGCAGGCCGCTAAAATCACGAACCGTTATCCTCAGCTTGCGCCGGTGGTCAAGGCTTATCAGGCGCTTTACCCTTATGCCGGGGCCAGTACCTCTGTTTCGGTCAACGAACGTGAGGCCCGCGGCATTGAAGATGATACCCTGACCTATGGCGAAACCCGTTGGGCGACTTTTATGGAGCTCTTGCCGCAGCTGGCCGTTTCACCCGATGATCGCTTTATTGACCTGGGCTGTGGGACCGGTTTTCTGTGTTTTATGATGCATGCCATCTATGGTATTCCCGCCACGGGCGTGGATCTGATCCAGGGCTTTATTGAGAACGCCGAGCAGGTACGCCAGCAGCTGAACTGGTCGCAGCCGCGCTTTCAGCAGGGTGATTTTTTTGAGTTGTCGTTTTTGCCCTTTTCGCTGATCTATGCCACCTGTACCTGCTTTCCGGATGATGTGATGGCCCAGCTGGCCGACAAGCTGGCTGAAACCGAGCCCGGCACACGCATTCTGACGGTGACCGATCTGCCCGAAGGCGATCACCTGCGCCTGATTCGCCGGATTCCGGCCAAATTCAGCTGGGGCCCGGATCATGTCTATCTGAGTGAACGGATCTAGCCCGACTGTTTTTAAGTGGTGTTTGTTCTGCGTTTAAACAACAAAAAAAGCACAAAAACAAGACACTTTAAAATTCCCGCAAAAGCGCATGGGATCTGCTTGTCAAGCCTTGCGTCATTTGCCTATGATGAGCGCATGGGGCGCGATGCTCCCAATGCAAGGAGATACGTAACCATGGATGTCTTAAAAGTCGATTTTCAGGCTGCTGATGCCTCTGAGCGCTTTTGCCGCTCATTGCGCGAAACCGGTTTTGGGGTTTTATACAATCACCCTGTTGATCAACAGCTGATTGATGAAGTCTATGCTGAATGGCAGGAGTTTTTTCAGTCGGATATCAAAAATAAGTATATGTTTGACCGCGAAGCCCAGGATGGCTACTTTCCCCAGACGGTCTCTGAAAAAGCCGTGGGCTTTACCCACAAAGATCTCAAAGAGTTTTACCAGTACTACCCCTGGGGTCGCTACCCCGAGGAGCTGAGCGATAAAACCCGTCAGCTCTACACCCAGCTGAGCCAGCTCGCAACACAATTGCTGCACTGGGTTGAAGCCCACCTGCCGGCTGAGCTGGCTACCGCGCTTTCAATGCCCCTGCACAAGATGATTGAAGACAGTCCCCAGACCATGCTGCGTATTCTGCACTACCCGCCCCTGCCCGAGGGTGTGCCCGATGGTGCGGTCAGAGCGGCTGCCCACGGCGATATCAACCTGCTGACCGTGCTGGTGGGTGCCACGACCAATGGCCTGCAGGTGCGCGACGCCGAAGGCCTCTGGCATGATGTGCCCTGCGACCGTGAGAGCATTGCCGTTAATATTGGCGATATGCTGCAAATGGCCACCCAGGGCTACTACTGCTCCACTATTCACCAGGTGATCAATCCGGTCGGCGCAGTCAATGCGGCGCGTCTGTCGATGCCCCTGTTTTTGCACCCGCGCCCGGAGGTGCGTCTGTCGCCCCGCTATACGGCAGAAGAATACCTCAATGAGCGTCTGACGGCGATTGGTGTGCGCTGAGACCCACCCCTGCGCCATGTAAAAAGCCCGGCAATTGCCGGGCTTTTGTTTTGGGTGGGGTTTATTCCCCGGGGCACTTGTTCTTGGGCGGGCGGTTGTTGATCGCGGCCGTCATGACCCGATCGTACTCCTGGTAATAGCTGGCGGTGACATAGCTGTTCTGGATGATCAGCATGTTTTCGTTATTGGTTTTGTCGGCATTGGCCGAGAAGTTAAAGGAGCCGGTGATGACCGTATCGTCAGCCAGGATGGTTTTATGGTGCAGCAGGGCTTCGTTGCCGTCCATGCGGGTATGGATGCCGGCCTGGCGCATCATATGGTAGGTGGAGTACTGGCCATAGCCCAGACACTGGTCGTAGACGCCGTCAACCCTCAGGCCAGCCTGTTTTTTCTGAATCATCAGGTTGGCGATTTCTTTGTCGGTGAAAGAAAAGGTCATGAATGAAATGCGTTTCTGGGCCTGGTTCAGGGTCTGCATAATGGCTTCCTGACCGCCGCCACGGGGCGAGAAGAAGGTCTGAATGGTGGAGTTTCCGACGCGCACCACCGGATGGGGCAGCTGGCGCGGGGGCTGGGGGCCAAAGATACCATGGGTGAACATGCGTTCAAACTCAGACTGGTAGTTTTCGGCAATCTGCTTGTTGCGGATGGTGATGGCGTTGTTGTTGTGGTTATAGAGGCTGCTGTTGGTCATGTTGGTGGAACCCATCCAGACGGCCTGGCCATCGGCAATCATAAACTTGTGGTGCATCAGGCCGGAGCGCTCGTCACCGCGCACGGGGATGCCGGCCTGCTGCAGTCTGAGAATGGTGTCGCGCCACTGGGGATTTTTGGCTTCGACCGCATCCGTGCGGGGCAGCATGTTTTCGCTTTCGGCGACAATGCGTACCTGTACGCCGCGCTGTTTGGCCTGAACGAGGGCCTCAATGGTCTGTATATCGCCCATATCGTAAAAAGCGCCGTCCAGGGTGTGGCGGGCGTTGTTAATCATGGCCAGCAGGGCCTGGGCGGGACCGTTGGCATCCTGGCGGGCACGGGGTTCGTTTTCGGCGATGGTTTCAGCGTAGGCATTCACAAAATGGGTGGTAAAGAGCTGATTTTCGGCCTGCACGTCGCCAAAGGCGCTGAAACCAACGGGTGCCCGGTTGTTCATGCCCATCATCATGGGGGCCCGGTTCATCATGGGGTTGGGGTAGGGCATCTGCTGGCCACCGCAGGCGCTCAGGGTGGCTGCCAGGGTGCTGGTCAACAGGGCCAGGGCGGTCAAACGAATCTTGCTCATGATTTTTTCCTCTTTTTCTCTACGCTGAATCTCTGCGCACTTGCGCTGCTTTTATACCTATCAGCACTTGTGTTGGAAATAATGTTTGATTTAAGGGGATTTTGTCTGAATGTTAAACGGTTCTTAAACGGCCTTAAGCTGGCTGGGCAATCTGGCCATCTTTGAGGTGAATCTGGCGGTGGGTTTTGTTGGCCAGGCTGTGGTCATGGGTGACCAGCACAATCGCCAGGCCTTCCTGCTGATTGAGTGTTTGCAGCAGTTCAAAGATATGGTGGCTGTTTTCGCTGTCGAGATTGCCCGTGGGCTCATCGGCCAGCATCAGCCGGGGGCGGTTGATCAGGGCCCGTGCAATGGCCACCCGCTGCTGCTCACCGCCGCTGAGCTGGTTGGGACGGTGGCTCAGGCGGTGGCTGAGGCCAACCTGTGCCAGCAGCTTCGTGGCCCGTGCCTCTGCCTGGAGGCGGGGAACGTCGGCCAGCATGGCGGCAATGGCCACGTTTTCAAGTGCACTCAGCTCTGGCAATAAAAAGTGAAACTGAAAAATAAAGCCCAGTTCGCGCTGACGCAGGCGACTGCGCTCGGTATCGTTCAGGCCTGAAATCCCCGTGCCGTTGATATACACTTCGCCCTGATCGGGCCGATCCAGGGCGCCCAGCAGGTAAAGCAGGGTCGTTTTGCCGCTGCCGCTGGGGCCCATAATGGCCACAAACTCGCCGGTGGCGACTTCCAGTGAGAGGTCTGTGAGAATTTGCGTCTGGCCCAGCTGGCGAGAGACGTTTTGTGCAGATAAAAGCATACTGGATTTTAGCATGGGGCCTGCCAGGCAGACAGTCAGCTGTGGCTTACCTGGCGGTATAATGCCTGAAGTCCTGCATAAATCATGGAGAAGTCATTTATGGTGTTTCAATCTGCCGGTCGTCTGCGCATGCTGTCTGCCGCCCTTTTGCTCAGCCTGGGTTTGAGTGCCTGCCCCAATTACTACAGCCAGGACTTTGTGCGTCAGCTTGATCGAAGTTATTACGACAAATGGCCTCGCGACTATGTGCCCGGCAAAACCTATGCGCCCCAGAGCCTGGGGGAGGAGCTGATGCCTTACTTCCGCGATCACGCCCAGGCCTGCGGTCTGTTCTCTGGTCTCAATATGGCCTTCCCGCAGCGTGACTATATCCCCGGTGAAATTCAGAACTATACCGGCACGCCGCTCAATACGCCCGTGGCCCCCGTACGCCGCCTGATGGGCGAAAACGTGTTTTATTATGTCTTTCCGCAGCTCAGCAACAGCCCGCCCCAGAATGATCTGCGCTTTGAGCCGCTTTTTGCCACCGATGAAGCGGGTATCAGCCGCACCTTTGGCCTCTCGCGGGACTACCCGGTCTTGCCCGAAAAGTCCGAAAACGCCTGGCGCATCCGCCAGACCTGTGGCGGTTACCTCAACAGCCATCTCGCCAGTGCGGTAGAAGGCCAGCAGGGGCCGCCCCTGATTCCTTATGGGGCCTTTAAAGCGGCGGTGCAGAGTGACCGGGAGCTGAAGTCTTCAGTGGTGGGGGTCTCAGGGACCTTTACCTCGCCGCTGGCGCGTCTGCTGAGCGAAGATGAAATCACGCCCGACGCCATCAACCTCAAGTTGCGGCTCTGGTATCACTACCGCCAGCAGGCGGCCCAGGGCAAGCTGCCCCAGTATCTCGACCAGATGCGTCTGCTGGGCAGCTTTCGCGGGCTGATGATCAGCCGGGCCACCGAGTCGGGCAGCATCAATGCCCTTGATGCCAATGGCGTTATGACCCTCGATCTTAACCGCATGCTGAATGTAGGGGGCAAGCTGGACGCCCGCTACAGCGTCAAAAACACCTTTGACGCGGTGGTTTACAATACCCTGATTTACTGTAACGACAAAAGCTGTGATCTCAAACCGCTGGCTTTGCCTGCGCCCGAAGCCCTGCTGAGCAGCTTTAAACGCATCCAGCCTGAAGGCGGACAGGATGCCTTCAGCGCCATTCAGCCGGGCCGCACCCTGCGCTTCTGGCAGGATGTGGCGGGTATTCCCGATACCTATTGCAATGCCAGTCAGGCCCGCTGGCAGCTTGAACTCAACAAAAATGGCGATATTTTTAACCCGGCGCTCAAGCCCCGTCTGAGTGTGGCCCCGCTGCCGCTGGAGCGGGACGGGGTGCAGCGCTGCCGCTTTATGGTAGAAGGGCAGCTGCGCAGCGATCGCAGTGCTGAGCAGCTGGCCGACGGACAGCCCCAGCTGGAGCTTGGCTTTGAGCTGGTCAACAGCGATCCGCTGAAGTATCAGGATCAGTCGCTGCAGTTACGCATCCCCGGACGCATGGTCTTTTCGGCCCGCAATCAGATTCAGCCGGTGGTGCTGGGCAAAGAGCCCGTGAGCTATGAGCGAATGGGCTCAGACCCCCGCCGCATGACCTTAAAGTGGGAGTTTGACGTCATGTTCCGCGAGGAACAGGCCGGCACCACACTGGTGGACTACGGCCGCATGAGCCGGCTTTCGGCCCGCAATACGGCGCTGATCCGCCTGCTCGAAAACCGGCTCGAAAAGGCCGATGACGAGCGGCTCGAGATCCGGGCCGTGCCGGATGCCCAGGAGCGTCAGTTTTACCGTGTGACCGTGCTCAGCAGCAAGCGTATTGACTTTTCTGAGCCCGGCAGCCTGGCTGATGAGCCCTATACCCTCAAAACCGAGCTGCAGGTGCCGCTCAAAAACAAAGAAACCCAGAGCGTGCCGCTGGAGCTGCGTCTGAACTACCCCGTACCGCTGACCAGCCCGGCGCCCGATAAAGGTTCTTTTTGGTATCTCTTTCAGCGGCCTGCCGGGCAATAGTGTAAAATCATCAGGCCATTCCAGAAGGTGGGATGGTAATTGTTGGCCGTGCTCAGATCGGCCACAATGACCGTGTCAGGGTGGGCTGTGACAAAATCCAGCGTGGCCTGGCGCGGTTCATCAAAGTTGGTGTCATCCACCAGAATCATGGCGCCAGGTGCCAGAAAGGGCCGGGCCAGTGTCAGGGCCTCATACTGGCTCTGATAATCATGCGCCCCGTCATAAAAATACAGGCCAATGGGCGGTGGGGCCTGCTGTTTGAAATAGTCCCGGTAGTCCATATCATAAAAGGCCTGCCGCGCCCCGCTTTTAAATTGTTGCAACCGGTTTAAAAAAGCTTCACGGGGATTTTCATCGTTGAACTCTGAAAAGTTATCGACCCCAATACAATGGGCTTCAGGGGCCAGCAAGAGCCCGCTGAAAAACGAAAAGCCGTACCACACGCCAATATTGAGATAACACTGCCCGGCAGGCAATTGCTGCAGACAACAGCCGATAATGGCGGCCACGCCAAAGCTGGACATGCGTGGGACTTCGTGCAGGGGCAGCAGGGCCTGATAAAAATGGGCATATTCTGGTGGCAGCTGAAGATTATGCATTTCTGAGCTGAGGTGCATCGACAGGCTGACATCCTGTGGGGTGATGTATCTGAAATGCAAATGGTTTAAGAAATGGGCCAGGCCGGGCATACAAACAGGTCTTCGCAGGGTATTCTGGCGGCTTTAAAACCGACCGGGACATTGTAACACGGGCTGTTCTGGCGCCCCAAGTCATGATCAGGTGCTGCCAGCACGCCGGCCATTATGACGGGTGAACAGCTTGAGCGTTTTTTGTCTTGAATATGATACAGTGTTGAGCGAATGCCTCAGGTGTTCGTCAATTTAAATTCATATAAGGATCAATGGTCCGGACATTTTTGAGGTTGGTTTGAGGGAGTTGGGACATCTCAGTT
>JACYMC010000107.1 GCA_015272195.1 Candidatus Sericytochromatia bacterium
GCTGAAATCGGCGAAGCACTGATGGAACATGGCTATCAGGTGTTCTGGGATTGGCGGCGCTATCAGGCGGGCGAAATTCAACGCTGCACATTCAAGCAATATATGCGTGGGCTACGCCGCCAGGTTCACCTGCTTTTGAAACAGGGCGCCAATTATGCGACCGAAAAAGGGCAAAAATCTGCGCGAGCCCAGACAGCCTCCACCTGCAGGGCCTTATTGAAGGTGGAGTCAGCGTTATGGACTTTTGAAAGAAAAGAAATCGAGCCTTCTAACAACAGGGCTGAAAGAGCCATACGTCCCCTGGTGGTCTTGCGTAAAGTTTGCTATGGAACGCAGTCGGAGCAAGGCAGTCGGCTGATAGAGCGTCTGTTCAGCGTAGTTCACTCATGCCGCCAGCAAAACCGCTCTGCCCTCGCGTTTCTGAAGCAGAGTATTGAGGCGCATCTTGGCGTGGGCACTATGCCTTCGCTGGTTTCTGAAGGGCTGCGCTAAATCACCCACCTGAAGGGATACGATTATTTTAACGGCACTGGTCCCCAGGCGTTCAGACTCCAGCCCACGAGGCTGAAAGCCAGTAGCAAAAACCCAAAGACCACGAAACTGCATCACCTGTTTCAGCAGAATAAACTCCGGGAAGCTCGCCGCCACCGTGCTCATACAAAATGCCAGCGTGGTTCCCACGGGCATCCCTTTTAACAACAGACTCTTCATCACAGGAATCACACCGGTTGCATTTGAATACAGCGGAACACCGAGCAGAACAGTAGCTGGAACGGTCCACCACTGCCCGGCACCGAGATAGGTCTCAAAAAAACCAGCCGGAACAAAACCATGTAATCCGGCTCCCAGACCCACCCCAATCAACACCCATTTCCAAATGCGGCCAAAAATCTCGCGCACTTCATCGCGGGCAAAAAGATGACGCTCGCGCCAGGGCATGCGCACAGAAGCCTCAGGCGCTTCTGTCAGCGATTCAGATCTTCTGGCCTGTTCATAGACTTTGGCAATTTCTGGCACCAGCCAGCGATCTGCTCTGAGCAAATCCATCACCCAGCCGCCAAAAATGCCAATAACCAGACCGATCAGCACATACGCCAGTGTCAGCTTCCAGCCCAGCAGCTCAATCAGCATAATCACCGCCACCTCATTGATCAAAGGTGAGGTCAGCAAAAAAGACAGGGTCACCCCCAGCGGAATGCCCGCCGAACAAAAACCCAAAAAAAGCGGAATGCTGGAACAGGAGCAAAAAGGCGTAATGGCGCCAAAAACAGCCCCCATCACATAGCCCGTAAAACGGTTGCGGCCCGCCAGATAATGACGCACCCGCTCAATCTTCAGCGAGGCCCGCACCAGCGCAATGCCGTAAATCATCACCGCCAGCAAAAAATAAATTTTGGTGGTATCTTCAATAAAAAAATGCACCGCACTGGCGAGCTTCGTCTCGGGGCTGAGCTGAAAGAGTTCAAAGGTCAGAAAATCTGCCAGCCAGGTAAAAACCTGTAATACCGTTTAATACCGCCAGCGATTGGCCAGAGCCACCAGGGAAAGCATCACGGGCACTTCAATCAGCACCCCCACCACCGTGGCCAGGGCCGCGCCGGAGTTGAGGCCAAACAGGGCAATCGCCACCGCCACCGACAGCTCAAAAAAATTGCTGGCCCCGATCAGAGCCGAAGGCGCACAGACCGCGTGCTCCAGTTTGAGGCTGCGCCGTCCGGCAAACCAGGCCACAAAAAAGATCAGGTAGGTCTGCAGGGTCAGCGGGATCGCGATCAGCAGAATATGCAGGGGATTGCTCAGAATCTGCTCGCCCTGAAAGGCAAACAACAAGACCAGGGTGCTGAGCAAAGCCATGATCGACACCGGCTTAAACTTGGGCAGAAACTGGCTTTCAAACCAGTCTTTGCCCTTGCGTGCGATCAGCAGATGGTGGGTCAGCCAGCCGGCAAAGAGCGGCACGACCACAAAAATAACGACCGAAGTGATCAGGGTGCCGTAAGGAATCTGAATATCGGTCATGCCCAGCAGCAGACCCACAATCGGCACAAAGGCCACCAGCAGCACCAGATCGTTGATCGCCACCTGGACCAGGGTGTAATTGGCGTTGCCCTGGGTCAGATAGGACCACACAAAGACCATCGCCGTGCAGGGAGCCGTTCCCAGCAAAATCGCACCGGCAGTATACTCCTGGGCCAGGGCCGGGCTGATCAGCGCGCTGAAAATCTGACTGAAAAAGAGCCAGGCAAAAAAGGCCATGGTAAAGGGCTTGATCAGCCAGTTGACCGTCAGGGTCAGGCCCAGCCCCTTGCCATGGGTAGACCAGTTTTTGAGTGAGGCAAAGTCGATTTTGAGCATCATGGGGTAAATCATCAGCCAGACCAGAACGGCCACAGGCAAGTTGACATTGTAGATTTCCAGCTGGCTCAGCAGCTGAATCTGGTCGCCAAAAATCTGGCCCAGGCCAATGCCGGCGATAATGCCTAAGAAGACCCAGAGCGAAAGATAGCGCTCAAAAAAATCCATTTTGGCCGCCAGGCTTTGTTGTGTGCTCATGCTTCCTCCACCTGTCCTGCCTCAGTCAAAAAAACCGGTGCCTGATCAGCCGGCATCTGGGCCAGCTCGGCAGGGCTCAGACGGGCGTAAATTTCAATCGCGTTGCCGTCAGGGTCCTGCAGCCAGAGTTCATGCAGCGGCGTACCGCGCCAGGTGGTGCGGGCCGGCTTGACAATCGGCCAGCCGAGGCCGCGGGCGTGGTGTTCAGCGGCAATCACTGCCGCCCGGTCCGCCACCCCAATGCCCAGATGATAGAGGGTATCCTGATGCAGGCTCAGGCCGTCATCCACCAGAATCACAAAGTTGAGCTGCAATTCAGGGCGATGAAAAATCGCGTAGCGGTGGGTCCACTCTTTGGGAGCCGCTCCCAGCAGACTGCTGTAAAAAGCCACGCTGGCCGGCAGATCCTGGCTGCGGATGCTGAGATGAAACTCGGCTGGCTGCAAAAATTGCGTCACGGACTGGGTGGCCTTGAGCAGTTCCAGACGGCCTTTGATCTGGTCGCGCACCGCGCGGAAGTTTTCAAGCTGGGCCGCTTCGTCTGCCGCCGGGGCCGCCGGATCGGGCAGCGGCCAGTGCAGGCGCTCAATCTGGGCCGGCACCACCGGGCAGACTTCATCTGCGCAGAGGGTGATGATCAGATCAACCGTGTTGAGATCAATGGCCTGCACCGATTTGGAGTAGTGCTGGCTGGCATCAATGCCCAGCTCCTGCAAAACCTGAATCGAAAGGGGATGCACGGTGGTGGGCCGGGAGCCCGCACTTTGAATCTGGGCTTCAGGGCCAAAGATCTGGCGGGCCAGCCCTTCGGCCATCTGGCTGCGGGCGGAATTGGCCACGCAGAGAAAGAGAAGACTTTGCATATCTGTGTTTCCTTTAGTTTAAATCTTCAGCAGCAATCTCCGCCGCGCTGCCGGAGGCAGAGTGCCACCGGGTCCAGCTGCAGAATCTGCTGCACCTGCTCCCGATCGACCTGGGTCTGGGATGCGCTCTGCAAAAGGGCCTGCACCCACTGCAGGGTCAAGTCTACCGCCGGGTCCTGCAGGTCGGACGGGTCCGGCCAGCGGTAATAGATCCAGCGGCCGCTTTTGCGCGAAGCCAATAGACCGGCCTGTTTGAGCAGTGACAGGTGTTTGGAGATGGTCGAATTGGCCAGTTCAAAAACTTCGACAATCTGACAGGCGCAGAGCTCCTGGGGCTGCAGCAGCATCAGCAGGCGCAGCCGGGTTTCTTCGGCCACAGCCTTGGCCAGCACGGTAGCCTGTGCCAGCGAGACGTCTGTCTGGTCAGGGGCTTTAACCGGCACAGCAGACCGCCTCGGCTGCCGGCTGGCTGTTTTCAGCAGCGCTATAGGCCGGGTCGTTCCATTCGCTGTCTTCATGAAAGGTATAGACCTCCCACTGCACGCCATCGGGATCTTTGACCCAGAATTTATCCTGCAGGGCATAGCAGCAGCGCGTGCCGGTTTCAACCAGGGCAATCGCTACCCCCCGGCTTTCAGCGGCGGCCTGCCACTGATTGACCTGCTCAGTGCGCTCAAGCACCAGGCCCAGATGGCCAAACTGGCTCTGCACGCGGGCCGGATTCTGCACCAGCGAGAGCACCAGGGCCGGTTCAGCCAGCTCAAACTTGGCGTAATCGGCCTTGCTTTTAACGGGGGCCTGCCCCAGAAAAGCGCTGTAAAAAGCCTGGGAGGCCTCAAGATCTGAGACGTAGAGACTGATATGAGATTTGGCCATGACTGAATACTCCATTTTTATATTTCGTTATCTATCAAAATAATAGATCTACAGCCAGGCCTTGTCAAGCCTAAAGGCTGTTGCCGCTTAGACCCTAAAGCACCCACAGCACCTGGCCAATCAGGGTTTCAGAAACTGAGATCCAGCCAGCGGGCCACTTTGTCAGAAACGGGGGCTGCCTTCAAGGCCGCCGGCGAGCCCAGCTGCAAACACTGGCCTTGATGCATCAGCAGCATCTGGTCGGCCAGGGCAAAGGCCTCCTGCAGATCGTGGGTCACCAGCACCAGCGTCAGCTGCAGGCGACTGCGCCACTGTTTCAGCAGTTCATAAAGGCTGTGCTTGAGGTCGCGATCCAGGGCGCTGAAGGGCTCATCCAACAAAAGCAGCCCGGCCGGCAAGGCCTGCAGGCGGGCCAGCGCACGGGCCAGGCCCAGGCGCTTGCGCTCACCGCCCGAGAGCTGGGCGGGCCGCGCCGCCTGCCGATGCGTCAGCTGCAGAGCTGCCAGCAAATCCAGCGCGGCCTGCTGCCGATCGGCGGAGGCCGGCAGCACCAGCAGCAGGTGCTGCAGCGCACTGAGATGGGGAAAGAGAGCATCATCCTGAAACACCATGCCCAGAGGCCGCTGCTGGGGCGGCAAGCGATGGCCCCGTTCCGTATCGGTCCAGCTGCTCTCGCCAAAGGCAATCTGCGCCTGCCGGGGCGTATACAAACCGGCCAGGCTGCGCAGCACGGTGGTTTTGCCGCTGGCCGAAGGGCCAAAGAGCACCAGGGTCTGGCCCAAGGGCAGGGCAAAGCGCAGCTGCAGGGGCACGGGCTGATCCTGGTGCAAGGCCACCGTCAGACAGCTCATTCGCGCACCAGCCAGCGCTGCTGGTACTGCGCCAGGGCGTAAATGCCCAGCAGGCTCACAAAGGCAAACAGCAGCAGGCCCAGGGCCAGCTGATTGGCCGTACCAAAGTCAAAGGCCTGTACCCGGTCATAGATGGCAATGGCCAGGGTCTGGGTTTCGCCGGGAATATTGCCGCCCACCATCAGCACCACGCCAAACTCGCCCAGGGTATGGGCAAAGGTCAGCACCATAGCCGTCAGCACCCCCGGCCAGGCCAGAGGCAGCTCCAGATGCACAAAGGTGCGCCAGGGCGAGAGCCCGGCGGTCCAGGCCGCTTCGCGCAGCGCCGTTGGAATCGCCGCAAAGGCACGCTGGGCGGGCTGAATGGCAAAGGGCAGATTAAAGATCCACGAGGCCAGCACCAGCCCCTCAAAGCTGAAGACCAGGGTCTGGCCCGTTAAGCCCTCAAACAGCTGCCCCGGCCAGGACTGCCGGCCCAGGCCCACCAGCAGATAATAACCCAGCACCGTGGGCGGCAGCACCAGCGGCAGCATCACCAGGGCCTCCAGCACGGCCCGTCCCCGCCAGGCCGTCACCGCCAGCCAGCGTCCGAGCCCGAGGCTCAAAGGCAGCAAAAGCAGGGTGGTCACACAGGCCAGCTGGAGCGAGAGCCAGGTGGTGTGGGTCAGGGGCAGCATCAGCGCAGACTCACGGCAGCACAAAGCCATAGCGGCCAAAGATCTGGCGGGCGATAGGCTTTTGCAGATAGGCATAAAATTCACGCGCCGGCGCACCTGCAGACGTGAGCAGCACCATGCGCTGGCGCAGGGGCTGGTGTAAAGTGTCTGGGATCAGTGCATAAGTGCCCCGTCCCTGAAAGGCAGGCGAAACCACCAGTGAGTAGGGCAGAATACCGGCCTCTGCCGAGCCGCTGAGGGCAAACTGGGCCGCCTGGCTGGCGTTTTCACCCTGCAGCAGCCGGGCGGGTTTGGGCAATGGCCAGATCTGAGTGGCCTGCAGGGCTTCACGGGCGGCCCGGCCATAAGGCGCATGGGCCGGATTGGCAATTGCCAGGTGTTTGATCCGGCCCTGGGCCAGGGCCTGCTTTAAGCCTGTGAGACCGCGCTCCGGCACCAGCGCTGAGCCAGTCGGGGCAAAGAGCACAATGCGCCCGAGTGCATACAGCACCCCCGCATCCTGGGTCAGTCCGGCGGCCTGCACACGCTGCACATAGCTTTCGTCTGCCGACAGAAAAAGCTCAAAGGGCGCCCCCTGCTGAATCTGGGCGGCAAACTGGCCTGAAGACCCAAAGCTCACGCGCAGGCGGTGAGGGGACTGTTTTTCGAAAGCCGAGACCATCTCAGGCAGGGCATGCTGCAGCGAGGCCGCTGCCGCCACCCGGATCACAGCCGCACGGGCCTCAACAGGCCAGCTTATCAGGAGTGCCATCAGCAGACAGAGCCAGGCCTTGTGGCACCATCTGGCCCCAGACAAAACAGCGCATGCAGGCATACAACACTCCTTTAAAAGCTTTTGCTGATCACTGTAACACGCGCCCCGGCCCGCTGCCTTTGCGGCAAGTCAAAGTAGCCAGAGCGAAACTGCTATAATCTTCTCAGAGGGTCTTATGCAACGCAAAAAACTGCCGATTGGCATTCAGACTTTTCGCGAGATCCGCGAAAACCTGGCTTATTATTACGTCGACAAAACGCCGTTTGCCCTGCAACTGGTGGATCAGGGCAAGCACTACTTTTTGTCGCGGCCACGGCGTTTTGGCAAAAGCCTGTTTCTGGATACCCTCAAAGAACTCTTTGAAGGCCATCAGGCCCTGTTTACAGGGCTGTACGCCGAGCAGCACTGGGACTGGTCGGTAAAGTATCCGGTGCTTCGCATCAGTTTTGGGGGCGGGGTGCACAAACAGGTCAGCTCACTTGAAGCCGTGATTCATGAGCAGCTAGCCGGGTATGAGGCCAGGTGGCAAATCACAGCGCATTTACCCGATATGCCCAGTCGCCTGAAGCGCTTGATTCAAAACATTCACCAACAGGTCAAACAACGGGTGGTGGTCTTGATTGATGAGTACGACAAACCCATTCTGGACAACCTGGCTGCACCTGAGATCGCCCGTGAAATGCGGGATGTGCTGCGCAGTTTTTATTCGGTACTCAAAGACAACGATGCCCATCTCAAATTTGTCTTTATTACCGGGGTCAGCAAGTTTTCGAAGGTCAGCCTGTTTTCGGGCCTCAACAATCTCAAAGATATCACGGTCGACAAGCGTTTCTCGGCCCTGTGTGGCTATACCGAAGCAGATCTGGACACCGTCTTTGCCCCCGAACTGCCAGGCCAGGACAGAGCGGCGATCCGGCGCTGGTACAATGGCTATAACTGGTCGGGCGAAGCCGTCTACAATCCCTTTGACTTGCTGCTTTATTTTGACCGCCAGGAGTTTCGCGCCTTCTGGTTTGAAACGGGCTCCCCCACTTTTTTGATCGACTTTCTGGCCCAGAACAAATGGTTTACCCCTGAGCTGATGCGCCTGGAAGCCAACACCGCCCTGCTGTCGCGCTTTGATGTCGGGGATATCCAGCCCGAGGCCCTGCTCTGGCAAACAGGCTATCTGACCTTTCACAAGGTCGAAGAAATTCTGACCGGGCATTGGATTTATACCCTGGGCTACCCCAACCGCGAAGTCGAAGCGGCCCTGAATGAGTCTTTGCTGCCCGCTTACGGCCCTGAGCCCCGCACAGCCCTCACGGCGCGCTCTCATCTGATTCAGGCCTTGCAGCGCCACGATCTGAAAGCCTTAGAGCACAGCATTCATACTTTGTTTGCGGGGATTCCGTACGAATGGTATCGCAAGAACCCGCTGGCGCAATTCGAAGGCCACTACGCCAGCGTTTTTTACAGCCAGCTGGCGGCCCTGGGTCTGAACGTGCAGCCTGAAGACATTACCAGCAAAGGGCGCATTGACCTCAGTTTACGCCTGGGGCAGCGGGTCTACCTGTTTGAGTTTAAGGTGACGGATGAGCAGCACGCAGGCGAAGCCCTGCAGCAGCTGATTGACCGAAACTACGCCGACAAATACCGCGCCCCGGATGTGGCCATTACCCTGATTGGGATTGCCTTCAGCCCCAGCGAGCGGAATGTGGTGGGCTTTGAAAGCCTGACGCTAGAGCCTTCAGCCTGAGCCGGCTTCAGCTGTCTGCGAAACTTCAGCGGCAAGTCAAAACGTTTTGCCACCGGCGATTCAAGGGCTTGTGTTTTCTGCCTGCAGCACAAGGGGCTGAGCATCATACTGCGGCAGCACCCAGCCCTGGGCATCACAGGCAAAAATACGGTAGTTTTGCGCGGGCTGTGGGGCATCCATCGGGCGATACATCACGGCCCCCCGGCAGTCATGCGAAACCGGCAGACGCACAAACAGCCAGTGGGTTTCGGGAACATGAAAGGGGTCCCAGTCGGGTTCGGCACTGAGGTAACCCGCCTCGGTCGGGTAAAACGGGTTTTCGAGCTGCTTCCAGTACTTGCCCGCTATGGCTGCTTGCTTGAGCACCTGCGAATTGGCGGGGTAACGCTGATGATCGGCATAATAGGTTTCCACCATGGTTTGCATCATGTGCATATTTTGGCGCAGATTGCTGATTTTTGCACGGTCCCGCGCCCCCGGAAAGCCAATCATGCCATGCCCACAAGCAAAGACCAGCAGCGCAAACAAAAATATCTCCAGCATTTGCCGCAGCAGCGGGCCCAAGGGCCTGTCGGGCCGCTCTGACAGCACCTGGGTGCCCGAAGCCAGGTCATAAAAGGTGCGGCCCCGCCAGGCCTGTGGCAAACCCGGTACAAAGAGCAGGGCCTGCAGCACCAGCACCGCCAGCAGGCCATACACATACCAGCGCCAGCGCACCGGGTCAACGTGCCCACCCAGTAACCAGGCCAGCAGGCCGGGCAAGAGGGCCAGGCCCACTGCGGCCCAGAAGCCCAGCTTCAGCAGCAGGCGCAGGCTGTGCTGCTGTCGGCTGGCCGCTTCGCCCTCCATCGTGGCGAGGCCCAGGCCCAGCTGCCGGGCTGGCGTGTGCCCACGGCTGCGCCAGACAATAAAGGCCAGATAAAGCGCGGCCAGCAGGCCGGCGACTTCAAATTCTTTCCAGATCACAAAGGGCCCAATGCCGATAAGCGCCAAAAACAGAATTTCCAGCACATACAGCCCAGCGAGAATGCGGGCGGTTTGTGTGGATTGATGCAGGCGATCAAGCGGATTGTGCATCAGCGCAGCTTAGCATTTTTTACTGGAGCACTGGTGGGCCACTGGCGGTTCTGATCGGCGCGCGCGGGTTTGTTGATACCACACGTTGAGAAAAAAATAATTTCTGATTCTGAAACCAGGCTGATATACTGAGCAGACTTATTATAAGATCCCATGCTTAAAATTGATTGACTTTATGTAACGCAACTGGGCTATCGTGGATGTGTGACAGATGGCAAAGGTCAAACAATCAGATCTGCCCTCCGATTACGGCGCTTTACTCAAAGCAGTCAAAGAACGGGTTCGCACAGCTCAGTATCAGGCCCTGAAGGTCGTTAACAAAGAACTTGTTGGCCTCTATGGGATATTGGGCGGCTGATCGTGGAGCGACAAACAGATGCAGCACATGGCGCAGCCATTGTAGAACAGTTATCACAGGACCTTCAGGCTGAGTTTCCTGGCGTCAACGGATTTTCTCACCGGAATGTGTTTTATATGCGTGAATTTTATTTACTCTATCGCGATGACATCCGAGTGCAACCACTGGTTGCACAAATCGCCTGGACCCATAATCTGATCATTTTTCAGCGCTGCAAAGACCCCCTGGCGCGTGAATTTTACATTCGGATGACCCGCAAGTTTGGGTGGTCAAAGAACGTGCTGATTCACCAGATCGAAAACCAAAGCCACGAAAAATCTCTGCTGAGCCAGACAAATTTTGATAAGGCCCTGGCACCGGAATTGCACGATCAGGCCAAACTGGCCCTCAAGGATGAGTACACTTTTGATTTTTTGGATCTGAGCGAGACACACAGTGAGCGGGAGCTGGAGCGCGCCTTGATTGCCCGAATTGAAGATTTTCTGAGAGCTATGGGCGGTATGTTTGCTTTTATGGGCAGCCAGTACCGTTTAGAAGTGGATGGCAAAGAATTCCTGATTGATTTGTTGCTGTTTCATCGGCGGCTGCGTTGTCTGGTTGCCGTCGAGCTGAAGATTGGTGAGTTTCAACCTGAGTTTGTGGGCAAAATGCAGTTCTATCTGACAGCCCTGGATCGGCAGGTCCGGCAGCAAGATGAAAATCCTTCAATCGGTATCATTCTCTGCAAAGAAAAGAGCCGCACGATCGTTGAATACGCCTTGCACGATGCCAGTAAGCCCATCGGTGTGGCAACTTATGAAATCACCCAAACGCTGCCCAAAGAGTTAAAAGGCCAACTCCCCATGCCAGAAGAAATTGCTGCTCTGCTGGAGGGTATATGATGTCAAAGTTCAGGATTTTTCGGATTTTCTGAAAGGATTCCTCATTATAACTTGATTTTAAATAGCATACAAAAATGAATTCTTTTGTATGCTAAAATATTAAAAGTTTAAATCCGCTAAGGTTTATCATCAAGCAGATATGGTACATACAGCCAACTGGTTCAACTCGCTTAACTGCCGCAAGAAGTCAGGTATCCCTTCAGCCCCCTTCCCAAAACGCAAATCTCGGCTTAATCTAAAGACATGACAGAATCAGAACGCATTGCTTATCTGGAAGAAAAAGTGGCACAGCTTGAGCATGAAAATGCGTTACTCAGAGCTGAGAATGCCGCTTTAAGAGCGGAAAATACCGCACTGAAAGAGCGCTCACGGCAAATCGAAGAGCTGCTGGGCCTCAATAGCAAAAATTCCTCCAAGCCCCCTTCAGGTGACTCAAAAAGCAACTCAAAAAGCAACTCTAAGCTTGGCTCACTCAAACCCAGAAA
>JACYMC010000199.1 GCA_015272195.1 Candidatus Sericytochromatia bacterium
CTTTGGCTTCCAGCAGTTTACGCAGGGCCACTGTCTTTTCCGGTCCATCAGGCAGGGTTGCATCGAGTGCCAGGGCAGTGATCCCGATCATTTTGCTGACTTCCTGCAGCGGTGGATTGGTCAGATGAGCCCACTTAAAATACTGGCTGGGTGAATTTGAACGCATTTAAAACACCTTTTAAATCAGAGTGTTGTGATAACACATCTCTGGCCAGATGCCTTTGGCCAGCGTATAATAATCCGCCGGGTAGATTGACTTGAACTTTTGAATAACCGCCTTCTCAGCCTGCTGCGCATTGCCCTCGAACCAAAATAATTCGCCGCGACCGGCTGTGTTTGTGTCTATAACCCCGGTCCATTCCTTGTTGCCGTCGTGATAGCTAAAACCACACAGCGTGTGATTCCACCTGGCCTGCCACAGTTGCAGATGCAGTGGCACCAGAATATTCCACTCCCATGCTTTGTCGAGATCAACACCGGCTTTGTGAAACAAACTTGCAGCCAGGCCCGCGTAATCATCACAGTCACACACATAATTGCCCCAGTTGCCTGACTCCAGCTGATATTGCGTATGCTGGGGTGGGTTATATGTATCCTGCAGACCGTTCATGTGGTCGCTTTTGTAGTGCAGTTTGCCACAATGCACATTAATCGCCCGGGCCAAGGCCTGGGTCGGGTAGCCGTTGCTGGCCTCACCCAATACCGGCAGAGGGCGGCCAGGCAGATTTTTCGCAGCCTGCAGTGACTTCAGGGCTTTTTGGGGCAGGTAAACCCGCTCCACAGCAGCTTTAAACAGATCCATCTATGCCTCCAACCAGTTTACAATTAAAATACCGCTTCCGCCGTTACCGCCACTCGATGTAGAGTTATCAGACGATGCGCCTCCACCACCTGCACCAGTATTCGGTAACGCGCTTACTCCGCTGCCGGTGAATGCCGAGGTCCCCTTTCCCCCGCCGCCGCCATATGCACGGCCTGGTTTAGCGACAGTATTCGGGTTCCGGTATGCAGATCTACCGGCAGTATTCGGGAGTCCATCTTGAGCAGAGTCCCCGCCTTTTTGCGATGCAGACACAACTTGAAATACAGCAGCCTGCAGATCCAACTCTGTAAATGCCTGCCACCCGCCATCTGTATTGTTTCCGGATAAACCGCCGCCTACCGCTGTTACATATGCACCGAATGATGTATTGCCCCCAGATCCG
Organism: Candidatus Sericytochromatia bacterium; assembly: GCA_015272195.1. GTDB lineage: Bacteria > Cyanobacteriota > Sericytochromatia > UBA7694 > UBA7694 > JACYMC01. The sequence goes on from JACYMC010000199.1 coordinate 1,206, forward strand.
ACCCATCCTGAAGATCCCGAGGGGTTTTTGCCCGCGCCGCCACTGCCTATTGAGACTGTCTGATCTGTCGCCGGTAGTGTTAATATATTGGCAACAACAATCTGGCCGCCCTGGCCACCTGAGCCCGAGATGCTGGTTGAGGTGCTGCCGGTGCCGTATCCGCCTTTTCCGCCGCCAACTGCGGCAACTGATAGCGCTAAAACGCCGGATGCGGGCTTTGTCCATGTGCCTGAACTTTTAAAGATCACGCGTTTTAGTTTGCTATCAGTTGCATTGACCATGCTTTTAATACGTGCATAATTTGCCGCAAATGTCCGCCAATGCGAAAAACGCCCGCCGGTTGTATCTCTCAAAATCTCAGCGAGCAGCAGCGCGCCTGTGCCGGTTGAGCACAGGCGCTGGGTCGCAAAGTCTGATGCAGCTGCAGCGCGTAATGCTGCGCGGGAGTTTAAAATGATTGCTCTGGCTGCAGCACTGCCAGCCACCGCATCAAAACCATTGATCGTATTAAACAGTGGCTCGACAGCGTATAAATTTGTTGCCAGTACCTGAAAATTCGCCAGGTCCGCTGGGGTTGAAAGCGCAGCCTCGAGGGCGGCGGCATCCATTTCGCCGGACAACAATTTGTCTCTTAATGTGTACGCGGCTTTAGATGGCATTGTTCGTTCTCCGTTTCAAAATCTTTACAACCCACACCCCGCCCGGCATATCCTGACTTGCAGCTGTGGGATTGATAATCGGGACACAGACCAGATTGGGCATGCGCATAAACGCCTGCCCCAGAACTGGGGTGCCTGAATGCCCGGATGGCGGGCTGACATGAATAATGTCGTACTCGTCAAACACAGAATGCGGGTAGACGCACTCAAACAGGGCGGTATATGATGTATTCGCAGATACGCTGAAACCGTTTTCTACAAATTCAAATACAAAACAGTCCACAGACGCATACTGCTCCAGCGCAGTAATACGGGCATCACACTCATGCAGCGCCAAAGCCTGCTCGCTGACTGCTGACTCAGTGAAATCAACGTCGTACCCTGGGATGTAGAACTGAATATACCAATGCTCTCCAGACCATTTAAACAGCCCTACATCTGCAACCAGCGCATAAATATCCGGATGGATTTCTGACAGCGCATCAGTGTCCAGAGACAGCATCTGATCAATATCACTGCATTTTTGCAGCTGATTTTTTTTAACTTCGTCCAGCGCTTCATTCACTAAATTGTTTTGGTCATCAAACGCCGCGTCAAGCTGGGTCTGTATATCAGCGTCTTCAATGATTTGCTGCAGTTCAGCCGCTGCAGCATTTGCGCTGGCCAGGGTCGTGGTGATGTCTTCAATCACCGGGGCCAGTACTGTATCAATGCGCTGGATGCCGAACTGCTGAATTTCAGAGACAGCTGTTTGCCACGATATTTTCAGCTTTTCCAGAGTATCCAGACGGCCATCCAGATCACGCCAGACGGGATTGAAATAATCTTCGCCGAGGCGTGTCACGCCGTCGCGCATCAGGTATTGCGGGAATTTCAGCGCCATGGTTACAGGGCCGCGTCGAATCGCTCGGCGACGTGCCAGGCGTTATTCCATGCGCTGGTGCTGCCCGTGATTTTAATCTGGTATTCAGATTCAGGGGAGCCCAGGGTAAAACGGTATTCGCGCCAGCGGCTGCGCCCGTCAACAATCTCATCAAAATTACTGGTGGGGTTGACCGGGGTGCCATCAATAATGAGCTGACAGGCCACTGTGTGCGAGGTGGTGTCAAAATCTTCAAGCAGCAAGCGCACGCGGATGTCATCTGAGGGGCTGGCCAGCGTGCGCTCAGTTGAGATGTGGGTAAATGCTGTGGCTGGGCGGGCGACAACAATCTGGCTGTCAGTCGTGCGAATGCCAGGCATCAGGTCAGTGGTGCCGAGAAACACAGCCCGCAACGGGATCAGGGCACTCAGCGCCGCCAGGTTTTCTGCAGTGCCGGAGCGCATAGAGTACCAGATGCCTCCGATTTGGTACTGCCAGATCAGCTCACAGCCATCCGGGGTGATGCCCTCATACAGCAGGTCGATATCGCCGATGCCGCCGGCCAGCTGCAGGGGCTCAAACTGAATCACTGTGCGGGGGTTTGCAAATCGCGCAAAATTCAGCCTCAGCATCAGATCGCGGTCTGCTTCCATCTGCATAAACTGGCCGTCCTGGCCATAAAACAGGGTGCCCTGGGTGTACTCGGTGCCGTCGGTATAGCCGACCCGATGGGCAGCTCCGGTGCTCAGAACAATCGCATAACGGCTTCCCGCCTCGATATAGACCGGCTCAGGCAGGGTGATTTTGCACCAGCCTGCATTCAGGGCATTGGCCGCCAGGGTGATGTGGGCAATGCCGGCCCCGAGATCTGGAGCCCCTTCAGGGGCGTTCACAATATCCAGCGTCAGACCGCCCGCGCCAGATACCGCTGTAAAATACAGTTCAATACTGGTCATCCAGCCGGTTTGGGCTGACAGAAAATTCTGAGCCACGATGCTGTTTTGAATGTTGTGGGTGGTGGTGACCGTATCCCAATAGGGCTCAAGCACTGTGGTCACAAAGGCTTCGCGCATGCGGACATGGCCCATGCGGCTCAGGAAGTTGGCGCGGCTTTCTGGCGCAATCTCCCAGGTTTCGCCAGTGTTGTAGCGAAAAATGCCGGTCGCAGCATCATAGGTTCCGAGCGCCCAGAATCCGGTGTTGGTACAGATGGTGCGGGTCTGGCCGTACTGGAGGCGCTGGCGCGCGACGTGGCGCTGCACAATCTGATGGGTTTCGACCGGGTAATTGTTGATCTGGATATTACCGACCATGGTCTCCATGCGCAGCCGGGTCACTTCAGTGTGTGCCGGCAGCAGAAACCCTGATGCAAACTGGCGGGCGGCGGGGTCCAGCGGGTTTGCCAAAGCCAGGCTCAGGCTCGCGCTGGCAGCCATCGGCGGGCGCAGGCCCTCGGCACAGCGGGCAGAGTAGTCAGCGTGGTCTGTATCTGATTCGGTTTCGTCGAGAAAATGGTCAGCGCCGTAGAATACGTAATCGTCGGGCATCTCCAGACGCTCCTTGACTGCGGCCATGTCGCGCGCCACTTGCAGGATCTGGCTGATCGTGGCGCGGGTGTTGATGGCTTCGCCCAGTGCCGCAATGTCGGTCTGGATGCTGGCAATGCGCGGCTCAGTGCTGAGAATCCAGCCGTTAATCTGCTGCACCTGCTGATTGACATTGTGTAGATTCGGCAGCCGGAACTGGTCAGCGAGCACGACTTCCTGAATACCGCTGGGGTTCAGTCGGACATGGCCCAGCAGCAGATAACCTGTCGGGGGTTCGGGCTTTTCGGGGGTGGGACTTTCGAGGCCGACGGCTTTGTGGATCATGACGATGCGGCGGCGCTCCATGGCGACTTGGTCGGGTTGGGTTTGACCAGTGGCGACGTCAACAATAAAATCGCGGGGTTCGATGGTGGTGTCTTCTTGCTGGCCGTATGCGCTGATTCCCAGCCAGCGCTCGTCTTGCAGGGGCAGGTTTTCATAGACGCTGACAGTTTCGGAGATGGCTTTAGCAAAGACCTTGCCGGTTGTGCCATCCCACAGCCTGCCAGGCGCCACGGCCACTTCGGTGGATGACTGGATAGTCAGGGTCAGGCCCGTAAATTGACGATGCGCGGTGATAGCATCCATTGTCAGGTGTTGCTGGGCTTCATCCCCCCAGATCTGCGCGTTGTTGAGATCGTTTTGGGTGACTTCCTGGCGGTCACGGTAAATGACTTGGCGTTCCATATCAAATACTCCTATTGCTGTATGGTTTGACCTGCGATATGCTCACCAGCAGTTAAATGCCAGCCAGCCCGCAGGGGTTTAAAAATTTTGGTTGAGAGGGTCAGGGCGTCGCTTTCGCGCTTGGTCAAGCGCAAATTGGCCAGCAGGCGTTGCAGGGGCTGGCGGTCGCCGGTGACAACAGGCCGGCCCGCAAAGCGGCCAAAGGCTGGGTTGCGCTTGCCAAACAGGGCCACTTCAATATGCGCGTGGTGCGGGGGCATGCCCAGGCGCGTGACGCCCACATGTGAGGCCGCCCGTGCGCGGGTGACAGGGGCAGATGGGTCATGCAGTTTGATGCGGCGGTAGTGGTGCAGATAGGCCCGGCTGGGCAGCATAAAATACCCGGCACCGGGGAACATACGCCGGGCAAAGGATGCACCAGGGCTGGCCGGGTGGCGTTCAGCGATGATTTCACCGTCCGCGTCAATGGGTGTCAGGCCAGGCTGGACTGTGCGCAGATGGCGGGTGGCTGTGGGCTCGTTGTAGTATGCGATGTCCTGCAGAATGATTTGGCGTGTGCTGGCATCTGAGAGCATGGGCCAGCTGCGGCCAGCAAACATGCGCCCGATAAAGCTGCGTGCGCCCGCCGTGCCGGGGATCACAATACGGTTGACGGCCAGGCGCTGGCGTGAGGCCAGTTCCACGTCCCAGGTTTCCAGCGGGGTTTCAACGCCATTTTGCACCAGTGTGACTTTGAGGCGGCTGCGCTCCAATGCATCAGAGCGGACTGAAAAGCAATGAAAGCCGGGGAACATGCGGCTGGCAAAGGCCACTGCTCCGGCCTGGCCGGGCTCGCGGCGTGAGTAAATGCGGATTTCGGGCATGTTGGCCAGCCAGGCATTGCGCTCAGCAGGCGTGGGGGCTGCAGACGCAAAAAACTTATTGGGCGGGGCGATGATGCGGCGGACTTCGCCACCGGCTTCGGCGGCTTCGCGGCGCAGGCCTGCGTTGGTGCCGCGTGTGCGGTGGCGGGTGTGGGCTTGCTCAATCAGATAGCGGCGCTGCTTGTCTGTGGCCGCGGCTTGCCAGGCGGCTGTTTCGAGCAGTTCCATTTCAGCAGCCAGGTATTCGAGCATTTCAGGCTCGGTAGTGGGGATATGCTTTACCAGCGCTTTCCAGACCGGAATGTTAAAGTAGCGGTCTGTCAGGGCTGCAACGGGTGCCCAGCGCTTGGATGCCGCGATGACGCGGGGCGTGTCTTTAGTCATGCTCAGGCTCCGTCAGCTGGATAGTCCAGGTCACAACAGCGTATTGCATCGGTGAGATTGGCACATCAGCACCAGTGACAGTCACACGCTTGACGCCCCCCAGGTTTTGAATCAGGGATTCAGCTTCAGAGCCCACCACGTCGTAGCCCAGTGTACGGGCCAGGCGGATTGAGTAAGCCAGCGCCGCACTTTCTGCGGCGGCCTGCAGAGCTGAGGGCAGGGCGCTCATGCGGGGGGTGATCGTATATGTCAAATGCACAGGCACCGCTGTAGCAGCCACAACATCAACATTGTCGGTGGTGGGGCGGTTGTCATCGCGGCGCACGACCGCATCCACAGCGGCCACAATTTCGAGGGGGTCATCATTGAGCGGCGTCAGCAGGGCAATGCGGACATGCCCGGCTGCAATCACTGTGACACTCACATCAATCACGCTGACATCAGCGGTCATGGCCAGGTAGCGATACTGCTTACCACTGCCTGCACTGGGGCGGGCCTGCGCGAGCTTGATGCGCTGACGGAAGCGCTCGGTGCCTTCTTCATCTGCCCCCCGGCTGGTGGGGGTGATGTTGGTGACGCTGACGCCATCTGGCAACACGTCAAACTGCGCTGTAATGGCTCCCGGCAGCAGGCCATTATGCTGCATGCCGGGCTCTGCAGCCAGGGCCACAACATCTACAAAGCTTTGGCCTGGTTGAATCACTGGCTCGCGCTGCGGCTCAAAGAGTACACCCGTGGTCGCGGCGATGCGGGGCGGGCCGGGAATGGGCAGGGCAGATGATACGGGTTCAGCCACTGAAAAGCGCAGAGTGGTCTGGGCTGGCCTGGGGGGCAAGCGGTAGGTATCGACTCTGGCCCCGTGATACGAAAGCATGGGCTCACGGGCAAAATCCACCAGGCCCTGGCGGGCCACGTCATTCAGAGCTGCTTTGATCAGGGCTTCGCGGTAGGCGATCATGTCAATCATAAGGCGTTCAATCTGGGCCGGGTAGAGCGTGCGACCGGTGGCGGCCTCATACTGCTGAATCGTTTCGGCTGCAATGGTGGTGGGATTTTCGTCGATGACGCGGGGCAGGGTCATGGCCGCACCTCAAAACTCACTTCAACACCGGATGCCAGCACACAAATCGGGGTTATAACAAGCTGTGAATCCCCTTTAACAGTGATTTGAACGCGCTTCACAGTCACGCGGGGCTCCCATTTTTTAATGGCTTCGACGGTTTCTCTCACCAGATGAGGCCGGGCTGTGTTAATGGGGTAGTCGATGTAGCGATAAATATCTGAGCCGAAATCCGGGCGCAGGGGCTGGGAGCCTTTGGGCGTGGTTAAAATGGTTTCAATGCACTGGCCGATGTCGGCCAGGTCAGTGACATAGCCATCGCCTTCTAAAGCGGGCTGCCAGTGGGCGGTTTTGGGGAAGCTCATGGCTCAATTTCCTTGTATTGACCAGGTTGCATCGGCTCCGGGGCGTCGGGCGTCCAGAGCTGGCTGACTACATAGCCCAGGTAAAACGCGCCCTGCAATAACAGCACGTCGCCGTCTTCGCGGTTGCCCGTCAGCACCGCAGGGGTCAGTAAAGGGGACTGTTCAGGGGTTTCATGGGTGAGATAGAGCACTGTGTCGCCTATTGCAACCATACAACCTCCTGAACAGCGAGAATTTGAGAAGAACAAGCTTTAGCATAGGTCAGCAGCTGCGTCTGCGTCGCAGTGACAGAGGTCATACATGCAGGTGCAGCCGCGTGGACATCAGGGTGTCGGCGGGGGTGGGGGCACAAACTGGAGCAGACCCGCCACCAGGAGCGAAGGGGTTTTGACCAGCAGGCCGTCGAGTTCAATCAGGGGGGCTGAGATTTTGCTGGAAACAGAGGCTTCAGCGTTGACTGTCATGGCTTGCACATTGACGGTCTGGGCCTTCAGTGTCACCGGGCCGGTGGCTTCGATGTTGATTTCACCTTTGGCATCCACAGTCAGCTTGTGTACAGCGCGGTCATACTCAATTGTTGTGCCGTCCTTGAACTTCCGGTGCCACTTGTCGCCGGATATTACCGGGGGCGGGTCGGCTTCCGAATAAATGCAGCCCAGAATCACACCGGTTTCGCCCGTCGGGTCGAGCAGCAGGGCTACCTGGCTCCCAATATCCGGGATCTGATAGTCTTTGTCGTCCTGGGTGACATCAGCGAGCATAGGCAGCCACTGTGTCAGCATGTCGTCCAGTTCGGGAAGCAGCACGCGAAACAATGGCGCGGTGGCGTCGATTTCTTTGATCAAACCAAAATGCAGGTTGACACCTGATTCTGAGCAGGTTTCAGATTCACGCTGATTCATTCGGCCAGCCGTTTCAGCTGCAGGGTAGTAGCGTAACCGCTGTATGACAGTGGGTGGCGGGCTTCAGTGATCAGGTAACTGCCACCGAGGCGCTTCCAGTCTGCAGCCAGGCGAATCTCGCCGCCAGCCGCCAGGGTCTGATCGCCGGGCAGGGTCAGCTCCATGCTGGTTTTGTCGATATCGTGGCGGTCCTGCTCGGCCTGGGCAATGGCTTTGGCCTGAGCGGGGCTGGGGGTTTTGACGATGCGCTTGCGGGTTTTGTCGCTGTGCTCGCGGTGGGTAGATGTGGCCTCACCTTTGACCAGCTGTTTTTTGCGGGGGTCAAAATGCCGGGTTTCTGTTTTGGCGGGCACTTCGGTGATTTTATCCCGGTAGCTCCAGGCACTGACATCTGAACGCGTCAGCGTGCGGATGGGGCCAGCCTTCAGGCCAGTGAATGGCGTCACCGCAATGGTCTGATTATTGTCTTTGAGGGCCACTTCATAGCCGTATTCGCGGCAGATGCGCACCAGAAACATCCAGTCGCTTTCGCCGTACTGGGTTGCTTTGGCAATCGGAATGGCAGCCACCTGGCCCTGAACAGTGGCCCGGATGCGCCGGGCGACCTGATCAATCAGGGCGCGCAGGCTGGTATTCTGGTAGGCTTTGCCGATGCGGGTGCGCACCTCGCGCTGCAGCCCGACAGACAAGGCCCGGATCTGCAATGTGTCAGGTGGGGCGCTGAATGACACTTCATCGACAATGAACTTGCCAGCTTCGGTCAGGTCCTGCTGGGCATAGCCAAACCAATACTGAATTTCAGCGCCTTTTTCGGGATACCAGGCATCGAGCCAGCGCCCGTCATAATCCATCAGGGAGATATCCAGCTCATCACTCTGGCCGGTCATGCGGTCGGTGTATGTGATGCCGAGCAGCCAGGGGGCCAGATCTGCGGTGATATCCCGGCCTGAATACAAAAGCCTGAACGCGGGCGCTATCGCTTCCATGGGGGTGCTCCGTGGGTCTGGGTCGCCGCACGCTCAATCACAGGGATCTGAAGGGTCATGCCGCTGGGCAGCGTGGGCGTGATGGGGGCATGGGGATTGGACTCAATCAGCAGGCCGATTTTGGAAACATCGCGGTAATAGCGCCAGGCCAGCTGATCCCAGCGCTGGCCCTCAAGGGTAATGTGTTTCAGATACTGGGTCATGGGGTCACTCCCGCCAGACGGCTACCAACCTGGGCATGGGCATCGAGACGGGCCAGGGCCGGGCCTGCTGAAGCCACAGCGCTGACGGCATTGCTCATGCTGCCAGAGGCCGACAACAGGCCGCTGAGGTTGGGCGACTGCTGCAGCAGGCCACTGGCTGTGTTGAGATTGTCGCGGGTGGTGGCCAGGTTGCGGGCCACGTTGCCCGTGTCGGTAGCCAGGGCCGTGAATGTTTCGAGATCCTGAAACTCTTCAACGGGAAGCTGGGCGGCCATTTCAGCCAGGCCAGGTGCCGACGATCCCGCCAGGGCTACAGCACCGAGAATGTCGCCGTTTTGCGCGGTGGCCACAATGTTATTGACCTTTTCGGCGGCTTCAGCGACCTGCCCGGCCACTTCCAGGGCGGTCTGAACCGTTGCCAGCAGGCCTTCGGGCGAGGTGGGATCAGGCAGCGCGGGCTCAGACAGCAAGTTGATTTTAACCCCGGCATCCATGACTCCGGGCGGGTTGGGTTCGGCAGGATCGCCGATGTATTCAGCCAGGCTAAGTGAGGCTTCGAGCGCAATAATGCGGCCTTCGCCGTCGGTATGGGTCAGACTGACTGAGGTTTCTTTGAGCACAAACGTGCCCTTGTATTCACCGCTGCCAAACACCAGCGGAAAGACTGTTTTATTGTCTTTGAGGTCATTCAGCTGCTGCATTTCTGTGGCCGGGTCAGTAAAAATACCGTGCAGCCGGATGGCTATCACGATATCGTCGGGCGTATGGCCGACATACTGCAGCGCTGATTTACGCCCTATCAGCTGGTGCTCGGCATAGTTGGCGGTGGAGCGGGTTTCAAAGCTGGTGGGCGCGCTCAAAAGTTCGACGGCCAGTTCACCGAGGGTCATGTAAACGCTCATGCGGGCACTGTCCTGCGTTGATCGGCCTCATAGCGGCGCATCAGTTGCACAAACTGAGGGTAGAGGTCTTGCACTGCCTGCTGCACCTGGTTTGCTGTGCTCTGACCCGGTGCTGCACTGATCTGAATGACCGGGGCAAAGGTGATGGAACCGCCGCCGATGCTGCCGGAGCCAGCACCCGCGCGAGGGCCGCCCGCAACCGCCAGGGCAGGCAGGCGCGGGGTAGCGGATTTGGCCATGCGGACAGCAGATTTATTAATGTTTCCTGCCTGGGCATCCATACCCAAATGCAAACCGGTGCCCATCATATTGCCGATGTACATAAACACACGGCTGGGTGATTGAACCTGGGCTTCGCCTCTG
>JACYMC010000064.1 GCA_015272195.1 Candidatus Sericytochromatia bacterium
ACCCAGAACCGCCTCGCGTTCAATGAACATCTGCTGGATCGCTTTATTTCAAGGTTCGGTCTTGACCGAACTTCGATTAAATCCCACCCTGCCTACCCAGAGTTACGTGTTTACGGGGCCATTGCCTCATGAGTTCTGTCCGGAGTATTGAGCAATGCGTTCTGATTCTGTCATGTCTTTAGATTAAGCCGAGATTTGCGTTTTGGGAAGGGGGCTGAAGGGATACAAAAAATGAAAGCGGCTGCCTTCACCGGGTCGCGAATCGACCCGGATGCGGCCTTTGTGCAGCTCCACCAGCTGGCGGGTAATGGCCAGCCCCAGGCCGCTGCCGCTGTGGGCGCGGGTCATGGAGCCATCGACCTGTTCAAAAGAGGCAAAGATGCGCTCCTGATCGCGCGGATCAATGCCAGGGCCGGTGTCGGCCACGCTGATCTCCAGCTGATCGCGTACGGCCTCGGCGCTGACAATGACCTTACCGCTTTCGGTAAACTTGATGGCGTTGCCAATCAGGTTGTGCAGAATCTGCTGCAGACGGTCTTCGTCGGCTTCAATCGGCGGCAGATCGGCGCCCACATCATTGATCAGGCGCAGATCTTTGGGGCCAACCAGGGGCTGTGAGAGTTTCAGCACCACGTCGACCACTTCGCGCAGCCAGACGGGCCGCGTGTTCAGCCGGATCTCGCGGTGTTTGAGCTGCGAAAAATCCAGCAGATCCGAGACCAGATGAAACAGGCGCCGGGCCGAGGCTACCACCAGCGAGAGATTGTACTGCTGGGGCTGCGAAAGCTGCCCGGTGGAGCCGTCCAGCATGGATTCACTGATGCCGATAATCCCGTTGAGGGGCGTGCGCAGCTCATGCGAGATATTGGCGATAAAATCGTCTTTTAAGCGGTCCAGCTTGCGCAGGCGGGCCACCAGGCGCTCCTGGGACTGTTTGGCCCGCCGCTCCTGCTCCAGCCGCTCAGCCTGGGCCTGCAGCAGATCGCTCTGACTGCGGCGCAGGCGGTCACCCACGGCCAGAGAGAGCAGCATGACTTCAAGGGCTGTGCCCAGCTGCAAAGCCTGGGTGGTCCAGAAATTGCTGGGCAGCCAGCCCAGAGAAGCAAAGCCGGTCACCAGCGCGCCCAGCAAGAGCGAGGACCAGGCAATCACAAAAAAGCGCGCCGGCTGGTAGCCCTGGCGCAGCAGGTGCAGCGCCACGCCCCAGATCAGCAGCACGCTGACAATGCCATTGGGGGTGCTCAGGCTGATCGAGAGCTGGCTTAAAACACTGCCTTCAGGCATCAGGTTCAGCAGGCCAAACAATCCACCCAGCCATTTTAAACCTTCCAGCACTTTGTGCAGGCGGGGGGTGTGGGTGCGGGTCTGCAAAAACGACTGGCTGAAGTGCAGGGTCAAAAACACCGATAAGCCCAGAAAGAGTCCCAGACAGTGGTTGTTCCACCAGACGGCCTCAGGCCAGAGGTACTCATAGCCCAGGCCGTTATAGCTCAGCTGAAACAGGCCGTGCAGCATCAGCAGCGTCAGCACATAACAGAGGTAATTGCGCTCGCGTGTGGCCAGCCAGAGCACCAGATTGTAAAACAGCATGGCCGCAATCAGGCCATAATAAAAGCCAAAGCCCAGCTGGCTCTGGCGCTCGCGTTGCAAAAAGCCATCGGCGCTGTGCAGGCGCAGATCCAGGTGGTAAGAAGAGGTACTGCGGCTCTGCAGGTAGTAGGTCTGGCTGCTCTGCGGCGGCAGGCTCAGCTTAAACACAAAATGCCGGTGCCGCTGTTCGCGCTGGGCAAAAGGGTAGCCCCGGCCCGTTTTGCTGGCGCTGTAGCTGCCGCCTGCTTCCGGGCGGTAGAGCGTGAGCCAGTCGATATTGGCATGGGCCACCTCCAGCAGGCGCTCCTGTGTGCTGTCGCTGGGGTTGTGTACGCTAAAGCGCAGCCAGAAATTGTCCTGCGAAAAGCCGGGGTTGGGAATGCCTGGATGGGGGGCAAAATCCATCTTGGCCCGATCGTGAATGCTGAGCTGGCCCTGCCGGTCCTGAAACAGGGCCAGATGGCCGCTCAGGGACTGGGTTGGGGCTTCATTCAGGCTTAGGCTTTCAGGCTGTGCCCGTGCCTGTACCGGAGCCGGAGCTGAGCAGAACAAGCCAGCCCCGCCCAGCAGCAGCCAGAGCAGAATAAAAAACGCGCGCATGCTGTATTGTACACAGCGGCACAGGCTGAGACCATAGCTGTAGCAAGCCATCTGATTCTGTGCCCGGCTGTGGTAGGCTGAACAACACAGCGTGATTGCGTCTTACCAGTATCAAGCAGAGGTGTCTTTAATGTCTGAAACGTCTTCAAGCGAAGCCTGGGCCATGCAGATTGCCCGCAGCGGCGATTACAGTGTTTTTGAAAAGGTCAGCATGCCCCGCAAAGCGCCGGGGCCGGGTGAGGTGGCCATTGATGTCAAAGCCTGCGGGGTCAATTTTGCCGACGTGCTGATGCGCATGGGGCTCTACCCTGAAGCCCCCAAAGCGCCCTTTGTGCCGGGCTATGAAGTGGCCGGCACGGTGGCGGCCGTGGGCGAGGGCGTCACGGCCCACAAACCCGGCGATCGGGTCATGGCCGCGACCTATTTTGGCGGCTATGCCAGCTATGCCGTGGCCGCAGAAGACAAGGTGCTGCCCCTGCCTGAACATCTCAGCTTTGAAGAAGGGGCCAGCCTGCTGGTCAACTTTATGACGGCCTGGGTGGCCCTGCATGAAATGGCCCGCGTGCGCAAAGGCGATCACGTGCTGATTCACGGCATTGCCGGCGGTGTGGGGCTCTCGGCCCTGCAGATTGCCAAAAATGCGGGCTGCGTGGTCTATGGCACCGCCGGCAGTGCCGAAAAACTCGACTACGCCAAAGCGCGGGGAATGGATTACGGTATCAACCACCGCAAAAGTGACTTTGTGACCGATATACGGCTGAACGTGGGCCGCCGGCCGCTGGACGTGATTCTGGATCCGATTGGCGGCGACAATCTGGCCAAAGGCCGCAAGCTGCTCAAACCCACGGGCAAGATCATTGTCTTTGGTATGGCCAAAGCCGTTGATGGGGCCCGGCCCAATAAAATCAAGAGCCTGTTGGTGGGGCTCAAGATGTTTCATATCAACCTGCTTTCGCTCTTTGCCCAGAACCACGGGGTGTTTGGCCTGAACGTCCTGCGGCTCTGGCCCTTTGATATTATGCGCAGCGTGGGCGAAGCCATTTTGCAGGCTTTTGAGGCCCGCGAATTTGAAACTGTGGTCGATAAGACCTTTCCGCTGGAACAGGCCGGTGAAGCCCACCGCTATCTGCGGGAGCGCAAAAATACCGGCAAGGTCGTGCTGACGGTCTGAACTGTCAATGCCACTTTCAGGCGGGCCGGCGCCGGGCCGGGTGCAAAAACAGGTAGAGCTGCAGCAGGACCTTTTCGGGCAGCTGGGCAAAGATTTCGGCAAGGGTTTCCAGAAACGGGGCTTTGGGGTCAATGCTGTAAACGAGGCTATAGCAAAAGGCGGCCCGGATAAAGCGCTGGCTGTAAAGGTGATACTGGGCCATCAGGCTGTAGAAGCTGACCACCTCATTTTTGTGAAAGACCCGATCTTCGCCGGCAAAGGCCTGGATTTCAAAGGCGCCGTTAAATACAGACCCCACTGCTTCGGGCTGATTATGGTACAAAAACCAGCCCGCCAGATGGCAGGCAGCATAAAGATAGCCCGGAAAGCGTTCCAGCGTGGCTTCGGCTGAGCTGCGCCACTGGGCAAAGTCCTGTTGCAGTCGGTGATAAGTGCTCTCCAGGCTGAAAAGGGCCGGCACATCCGGGTAGCGGGCCTGCAGGGCCTGCAGTTGCGGCAGCCAGTCAGCAGGTACGGGGGCCTTGAGCGTGTTGCGCAGCGTAAAAAGCGTCCGCTGATCTTCAGGCTTCAGCTTACTCAGGCGCGTATCATACGCCGAGGTCATGACCTGCTCATGGTATTTGACGGGCTGGTGGGTGACCGCCAGGTTTTCGGGATGCCGCTGGGTCAGCAGGTACATCAGGCCGGGCTCCTGCTGCAGGCCCAGGGCTTCGGCAAAGGCTGCCGCACTGGGGTTGGCGGGCAGCCTGAAGTGCTGGCGGACCGTTTCAGAGAGCGCGGTTTTCATGATGTGGATCCTCCTCGTGGCAGCGGGCTTTGGAACCTTTACCTTCAGCTTAGCAGATTCTGATAGTTCTGCCCGCTGCTGCTGAGCTGTGGTAAGCTGTGCATTTAAAATTTCTTATTCAAATACCAAGAATTCTTTCAAAAGGCAAAACAATGATCAATCACGGTTTATTTACATCAGAATCAGTCAGCGAAGGTCATCCCGACAAAATGTGCGATCAGCTGTCGGACGCCGTGCTGGACGCCATTCTGGTCGATGATCCCACGGCCCGCGTGGCCTGTGAGTGCCTGACCACCACCGGTCTGGTGGTGGTGACGGGTGAAATCACAACCCAGACCTATGTGGATATTCCCCAGCTGGTGCGCGAAGTGGTGCTGGATATCGGCTACAATCATTCAGAAATGGGCTTTGATGGCAATACCTGCTCGGTGATCACCACCATCAACCGCCAGTCTCCCGACATTGCCTCCGCCGTCGACAAGGCCCTGGAAGTCCGCAGTCTGAGTGCTGCCGAGGCCAATGAGGCCTTTGACCAGATTGGGGCCGGCGACCAGGGCCTGATGTTTGGTTATGCCTGCAACGAAACCCCGGAGCTGATGCCTCTACCCATTACCCTGGCCCACCGCCTGGTGCAGCACCTGACCGAGGTGCGCAAAAATGGCGCGCTGCCTTATTTGCGGCCCGACGCCAAGTCCCAGGTGACCGTGCGCTATGATCACGGCAAGCCGGTGGGCATTGATGCGGTGGTGCTCTCGACCCAGCACGATCCGACCATTGATGGCGTCGAAGACCCTGAGCAGGTGCTCAGACGCATCCAGAACGACCTGCGTGAGCAGGTCATTTCACACGTGCTGCCGCTGGAGATGATGAAAGACACCACCTTCTGGATCAACCCTTCGGGGCGTTTTGTGATTGGCGGGCCGCACGGTGATGCGGGCCTGACCGGGCGCAAAATTATTGTGGACACCTACGGTGGCTACGCGCCGCATGGCGGCGGGGCCTTTTCGGGCAAGGATCCCACCAAAGTGGATCGCTCGGCCAGTTATGCCGCGCGCTATGTCGCTAAAAACATTGTGGCGGCTGGTCTGGCCAGCCACTGCCAGGTGCAGCTGAGCTATGCCATTGGGGTGGCCCAGCCTGTGTCGGTGCGCGTTGACAGCTTTGGCACCGGTGAAGTGTCTGACGAACGCCTCGAAAAGCTGGTGCGTCAGCATTTTGAGCTGCGGCCAGCGGGCATTATTCATACCCTGGGTCTGCAGCGGCCGATTTACCGTCAGACGGCGGCTTATGGCCACTTTGGCCGGCCCGAACTGGCCCTGCCCTGGGAGCGCACCGACAAAGCCGAGTTGCTGCGCGACGCTGTGGCCTGAGATGGCGCTCAGCCTGGACGCGCTGCAGGGGGTGTCAGAAACCCTGCTGATTCCCTTTTTTTGCCGGGTCTGGGAGAGCCGCTCCCGCCGCAAGGGTTTTTCGGACCTGGCGGCAGAAGCCCTTGCTGAGCAGCTGGAGCCCTTATTGACCGTCTCCGGCAAGCGCTTTCACCGTGATATTCTGAAGCAGCGCTGGCCAGCCCCGCTTCAGGCCATGCTGGCCCAGCGGGCCCGTTATTTTGATCAGCAGACGCGCCAGTTTCTAGCTAAGCACGGTGAGTCAGCCCAGGTGCTGATTCTGGCCTGTGGCCTCGACACCCGCTACGAGCGCCTGCAGCCAGTCTCTGGCGACTGGTTTCTGCTGGATTTACCGCCGGTGATCGCCCTGCGCGAACAGCTCCTGCCGCCTGTGCCTGAGCGGGTGAAGACCCTGGCCGACTCGGTGTTGAATGCCGGCTGGCTGAACGCGCTGGACCCGACGCGCCCCACCCTGATTCAGGCTGAGGGTTTGCTGATGTATCTTCCGCGCCAGCAGACTCGTCAGCTGTTTCAGCAGCTGGCGACCTATTTTGAACAGGCCGAGATTCTGGTGGAGGTGGTGCATCACCTGCTGGCACAGCAATTGTCAGAAGGACTGCTAAAGGGCGTTTTCGAAAAAATCTTTGATTTGCCGGGCACCACCTTTCAGGGGGGGCTCAGTTCGGCCCGTGAGCCTGAAAGCTGGCATCCGGCCCTGCGGCTGCTGGGTGAGTGGAGCTGCTTTGACTCGGGCGATAGCCGCCTGGACCCGGTGGGCCTGCTGCGGCATTCGCCCCTGGCCCGCCTGCAGTGGGTGGTGCGCTACCGTCTGGCGGCGCAGCCATGAGCCCACAGAACTGGCTGCGCCTGGCGACCCTCTGCTTTGTGCTGAGTTTGCCGCTCAGTATCTGGAGCCTCTGGCAGGGCCGCTACAGCGAGGCCCTGTTTCAGTTTTTTCTGGGAGCTTCGGTGGCCCTGCTGCTGCGCCGCCGGGGTGAGATGAAGGTTGCGCTGCTGCGCCAGGCTACCGCGCAAAATGCTGAGCCCGATGATGCCGCCTGAGCCCGAACGTGTCTCTGAGGCTGCGACAGAATCGCCCGACGGGCCGTCAGCAGCCTGGCCGAATGATGGCATGGCAGATGATTTTGCAGAGGATCTGGAGGAGATTGAGCTGCTTGACGATCTGCCCGCAGCCGGGGGCCGCGTGTTGGAGATGGCCACGCTGGTCTTTGACATTCCGCACCTGCAGCAGCGCATGCGGGTGGATAACTATCTGACCCAGCAGATCAAGCACGCCACCCGCAACCGGGTGCAGCAGGCTATTAGCGAGGGCCGGGTGCGTGTCAATGACGTGGTTGTCAGCAAAAACAGCCGTCAGCTGCTGGCGGGCGAGCGTCTTGAAATCACCCTGCTGCGCCCGGCCCCTGAAGATCTCAAGGCCCAGGATATGCCCCTCGACATTCTCTACGAAGACGAGAGCCTGCTGGTGCTGCACAAGCCGCCGGGCATTGCCGTGCACCCTACCTATAAACACTGGGATGGCACCCTGGCCAACGGTTTGCTGGCCTACTTCCGTCGTCAGCTGAATGACCCGGAGGCCAAAATCAAGCCGGGCCTGATTCACCGTCTCGACAAAGATACCTCCGGCGTGCTGCTGATTGGCAAAACCCCTGAGGCCAAGCGCCTGCTGGGCAAGCAGTTTGAATACCGCACGACCCACAAGGTGTATCGGGCGCTGGTCTGGGGCCGGCCTCATCACAATGAAGGCCTGATCGAAACCAACCTGGGCCTGGGGACGCGCCACCGGGCCCGCCAGGTGGTCTACCCCTATGAGAGCCGTCACGGCAAGCCGGCCCGCACGGGCTGGAAGGTGCTGCAGCGTTTTGCCCAGGGGCTGAGCCTGCTTGAAGTAGAGCTGTTTACCGGTCGCACCCACCAGATTCGCGCCCATATGGCCCATCTGGGGCATCCGATCTGGGGCGACAGTCTTTATGGCGGGCGTCTTGAAGAATTCCCGGCGCACCACCCGCTCAGCGATCGCCAGCGTGCGGCCTTGGCTCCGCTGTCGGTTTTGCTGCCGCGCCAGGCCCTGCATGCGGCCATTCTGCACTTTCAGCATCCGGAGGATCAGCGCCCCATGCGCAGTGAGGCCCCCCTGCCTGCCGATATGCAGGCCGCCATCGACTGGCTGCTGGCTCAGGGCTGACGCCCCTGCCGCTTTGGCGTATACTGAAGCCATCGCGCAAACGGAGTCACTATGGATCGCAAAGTCTTTTTTACCCTGCTTATTTTTGGCCTTTTTCTGGGCCTGCTCTACACGGTTTATCTGATCTTTGAGCCTTTTGTGATGTCACTGATCTGGGCCGGGATTCTGGTGGCGCTGACTTACCCGCTATACAAACGCCTGCTGGCCCGAATGCCCGGCAAGCCGGAGCTGGCTTCGGCCCTGATGTGCCTGGGCCTGACCCTTCTGCTGGTGCTGCCGGTGACCTTGCTGGCCCTGATTCTGTTTCAGGATTTAAGCGAAGGCGCCCAGAAGCTGACGGTGTATATTCAAAAACAGGACTATCGCAGCTGGTTGACGCTGGATCATCCGCTCTTAAAGCATCCCTTGCTCCAGCGCCCGCTGGATCTGCTTAACCGCTTTGTCGACTGGGAGAAGATCGACCTGCAGGGGGCTGTGGCCAACGGGGTGCAAAACGTCAGCCGCTTTATGGTGGAGCATTCCAAGGGCTTTTTTGCCGCGTTTTCGAGCTTTTTGTTTTTGCTGGGCATGATTCTGATCAATATGTTTTTTCTGTTTCGCGACGGCCACCAGTTTGTGCGCTTTCTCAAACGCCGCGTGCCGATTCCTGAAGCCCAGCAGGAAATGGTGCTGGGCCGCATGCATGAAGTGGTACGCGCCTCCATTTACGGCACGCTGGGCACGGCGGTGGTGCAGGGTGTGCTGGGCGGTACGGCCTTTTTGATGCTGGGCCTGCCCTCTGCTGTGCTCTGGGGCGTGATCATGATGCTGATGAGTTTTTTGCCCCTGGCCGGCCCTTTTGTGGTCTGGGCGCCTTTTGCGGTCTGGCTGCTGTTTCAGGGGGCCTGGATCAAGGCTGTGATGCTGACGGTCTGGGGCGTGGTGGTGATTGGTAGCAGCGACAATATTTTGCGCCCGATTCTGATTCGCAGCGTCAGCAGCAAAGAAAACCAGCTCAACACCCTGGTACTGTTTTTATCTGTGCTCGGCGGTCTGCGCATTTTTGGCTTTGCCGGCATTATTCTGGCCCCGCTGATGATTGTGATGCTGCTGACCCTGCTGGAACTGCTGGCGCTGGCGCTGAGACCCCCGGCGGAGCCGTTGCATGCGATTGCGGGGAGTCCGGTGTCGGATACTGTCACAGCCCCGGCTGCTGCAGTGCCTGTCAGGGATGCCGCCGAAGTCAGTGCTGCAGGCCCCTGCTCGCTTGCCACTGAAGCGCCGGCGACCTCCGAGCCAGGCGCTCAAGACCAGAGCGCTGCACTGTCGGATGCTGAAAGCAGCGACGAAGATCCGGCAAAGCTGGGTGACGCATGAGCCTTTTTCCGGCCCTGCGGGCCCATCTGCAGAGCTGTCCGGGTGAGGCGGCCTTTGCGGCAGCCCATCTTGATACAGGCCTGTCGCTGAACTGGCACAACCGTGTCTTTGTAGCCGCCAGTACTATCAAATTGCCCGTGCTGGCGTTCTATGCCCAGCAGCGCGGGCAGCTGGACTGGCCCGACTATCTTTACCAGCCGCAGGACTACGTCGAAGACTCACCCTACTTTGATGCCCTGGCCCCTGGCCAGGCCGTCAGCTGGGATACCCTGGCCGAGTGGATGATGATTCGCAGCGACAACACGGCCACCAATTTGCTGATTGAGCGCCTCGGCCTGCCGGCTCTGGCTGACTGGCTGCAGGCCCAGGGCTTTGTGCAGACCCGCCTGCAGCGCCTGATGATGGACCTCGACGCCCGGGCAGCCGGGCGCGAAAACCTGACCACACCAGCTGAAATGCTGGATTTTATGAGCCGGCTGGTGCAGGGTCAGCTCTTGCCAGAGGGGCCCACTGCCTGGATGCTGGCCATGCTGCAGCGCTGTGAAGATCGCGAAAAGATCCCTTTTTACTTTGAAGCCCCGGTCACGGTGGCCAATAAGCCGGGTGAGCTGCCGGGTTTACGAGCCGATGTGGGCTATCTGCAGAGCCCCTCAGATCGGGTGGTGATGGCCCTGTTTGTAGATCAGCTGCCCGATGCAGCGGCTGAAACCGCGGCGGATCTCTGGCTGGCTGAGCTGGCTCGCCTGCTCTGGCAGGCTCTTACTGCGTGAAGAAAGAGCAAGCAAAACCCCAGGCCGGCGATTTCTGGGGTGGACTTGCCGCCATGCTGTTGGTATTGCCAGCCGCCCTTGCTTTTGGCGTCACTGTTTTTGCGCCGCTGGGGCCTGATTATGCTGCCCAGGGTGCTTTTGCCGGTATGTTGGGAGCAGCTGTACTGGGATTACTGGCCGCTCTCCTGGGTGGAACACAAGGCCTGATTTCAGCGCCGTGTGCTCCGGCCGCTGCGGTGCTTGCTGCCTTGACGCTTGAACGCATGCAGCTGGGACATGAACCGCTGGTGATTTTGTTGCAGCTGACGCTGATCGGTATGCTGGCGGGTCTGTTTCAGGTGCTTTTTGGACTGCTGCGCTGGGGTCGTCTGATCAAGTATATGCCTTATCCGGTGGTCAGTGGTTATCTCAGTGGGGTCGGCCTGTTAATTATCTTCAGCCAGCTGCCAAAATTTTTGGGGCTTAAAGCGGGTGATCTGAAATCCGTTCTGTTTCAGCCGCTGATATGGCACTGGCAAAGCCTGCTGGTGGGAAGCATCACGGTGATGACCATGCTGTGGGCTTCCCGCCTGATACGGATGATACCGCCCGTGATTCTGGCCCTGATTTCAGGCCTTGTGAGCTATCAGATACTGGCGGCTCTGGATCCGGCCTTGCGCAGACTGCAAGGCAATCCGCTGATTGTTGGATTGCCTCCCCTGACAGAAGGCAATGGACTCCAGAGTCTCTGGCTGCGCTGGCAAGCTTTTCAGATGCCCGGCCCTGAATTTCTTCAGACCGTGCTGGTTCCTGCGCTGACCCTGGCGGTGTTGCTTTCAATTGATACCCTTAAAACCTGTTTGATTCTGGACGCTCTTACCCGCCGCCGGCATGACTCCAATCGTGAACTTTTGGGGCAGGGGCTGGGTAATTTTTTGACTGCGCTTCTAGCCCGCATTTCTCACAAACAGATCAGTAGATAAAAACTGGCTCCTTTCTGTAGATTAAAGTTATCATATCCAGAAATCGCAGAAAAGGAGCCAGCTGTATGAAGTGTAACCCTGAGACCTGGGAAGTTCAAGGCAAAAATGGAGAGCCGCTGACAGTCAATTTTGAAGGCGGTGCGCTGACTTCGGACGCAGGT
>JACYMC010000205.1 GCA_015272195.1 Candidatus Sericytochromatia bacterium
AAGCGCGAATACATCATACTCAGCCAGTCTGAGTGAAAGCGCCCATTGGCATCGGTATTGGCCACCAGGCGATTGCCGGCTTCGTCCTTTTGGTTTGAGCGGATCAGATAATCCTCGGTATCTTCGGCAAAATCGTCGTTGTAAATAAAGTCTTTGCCGGTATTGTAGGGCGGGTCGATATAGATCATTTTGACCTGGCCCAGATAGGTCTCTTGCAGCAGCTTCAGGGCGTCGAGGTTATCGCCTTCAATAAAGAGATTCTGGGTGCTGTCAAAATTCACGCTCTCTTCGCGGCAGGGGCGCAGGGTTTTGGCGATGGGGGCATTGGCTGTTAACAAAGCCTCACGCTTGCCCGGCCAGTTGAGCTGGTAGCGCTCCTGGGGGCCTTCGACAATGCGCTCCGACAGCTCCTGTTTTAAAAGATCAAAGTCAATCGTTCTGTGGAGCTGGCCTTTGGCATCCTGGCTTTCGGTCACGCAGTGGGGGAAGAGTTCAAAAAGCTTTTGAATATTCTGCTGGGTCAGGTTGGGGCTGTGCATCTTGAGTTTGTCCATTTAGGCTTTCTCCGTTAATAGCTGTTCGATATCGGCTTGAATCTGTCTGGCATTGCGATTGAGGGTTACTTTGCGCTTAAACTGCTTCTCTTTGTGCAGCTGGCGCTCGATTTTAGTGTGCTCGGCCTGCAGTTGCTGCAGCTGCTCATAGCGGCTGAGCCAGGCCTCGGGGCTTTCGTCAGGGCGTGGGGGCAGGGCAGCAATGGTCTGCAGAAGCTGGTGGTAAAGGCTCTCCAGGTTCAGGGCCAGCGGCAAAGGGGCCTGGGCGGTTTCGGCAGGCAGCCAGTCAGAGCAGAGATAACCCAAATCCACAGCCGTAAAGCCCTGTAGGGGCATATAGGCGATCTCGGCCTCAGCGTTCTGAACCCCGGCAAACTGCTGCATCGGGGCCTGGGTGGCGTTGGAGCGAAACTGGGCTTTGCGCCGGATCCAGCTAGCGCACTCTCTGGCAATGGCCTTTTGGGTCAGCTTGTTTTTGAGCTGAATTTCAAAGTCACTGCCATATAAGCTGCGTTCGCGCTGCAGTTTGGGAATATGAAACTCCCGGCGCTCACGGGCAAATTTATCGGTGGCCTCATCGGCAATAAAGGCCGGTGAGGTAAAAATAAACTGCAGGGATTCAATGGCCGCCAGCTCTGATTTTAAGGCCTCATAGGCATAAATCGAGAAGCAGGACGCCGCTATTTTTAAGCGAGCACCCGCTTGCAGGGCCTGCTTCAGATCATCGCCCCAGAGTGTGTTGAGATTGTCGAGAATTTTCATGGTATTATCTTCTTCTAAACTTTAACATTCTCAGGCCATGATTCAAAGCCTGCGGGGAGATCCCTGGCACCATGTCTCATATTGAAGAACTGCGGCAAAAAATTGCGAAGTGGGAAGCTTCACTGGAATGGATTGTGGATGGCTGGGACTGCATTGAAGAATACATCTACGATGTGATGCCACGCGACAGCTTGCACAAAGCCCTGGAATCGTGATCAGCTGATGCAGCTACCGCCAGGCACAGCCTGGAATACTGGTTACAGCAGCACGCCCAACGCGTACAAACATGCTAAACTGCATGGCAAAAGCTGAACACACAAGGAAGATAAGCATGCGTTTTAAATTTCAGATGGAGCCCTGGATGCTCCCGGTTTTGCTGCCCTTTGGCGCCGTGCCCGAGCAGTGTTACGCCGAGCTGCACGGCCGGCAGCTGTACGTCAGAATGGGCCTGCTCTTTCGTGAGGTGCTGGAACTCAACAGCATGAGCCATGTAGAGGCCTCCAAATGGCCCGTGATTCTGGGCCTGGGCCACCGTGTCGGCCTGCAGGGCCAGATGGGTGTGCTGGCCTCACACAAAAACGTGGTGCGGATTCATTTTAAGGAGCCCCAGTTTATCAAGTTCCTGGGGGGCTTTCATTTTAAGACCCACGACTTTTACCTGGCGCTGGAAGATTCCGATGGCTTTATCGACATCATGAGCCTGCGCCTGCGGCCCTGATGCCACAAGACGTTCAAAGCCCGGCCAGCTGGCCGGGCTTTTTGCTTAGCGTCTGTTTCAGGCGCGGGTGGGAATATGAATCTGGCTCAGCTTGGAGAGCTGGGTGATGCGGCGCTCGGCCAGGCGGTTGGAGGCCAGGTTGGTGGGCACATTTTCCTGTTTGGCAATCTGAAAGATCTGCTTGAGGGTGTCGTAAATATGCCCGACTTCTTTTTGCACCTTTTGGGCGTTATAGCCCTGGATCTCGTTCCAGACGTTGATCAGGCCACCGGCGTTGATCACATAATCCGGTGCATACAAAATGCCCAGCTCTTTGAGGCGCTCGCCGTGCCGGACCTCGTCTTCGAGCTGATTATTGGCTGAACCCGCCACAATCTGGTAACCAAAGTGCTGCAGGGATTTGTCGTTGATCACCCCGCCCAGGGCAGAAGGCGAGAAGATATCCCCTTCAAACTGAAAAATCTGATCCGGCGCAATGGCTTTGGCGCCATATTGCTGGGCCACCTGCTCGGTCCAGTCCATGTCGAGATCCGTGACCAGGATTTCAGCGTTTTCGGCTGCCAGCAGCTCGACCAGGGCGGTGCCCACATGGCCCAGCCCCTGCACCGTGACGCGGCGACCGGCCAGCGACTCAGAGCCAAAACGTTCGTTAACACAGGCCCGGATGCCGTGAAACACCCCCAGGGCGGTAATCGGTGAGGGGTCTCCGCTGCCGCCAATGGCGCGCGAGAGGCCGGTCACGTGCCGGGTTTCCATGCGCACGTATTCCATATCATCGACATTGATGCCCACGTCTTCGGCGGTGATATAGCGTCCGCCCAGGCTTTCGACAAAGCGGCCAAAGGTGCGGAAGAGGGCCTCGCTCTTGTCTTTTTTGGGGTCACCGATAATCACGGCCTTGCCGCCACCGAGGTTCAGCCCCGTCACGGCGGCTTTGTAGGTCATGCCCCGCGCCAGACGCAGCACGTCTTTGAGGGCTTCGGTTTCAGATTCATAGGGCCACATGCGCGTGCCGCCCAGGGCCGGCCCCAGCACGGTGCTGTGAATGGCCACAATGGCCCGCAGGCCGACACTTTCGTCACAAAAATGCACCACCTGCTCGTGGCCGCGCAGGCTCATTTCGTCAAACAGGCCAAAGGAACTTTCGCCAATCGGGCTCTCGGCTTCGCCGGGGTAAGGGGTCTGGTGTGCAGCTAATTGCATGGCGCTACCTCTTTAAACATACTTCTCTGCGGCCATTAAAGGCATTTTTTATAGTTTAACAAGAAAATATAAAACCCATGCGGTATACGCACTGCGTCAATTGTAAATTTTTACTGAGATCTTCTGCCGAAAAAGTCAGGTATCATACAAATCAAGAGGAATATCCATGCCACTGACCCTGATCACCCATCCCCAGACCGAGGTTCTGGCCGCTGACCTGGCCGCCTGGCTGCAGGCCAACCCCCTGCCAGATCCCCTGGCAGCTGAACGCCTGCTGGTCGCGCATGCCGGCACCCAGGCCTGGCTGCCGCTGCAGCTGGCCCGCCACAACGGCATTGCCGCCAATCTGGATCTGGGCTTTGTCAGCAGCGGCCTCTGGCCCCTGGCCCATCGCTTGCTGCCCGACCTCGGCTGGCGCTCAGACTTTGAGCACGAAAACCTCAGCTGGCTGCTCTTTGCCCAATTGCCCGAGCTGGCAGATACACCGGGACTGGAAGCCCTGAGGGCTTATCTGCAGGCCCAGCCAGACCCCACCCAGCGCTGGCAGCTGGCCGTGGCCCTCAGCCGCAGTTTTGGCGAGCATGCCCTGCGGCGTCCGGCAGAGACTCTGGGCTGGGAAGCTGCCCCCCAGGAACCCTGGCAGGCCCGGCTTTGGTATCATCTGCTGCAACAGAACCCCGACCTGCGCACGGGCCACCGTGCCCGTTTCTGGGAGCGGCTGCTGCAGCAGCTGGCCGCAGCAGACTTTGCCTGGCCTGAGC
Organism: Candidatus Sericytochromatia bacterium; assembly: GCA_015272195.1. Classification (GTDB taxonomy): domain Bacteria; phylum Cyanobacteriota; class Sericytochromatia; order UBA7694; family UBA7694; genus JACYMC01. The sequence continues at coordinate 3,999 of JACYMC010000205.1, forward strand.
ACCTGCCCCAGCGCCTGCTGATCTTTGATCTGCCACCCCTGGCACCACTCTACAGCGACATGCTGCAGGCCCTGGCGGCCCATCTGCCGGTCTACATCTGGCAGCGCACGCCCGCGGCCACCGATCGTCTCTGGCAGGCCCTGAATCCGCCCCTGCAGCAAGCTGCGGCCGCGCATCAGACCCTGCCGAAATCTGCCCCAGACGCGGCCACAGACGCGACCCCCAGTCTGCTGCAGCGTCTGCAGACCCATTTGCTGGCACCTGATACCCCGCTGCAGCCGGGGTCAGCGGATACCAGCCTGAGCGTACACGCCTGCCACAGCGCCCTGCGCGAAGTGGAGGTGCTCTGCGATCAGTTGCAAGGCCTGTTGCGGGCACACCCCGCACTGCAGGCGGCAGATCTGGCAGTGGCTGTACCGGATATGGCCCTTTATGGCCCGCTGCTGGCCAGCGCCCTGGGGGATGCCGGCCTGCCTTTTCAGCTGATCAGCCCTGACCCCCTGAGTGACAGTGCGATCTGTGTGGCCTTTCACAGCCTGCTGCAGCTGCCCCAGAGCCGCCTGAGCCTGCGCGAGGTACTGCAGCTGCTGGAGCAGCCGCCCATCAGCGCCAGCTTTGGCCTTGAGGCAGACACACAGCAAAGCCTGCGCCAGTGGCTGGAAGCCGTTGAGATTCGCTGGGGACTGGATGCCGACCACCGCCAGCGTCTGGAACTACCCGCCTTTGAGGCCCACAGCTGGCGGCGCGGCATTGAGCGCCTGCTGCTGGGTCTGGCCCTGCCCGATACAAATCCCCCGAATGCCTATGCCGATCGCCTGCCCTATGGCCAGATTGAAGGCAGCTCAAGTGAGATCCTGCACCGTTTTCTGGGCTTTTTTGACGCCCTGGAAGCGGCCATTGATCAGCTGGGCCAGGCGCATACCCTGAGCGACTGGCAGGCCCTGCTGCTGCAGCTGAGCGAGACCTTTCTGGGCGGCGTGCGCCGGGAGCCCGCCGCACGCGAAGCCCTGCGGCAATTGCAAGCGCGCCTGCGCGAATTGGCTGAAAACCCGCTGCCGCCCGATCAGCCGGTGGGCCTGGGCGTGATTCGCGCCTGGCTGCAGGAAGGCAGCGCGCAGGGCAGCGAACAGCGCTTCATGAGTGGGGGCATCAATCTGGCCCCGCCGGAACTGCTGCAGGGCCTGCCCTTTCAGGTGCTGGCCGTGCTGGGCCTCAACGTCAATACCCTGCCGCGCCCGGTACCCTTCAGCGATCTGCAGCTGCTGTCTGAAAACGACCTGCAGCCGGGCGATTTGCCCCGGCGCCTGTGCGACCGCAGCCTGTGGCTGGATTTGCTGCTGGGTGCGCGCCAGCACCTGCTGCTGCTGTATCAGGGCCGCCGGGTGCGGGACAATCACATCGTCCCCCCGGCCCTGCTCCTGTCTGAACTGTTGGACACCGTCAAAGCACTCTGCCCGGATTTTGAAGTCACCGAACACGCCCTGCACCCTTTTGACCCGCGTTATTTTAACGGCAGCCTGCCGCGCAGCCACAGCCCGCTGCAGGCCCGGCTGGCCCTGGCCTGGCGGCAGGGACCGGTAGACGCCCTGCCGCCTTTTGATGCCGTGCCCCTGCCGCCCCCCGAAGACAGCAGCCTGAACCTGAACGATCAGGTGCTGCAGCGCTTCTGGCGCAACCCCGCCGCCGCATTTTTGCGCACACGCCTGGATCTGTACTACCCCAAAGCAGCGCCTGAACTGGCCGAGGCCGAACGCTTCAGTTTTGACAGCCTCGAAAGCTATCTGGTCAAAAGTGACTGGCTGCCGCATCTGCTGCAGGCTTCAGACACGGAGCAGCAAGGCCTGCAGGAGCACCTGAGAGCACAGTTAAAACTGGCCGACCGCCTGCCGATTGGCCCGGTGGCCGAGGCCCAGCTCGACAGGCTGGAAGCTGAGCTGCTGCCCTGGATTGGCCCCTTAAAGAACTGGCTCGGTGCGCCAGCGCCGGCTGAGACGCAAAGCTTCAGCCTGCAGATCGGGGACTGGACCCTCGAAGGTCAGCTGCCCCAGCGCTATGAACGCGGTTATGTGGACATGCGTCCGGCCAGCTTAAAAGGCAAAGACCGCCTGCGCGCCTGGCTGCAATGCCTGCTGCTGCAGGCTGTGGACCCCGGCAACGCCTTTTACTGGCTGAGCATCGAAAAAACAGGCCCTGCCATCCTGCACTTTCAGCCCGTGGCAGATCCGCTGACGCTGCTGGAAGATCTGCTGCAGCTGCGCGCGGAGGGGCTGTGTCAGCCGCTGTACTTTGCCCCCAATACCAGCTGGGAGCTCTGGAAGGGCTTTGCCGAGAAAGGGGATCGGGAGCAGGCCCAGGACGCTGCGCTGAAAGTCTGGGAGGACAGTAACATTCAGGGTCAGCAAAACAGCCTTCCTGGTGAAAATAAAGAGCCAGCGCTGGCGCGCTGCCTGCCGGCAGAGTGGTGGACCCTGAATGAAAGCCTGCAGCTGGCGCAGCGGGTGTATGAGCCCCTGCTCAGGCACCAAATCGAGGAGAAGCTGCCATGACAGACCGCCCCCTGCCCCCCCTGCTGCGCCTGCCCCTGAGCGGCCGGGTGATTCTGGAAGCCAGCGCCGGCACAGGCAAAACCTATACCCTGATCCGGCTGGCCCTGCGCCAGATCATTGAAGCGGGGCGCACTATCGGGCAGCTGCTGCTGGTGACCTTTACCAAAGCCGCCACCCAGGAGCTGACCGACCGGCTGCGGCGCGGCCTGCAGGAAGCCCTGGCGGGTCTGGAGCAGCGCGAGACCCAGGACCCGCTGCTGGCACGCTGGCAAAAACTGCCCGAGGCCCGTGAACGGCTGGAGCAGGCCCTGCGCGATCTGGATCAGGCCCGCATTGCGACCATTCACAGCTTTTGCCAGCAGAGCCTGCAGCACTACGCCTTTTTGAGCCGGCAGCCCCTGCAGCAGGAGCTGCTGGGCGATCAGAGCGACCTGCTGGCCCAGGCCTGCGCCGACTTCTGGCGCCGCCGTCTCTACCCGGCAGATCAGCAGCAGCCCACCCGGCAGCAAGTGCTGGAAGCCCGCTGGGCCCTGGCCGAAGACTGGACCCCCGCAAGCCTGAGCCAGAAGCTGCAAAACCATCTGGGCCCCACGCCCCTGCGCGTGGAGCCCGCCGCTGAGCCCGACAGCGATCTGGTGGCCGCATGGACGGCGTTTGAAGCCCTTTTTGCTGAGGTGCAATCACGTTGGCAGACGGAAGGAGAGGCGTGTTTGGCCTTGTTGCATCAGGGACGCGAGAGCGGCGCTTTAAGCAAAGGTTCTTTCTCAGCTGATATTCTTGCGCGGGCCTATGAGGGTTTACAGCATTATTTTTCGGGTGACGCAAGCGTCTGGCCTGATCCTAAATTTAATAAATTTGCGGGCAACCGTTTCCGCAGCAGCGAAATTTCTGCCAAAAAAGGTAAACAAGCCCCCCAACATAGGCTCTTTCAAGCGCTTGAAGACCTGGTCGCCGCATCTGAAAACTACGAATCCCGGCTGAACAACCTGCAGCGCAACTGGCAGGAGGCCCTGCTGCAGGAAGTGCCCAAAGCCGTTGACGACATCAAGCAGCGCCGGCAGCAGCTGTATCTCAACGACTTGCTGACGCGCCTGCACAAAGCCCTCGAAGATCCGCAGCACGGGCCGGCCCTGGCCAAGGCCCTGCGCGAGGACATGCCCGTGGCCTTTATTGACGAGTTTCAGGATACCGACGGTCTGCAATACGCCATCTTTGACCGGATTTACCCCCAGGATGCCGACAGCCAGCAGGCCCTGTACCTGATCGGCGATCCCAAACAGGCCATTTACCGATTCAGAGACGCCGATCTGAATGTCTATCTGCAGGCCCGCGCCGGCGCCAGTCATATCGAAAACCTGCTGCAGAACTATCGCTCCTCACCCGCCATGCTGGGCGCCCTGAATCAGTTTTTTACAGGCACAGCAAAGCCCTTTGGCGACAGCGGCATTGACTTTAGCAGCGTCAGCAGCGGCAAAGGTGCAGACTACAACTGGCAGGATCTGCGTCCGAATCAGACGCCGGGGGCTGCTGCCCCGCTGCAGTTCTGGAGCCTCAGCGGAGCGTCTGCAGGCCAAAAGATCAACGTCAATCCAGCCGCGCAAGCCATGACCCGACGGCTGGTCGCAGAAATCCAGGCCTTGCTGGATGCCGGCGCCGCCAAACAGATTCTGCTGCCAGAACAGCCGGCCCCGCGTCCGCTGGCGGCCCAGGATATCGCCGTCCTGGTGCGTAAAAAAGCGCAGGGTGAAATGCTCTACGCGGCCCTGAGCCAGGCGGATATCCCGGCGGTGCTGAGCGTGGATGCCAGCGTCTTTGCCAGCCGCGAGGCCCGTGAAATGCTCTGGCTGCTGGAGGCCGTGCTGCAGCCGGCCCGGCGCAACCTGCTGATGCGGGCCCTAGCGATTGAATCCCTGGGCTGGTCAGCGGCGGAACTGCACAGCTGGCACACCGATGATGCCGCCTGGGAAGAAATACAGGAAGCCTTTGAAGGCTATCACCAGCAGTGGCAGCGCCAGAACTTTGCCGCCATGTGGAGCCAGCTGAGCGCAAAAGAAGAACTCTATGCCCGCATGCTGCGCCACAGCGACGGTGAGCGCCGCATCACCAATTTCAGGCAACTGGCTGAGTTATTGCAGAACCAGGCCCAGCAGGCCAGTCTGGGCCCGGCGGCTCTGGTGGCCTGGCTGGAGGCCCAGCTGCACCGCCCGCTGGATAAACGGCAGGATCAGACCCAGGACCGGCGCCAACTGCAGCTGGAAACCGATCGCCAGGCCGTGCAGATCATGACGATGCACAAAAGCAAAGGCCTGGAGTTTGCCGTGGTTTTTTGCCCCTTTTTGTGGAAGCCGGAGCGCAAGCCAGACGATAAGCCTCTGCTCTACCGCGCGACCGACGGCCAGCGCATTCTCGACTGGGGCTCACCGGAACACGCCGAACGCCTGGCCGCTGAAAAGCAGGCCGGGCACGAAGAAAGCCTGCGCCTGCTCTATGTGGCCCTGACCCGCGCGCGTTTTCGGCTCTACCTGTTTGCTGCCGAAAGCAAAGATCTCAATCAGTCACCGCTGGCGCACTTTTTGCCGGAACTGGCCGACAAAGTCCCCCTGGCCGAACTGCTCGCGCAGCGGGCCGCCAGCAGCGGCGGCCACTGGCATCACGAAGCCCTGATCAATACCCGCAAGCGCCTGCACGCAGCAGCGCGGCAGCGCGGCAACCTGGACAGGGAACTGCCCGAAGCCTACAGCCCGGCGCCGGCCCCCGGCAAAGCGCTGCGCTGGCGCATTGGCAGCTTTTCGGCCCTGATCCATCACAGCGAAAGCATCCCGCCCAGCCTGATGCACGAGCAGCAGGAGCCCGAAACAGAGCCGGCGTCGGCGGCAGCCAGTCCGGGCCAATGCCTGGCGCAGCCCTGGCAGGCCTTTCCGGCAGGCAAGGACAGCGGTATTTTTCTGCATAAACTGCTGGAGCTGGCTGATTTTGACACCCTGGCCGCGTCCCCGCAAAAGCTGCACAATCTGGTGCTGCGCCAGGCCGGGCTGTTTCAGATCCCCACGGAATGGGTACCGATCCTGCTGCAGTGGCTGCAGGCGGTGGCGTGCACCCGCCTCAGCGCAGGCCCTGAAGCCCCCTTTGCCCTGCGCCAGCTGGCGCGCCCGCAGCGCATTGACGAAATGGCCTTTTGCTTTCCGGTGAGGCGTTTGGAACCTGCGGATCTGCTGCAGGTGCTCAGCCGCCATCCCCGCTGGGCCGGCGGCCTGCCGCCTCTGGGCTTTAAACCGCTGGCGGGCTTTTTAAAGGGCTATATCGACCTGATCTGCTGCCACGAAGACCGCTATTATGTGATGGACTACAAATCCAACCGCTTAGGCGACAGCGCGCGGGACTACGCCCCGGAGGCGCTGGAGCAGGTCATGCGCGACCACCACTATGTGCTGCAGTACCACCTCTACCTGCTGGCCCTGCACCGCTACCTGCAGCAGCGTCTGCCCGATTACTACTATGAGCGCCATATCGGCGGGGTGGCCTATCTGTTTCTGCGCGGCATGGACCCGCTCACGCCCGGTCAGGGTGTGTTTGTAGATCGCCCGCCCCTGGCAGTCATCGCAGCGCTGGATCGTCTGATGGGAGACACAGTCAGCTAAAAGGCAGGACTATACTGGCAAAGTTTGATGTGCTGGCCAAAACAGGCTTTTATCAGAACGCTGACGCAGAGCTGCAAAAAAAGAAACATGGTGCAGTACTGTCCCGGTGCCGACATGCCAGGGCCTTCAATTCAGCTGGCAAAGCCTGCAGTGGCGCAGGCAATACCGGAGAACTCAGAACATCCAGGAGGCGCTCCAGACGTTGTGGCGAAGGGGTATCAGGTGAAATGGCCAGCACCGCATCCAAATGGAGGGCATCGGGCAAGGTTTTACCTCAATGTTCATACTCAATGTTCATAGCTTTTGCCTGACATGATCGCTGAAAGCAAAGAAAGAAGACCTTTTTAGAATGGTGTATATTTTGAATAACTACAGACAAAATAAAAACCATACAAAAAGGTCTGAAGCCAAGCTACTATGTACCCATTCTCTTGTATACCCCCTGAAATCAGAAAAAGCCTGGAAGGTTTGCGTCATCAATTCCGGGCAAAGCATTTGCTCACGCTGTCCTGGCTGGTTTTTTTGCACATCATTTGTTTTGAAACCGCCAACCTTAAAACACTCCATAAACATGCTTCAAACATTGAATATAAAAGGCTTTTACAGTTTTTGCGCGCTAAATATTTACGCCCTCAGCTCTGGCTCAAATGGCTTGCCATGCGTCTCATAG
>JACYMC010000177.1 GCA_015272195.1 Candidatus Sericytochromatia bacterium
ATCCCCTCAAGTCTACTCAGGGAGTGCGAAGAACGGTTCATTCTGAATCACTGCTGCAGACTGCTCTCTGTCAGCGTATAATAGCAGCAGCATTGATTCAATCCACACAAATGGCAGATGAGCATACAATACACAGAACTTCAGGTAGCCCAGGGCAAGGTCCTGATCTACCATCTCTTTGATATCGCAGATATGATCGATCTGGATACGCTGCGCCACAAGTGGGCGGGCCGCTCTACCAATATCCGGCTGGTTTCCAGACGCACCTCCCCCACTTATCTGCAGTTTGAAAAAGAACCGCTCCTGCTCCCGCTGGGTCAGCGGGAACTGATGCTGACCAAAGATCGGCGGCTCTCTGCTGAGGTGCGGGCCAAAGCTTTTGACTTTGGCGTGGTCTCGATTTGCTGGGAGGTCCCCTTTCCCCGTCACTGGCCCACGCTGGTCAAAGAAGCCGATTTGTATATCGACAGCGATCAGGTTGCGGCCCAGTCCCGCCAGGTGCTTGATGATTTGCTGCCGGCGCTGAAGACGGCCCTCAGTCAGCCTTATGAGCAGATGCTCGTAGAAGACTACACCATTTTTTATGTACACCGTTTTGCGGAGCATTTGCTGGCAGATCAGCTGCTGGAAATGGCCAGCGGTGATATTGCCAGCATGATTCGTGGCGAAAGCAAACGGCTCTCGGCCCGCGAACGCCAGAATGTGCTGGACCAGCACCTGAGCTATTTTGAAGACGACCTGGCGGTGATTGCCTGGAACAGTTCTTTTATTTATGACCCGGAAGGCAGCTCAGAACATGTGGATATTCTGGAATTTGCCAACTCAGAGCTGCTGGAGCTGCGTTCTTATGACACCCTGCTAGACCGGCAGCTGCAAAAAATTTATGATGAGCTGGAAGACCTGCCCCAGAAGCGCTTTTTTACCCTGTTTCGCAATCCTTATCAGCAGACCAGCCAGAAGTTGCTGTCGCTGCTGATTGATGTGGCCGAACTGACCGATCGGCTCGAAAACACCCTCAAGATTATCGGTGATCTGTACTGTGCACGGGTGTATCAGTGCATCTCCAGCGTGCTGCGCCTGCAGGAGTGGCAGGCCCGTGTGGACGGCAAACTCAACAGTGCCCATCAGATTTACAGCACCCTCAACAGCGAGATTTCAGATCGCCGCTCCATTTTGCTGGAGGTCACCATTGTGCTGCTGATTACCTTTGAGATTGTGCTGTTTTTCTTTCCGCTGAAAGGCCACTGAAGCCCTCAAAAACGGAAGCAGGCCCCTTTTTAAAAGGGGCCTGCTGGATGCGCGTGCCGGGCTTAGCGCTTGTACATATCCATTAAGTCACGGACCTGGTAGCCACTGGGAATACCAAACATGCCGTTGTTGACCGGTACGTTGACCTGAACCTTGGTGGCCTGCATGCGCATGATCTCACCCATTTTATCGCTGCTGACCTCAACCTTGAGAGGCATGCCGATGGCATCCGCCAGCCAGACTTTGGAGGTCACGTTCTGGGTCTGGCTTTTGCCCTGACCCACAGGCATCTGGGTTTTGCCGGACATCTGCCAGATGGTGCAGCTGTGGCCCAGAATTTTGGCTTTGCCGAATTCTTTGCCGCCCTGCTTTTTGATTTCGGCCTTGATCTTAGCCGGATCCGTCAGAGAGGTGGGATCGGTAAAGGTCTGGGGGCCGCTCTGGGCGCCGCCGGTCATCTGACCGACCTGGGCCTGATCAATTTTGATGGCGGTTTTGGAGGCGTCATCAATCAAATAGGCGACCTTTTTGCTCAGATCGCTGATGACCGTGGCTTTGTTGCCGATTTTAACCGGGGTATTGCCCTGGCTGGCTGCATTGAAGTTGCTGGTGATTTCAGCGCGGAATTTTTGGTTGGCGTACCACAATTGGGCGTTGGCCTTGATGGGTTTATTGCCTTGCTTGCTGCTGATTTCCATACTCATAATCAGGCTCTTGGGCAGGGCCAGACCGGGCAGGGTCAGCATGGAGACCAGGATAAAAGTCAGCCAGAGGGCTTTTCTTTTTAACATGATCAACTCCTTTTTGATTAAAACATTTTTCAGAAAGCGTTCTGAACGTGTGAAAGCCGGGGCTGACCGGCCTCCATAACAATACCGACAACGTCAAAGCGCAGGGGACCCTGGTGTGGGTGTTGCAGCAGGTAAGCTTGTGCACTGCGGGTCAGACGCTGTTGTTTGCGGGCCGTTACGGCCTCCAGCGGTGAACCAAAGCGCGCTGAACGCCGCATTTTGACTTCAATAAACACCAGTGTTTCTTCGTCCTGCATGATCAGATCCAGCTCACCCCAGCGCGAAAAAAACTGTCGCGCCCGCAGCCGGTAGCCTTTGGCTTCCAGCCACGTACAGGCGGTTTGTTCAGCCTCTGATCCTGTTTGCCGCTGGTTTTTCATAGGCTTAAGACACCTGAGCGGTCAGAATTGTTCCCTGTTATCATAACACCATCAGACGCGCAGCGGGGTAAATCGGCCTGAACACACGCAAACAGGCCCGGTTTGAACGCCGAGCCTGTAGATACAATCGGATGCTTAAAATCAGAGTTTGTTGATCTGGGCGAACTCCAGCTCCACCGGGGTGGAACGACCAAAGATCGAAACCGAAACCTTGACCTTGCCGCGCTCAGGACTGACTTCAATGATTTTGCCGTTGAAGTCCTGAAAGGGACCGGAGTTGATTTTGACCTCGTCATTGATTTTGTAATCAAATTCAATACGGGCTTTGCGGGAGGAAGCCCGCTTCAGAATCTTTTTAACTTCGCGCTGGCTCAGGGGCACAGGCTTGCTTCCGGCACCCACAAAGCTGGTCACACCGGGGGTATTGCGCACCACCAGCCAGGATTCGTCGTCCATAATCATCTCAACCAGCACATAGCCCGGAAAGATTTTTTTGGTTTTTTCGGTGCGCTTGCCGTCTTTCAGCTCGATTACTTTTTCTTCGGGTACTTCAATGTTAAAAATGCGGTTGTCCATACCCATGGATTCAGCCCGCCGCAGCAGGTTTTGTTTCACTTTGCCTTCGTGGCCGGAATACGTATTGATAACGTACCAGCGCTTGCCCTTGGTTTCAAACCCAGTCAGATTCACCATCGTTCAACGCCTCGCTTCTAGAGAATAAAGCCCAGTAAAAAACCGGAGATAAAGTCATATAAATTAACCAGTAGAATAATCAGGATGACGGTAAACAGCACGACAACGGACTGGTTCATCGCCTGACGGGGGGTTGGCCACTGGATTTTCTGAAATTCACCCCAGGCGTCCTTGGTAAACTGAATCAGGCTTTGCAAAGAAGAGGGTTCTGCAACAGCTGTTTCTTTGCCTTTTTTGGAACTGTCTTTTTTGGATTTGGCTGGCTTCTCGGGGTGGGCCGCTTCCTTTTTTGTTGCTTTTGCCATATACACATTTCCTTATTTGTACGCTGCCAAAATCCAGCAGCGCAACGGGATCACAAAACTGAACGCGTCGTGGAGGACTCGAACCTCCAACCTTTGGTTTTGGAGACCACTGCTCTACCAATTGAGCTAACAACGCAGGCATACCCATTTAACCCACTGAAGGGCGCTGAAAAAATGGGGGAACTTGCCTCTATGATAACACATCCCCTGGTCAGCGACGAGATTAAGTCCAGGTAAATTCAGACATAAAAAAGCGCGCCCTGGAGGACTCGAACCCCCGACATGCGGTTTTGGAGACCGCCGTTCTACCATCTGAACTAAGGACGCATGGCAAACAGAATAGCATACTCTGCCGCTTATGGACAAGCAGATCAGCCTGTGTTCATCGGCTTATTCGCCGACTCAGGCCGATACAAAACTGACCAGGTAATAATACAAAAAAGGCGCCAGCAGCAGGTAGCTGTCAATGCGATCCAGCAGACCGCCAAAGCCGGGCAGCCAGGTGCCAGAGTCTTTGACATCCATATCGCGCTTGACCATTGACTCAATCAGATCGCCGATCTGACCGACGCAGGCCATGCCTGCCGCGAGCAGCACCACATGCAGCAGGGGCATGGGCAGCAGGCTGCCAAAGGCGGCAGAAAGACCCCAGCCAATCCCTACTGAGGCCAGAATGCCACCGATGGCGCCTTCGATGGTTTTATTGGGGCTTAAATGCTGAAAATAAGGGTGTTTGCCCAGATATTTACCGGCAAAATAACCCCCGATATCTGAGAATGCCACGGTGGTCAGGGCCCAGATCAGAAAGAAGGGGCCGCCCGGCAGGGTGCGGATCAGAATAAAAAAGGCCGGAAACCAGCCCAGCCAGGCCAGCTGAAAAAAGGGTGCGCTCATTTCGGTCAGCGTGGCACGGGGCTTTAAAAAGACGTTGCGCAGCAGCAGGGTCAAGCCTGCAAAGACCACATACATATGCATCCAGGCGCTCAGGGCCGTGTGGCGTAGTTGCGGATCTGGCTGCTCAGCCGGCAAATCGGCCAGAAAGTAGACCCCCAGCAGCAGCAGCAGGTTTAAGGCGGCTGGCAGCATAAACGAAACCCGGATGCCTTTGCCCTGCAACATGCGGGCCAGCTCCCAGGTACCGATCAGCGAAAGGGCGATCACCATCAGCAGCCAGGCCCATTTGAACCACAGAATTGACAGGATGATTGCCGTGGCAATCACGCTGCCACTGATGAGTTTGGTGGCTAACAAGGTCAGCGTTCCATGATATCGGCTTCTTTTTCTTCCATGGCCTTATCGACCATCGCGATAAACTTATCGGTCAGGGTCTGGATTTCTGCCTGGTAGTCTTTGGATAAGTCCTGCGGCAGGCCGTCTTTTTCAAGCTTTTTGAGCTGATCCATGCTGTCGCGGCGGACGTTGCGAATCGCAATTTTACCGTCTTCGGCAATCTTTTTGGCCATTTTAACGTAATCCCGGCGGCGCTCTTCGGTGAGCGGGGGGATATTCAAGCGCAGGACTTTGCCGTCGTTGTGGGGGGTAATGCCCAGATCGGATTTCTGGATGGCCCGGTCGATTTCAAGCAATGCACTTTTGTCAAAGGGCTGAATCATCAGCATGCGGGGTTCCGGCACAGAGATGCTGGCCAGCTGCTGAATGGGCGTGGCCGTACCATAATAATCGACCTGAACGCGCTGTAACAGGGCGGGGTTGGCCCGGCCGGTCCGGATAGACTGGAATTCGTTGCGCGTGTTCTGCAGGGATTTTTCCATTTTGTCTTCAGCTTCCAGCTGAATTTCGGTCGCCAGTTCGGTGATGTCGTCGCTCATCTGTTTCCTCCAACCATGCTTTTGGCATACTACATATTAACACTGTGGGGGCTTATTACAAGAAACTGCCCCAGTGTGTTAACTGGGGCAGTCACCTGTAAGCTTGTTACAAGGCTTTAGACTTCTTCGCCGACGGCGAAGCGCACAAAGCGGCGCACGCGAATGTTTTCACCAGTGGTGGAAATCGCGTGGTTCAGCACGTCCTGAACGGTCTGGTTGGGATCCTTGATAAAGGCCTGGTTGAGCAGACAAACCTGCTCATAGTACTTACCAATGCGGCCTTCCACAATTTTCTCACGCATCTGTTCGGGTTTGCTGGCCATATCTGGCTGAGCCATCAGAATTTCTTTTTCTTTGGCCACTTCTTCAGCGGGCACGTCTTCTGATGAAACATAGCGGGGTGCGCTGGCAGCGATGTGCATGGCAATATCGCGGGCCAGGGCCTGGAACTGTTCATTACGGGCAACAAAGTCCGTTTCACAGTTCAGCTCGACCATGACACCAATCTGGTTGCCCACGTGAATGTAGGACTCCACGGTGCCTTCGCCGGTGCTGCGGCCGCTGCGCTTGGAGGCATTGGCCAGGCCTTTTTTGCGCAGGTATTCCTGTGCTTTTTCCATGTCGCCGTTGGATTCGGTCAGTGCTTTTTTGCACTCCATCATTCCGACGCCGGTTTTTTCGCGCAATTCTTTAACCATTGTGGCTGAAATAGACATAGTTTAATGGCTCTCTTTCTTTAGATCTGGCTGGCGACAGCGGCGTCTACAGACTGCTCTCGGACCAGCTGCTCCAGCTGCTCAGGGGTGGCGGGCTGGTGCTCATCGGCTTCAGCTGCTTCGCTGGCAACAGCTTCGGGCTGTGCATCATGACCCGCATCAGCTGCAGCCTGGGCCATCATGGCCTGCTCGGCGTCTTTGGCCAGATTGCGGCCAGCGATGATCGCGTCTGCCATCAGCCCGGAAATCAGACGAACAGCTTTGATGGCGTCATCGTTGGCGGGGATGGGGTAGTCGATCAGGTCGGGGTCGCAGTTGGTATCGACGATACCGGCAATGGGAATACCCAGCTTACGGGATTCTTCCACTGCGATATATTCCTTTTTGGGGTCAATCACAAAGATGGCGTCAGGCAGTTTGCCCATGTGCATAATGCCACCCAGCACGCGATCCAGTTTTTCCATCTTGCGGCGGAGGTTGAGGGCTTCTTTTTTGGTGCGCAGCTCAAACTCGCCGGCAGCTTCCTGCTTCTGCAGTTCTTTGAGGTAAGCGACACGTTTCTGAATGGTGGAGAAGTTGGTCAGCATACCACCCAGCCAGCGGTGGCTGATGTGGGGCATTCCGCAACGCTCAGCTTCTTCAGCAATGGCCTCTTTGGCCTGCTTTTTGGTGCCGACAAACAGAATGGTTTCACCGCGCTGGGCGCGGGTTTTGATTTCTTCGTAAACCATGTCCAGCTGGTGCATGGTTTTCTGAAGATCGATAATGTAAATACCGTTGCGCTCATCAAAGATGAACTTTTTCATTTTGGGGTTCCAGCGGCGGGTCTGGTGACCAAAGTGGACACCGGCTTCCAGCAGCTGTTTCATGGAGACAACGCTCATTGTCTGTTCCTTTCTTTCAGCGATTCTCTTAATTTGGCCCTGTCGGCAGGCTGTTTTAAAAAGGCACAGAAATGCACGCTTTGCGTAAGCTTGCGTGATGCTGCGGTGTTGTGTCACAGAAGGTGAAGACGAAACCGGTTTAAAAAAGCCAGGCGACAGATGCCTGAATTGCTCGTGTTGCAGGCAGTATAACACTGTCTGACACAAGAGTTCAAATCGTTCGCCACCCGGAACACGGGCCCTGCTGACGTGAGCAGATCCTGTGCTTTTGGGCAAGGAATATTTGAGGACTGACTCCAGTGTACCGCCAAATGGCGTGAATGGTAATTCGATTAAGGGAAAATTTTGTGCTTTAAAAGCAGGATTTCCTGCTTGTTCGGATCTTGTTCAGGGCGTCTTTGCCGCTGTTTCCTGATACAGTGAAAAGAACTTATGGTAAATTGTTGAGTATATACGAAAAACCAACCCGTCTTATCAATCCATTTTGAAAAACAATATCACTACCTGGCTGATGCGGGCTTCAGCGCTCTCAGCCCACAACAGCGCAAAAGGCTGAATCCGTGTACGACAGGTGAAGATTTAAGCTGGTTTTCAGAATAATGACTGACAATATTTTGATTTAAAAGTAGGTACAACATGGTAAGCAATGTCTCTCCCACTCCCATTACCGTGGCTCATGGTGACGGTATTGGACCGGAAATTATGTCTGCGGTGCTGCGTATTCTGGATGCAGCAGAAGCCGCCATTGCGCCTGAAGTGATTCATATTGGTGAACAGGTTTATCTTTCGGGCAATACTTCAGGCATTGATGCTTCAGCCTGGGATTCTCTGCGCCGGACCCGGGTCTTTCTGAAAGCGCCGATTACCACCCCCCAGGGTGGCGGTTATAAAAGCCTGAACGTGACCATTCGCAAAACCCTCGGTCTGTATGCCAATGTGCGCCCCTGCGTGGCTTATTCACCTTTTATCAAAACCAAACATCCGGCCATGGATGTGGTGATCGTGCGCGAAAATGAAGAAGATCTCTATGCCGGCATTGAACATCGCCAGACCACTGATGTGGTCCAGTGTCTTAAGCTGATTACCCGGCCGGGCTCTGAGCGTATTATCCGCTATGCCTTTGAATACGCCCGCATGCATGGTCGCAAAAAAGTTTCCTGCTTCAGCAAAGACAATATCATGAAAGAAACCGACGGCCTGTTTCATCGCCTGTTTGATGAGATCGCCCGCGACTACCCTGAGATCGCAACCGATCACTGGATCATTGATATCGGCTGTGCCCGCCTGGCCGACACGCCTGAAATGTTTGATGTGATTGTGACCTCCAATCTCTATGGCGATATCATCTCGGATGTGGCGGCCCAGATTTCGGGTTCTGTGGGTCTGGGCAGCTCGGTCAATATGGGCGCCCAGTGCACCATGTTTGAAGCCATTCACGGCTCAGCCCCCACCATTGCGGGTCAGGATATTGCCAACCCTTCGGGGCTGTTGCTGGCGGCGGTGATGATGCTGGTGCATATTGGCCAGCTGGACGTTGCCGCCCGTATTCATAATGCCTGGCTGGCAACCCTGGAGTCAGGCCTGCACACGGCTGACATGTTTGTGGCGGGTGAAAGCCAGCAGCAGCTGGGTACCCAGGCTTTTGCCGATGCGGTGATCAAACATCTGGGCATGCAGCCTCAGACCCTGAAACCCGTGAGCTATACCGCGCGTGACGCGATCCAGACTTTGCCCTATGAACGGCCGGAAGTGCGCAAAGAGCTGGTGGGGGTGGATGTCTTTATTGATTCGCCCAACCCCGATGCCAATGCTCTGGCTGAAGCGCTGCTGGCTCAAACCCGGGCCCCCTTTAAGCTGAAAATGATCACCAACCGTGGGGTCAAGGTCTGGCCGGACGGTTTTCCGGAAACCTTCTGTACCGATCACTGGCGCTGCCGCTTTGTGGGGCTCGAAAATCAGGCCCTGCGCCATCAGGATATTGTGGCTTTGCTTGGCCGCTTCTCAGAAGCCGGACTGGATTTTATCAAAACCGAACACCTCTACACCTTTGACGGGGTGCGCGGCTACTCTCTGGGCCAGGGCGAATAAAACGCCTCTCAGTCGTCGGCGCTTTGCCTGCGCCGGCGGGTGGCCAGGGGATGAGATGACAGGGGCTGGAAAAATTCCAGCCCCTGAACGCTGTAGGGGTGCTGGAGCTGTTCAAGGTAGGCCATGGTGGTGTGATCCAACAGTGAGGCCTGAGAAAGATCAATGATCTGCTTTTTGGTCTGAACCTCGTTAAGGGCCTGTTTCAGGGGCAGTAAATTTGAAAACACCACGGGTCCCAGCACCTGAAGGGTCCGGGTGCTGTCGGTTTCTTCGCTGTGGTAATGCAGCGTGAACATGTTTTGCCAGTGCACCCCAAGCCAGCGATGGATCACTGCATTGCAGACCATGCCGCAAGCCATACCGATCAGTAGATCGGTGGCCAGTGTAGCCAGCAGGGTGACCATAAAAACCAGATACTGCTCAGGCCCAATCCGGTAGACATGGTAAAAGTGTGTGGGAGCAGCCAGCTGAAAACCGGTATAAATCAGCAGAGCGGCCAGGGCTACCAGCGGAATCTGCTCCAGCCACGTCGGCAGAAACACCAAAAACAGCAGCATCACCGCACCATGAAAAAAATTGGCCCAGCGGCTGCGGCCTCCCTGGGCAACATTGGCCGAGCTACGCACAATTTCTGTAATCAGGGGCAGACCGCCCAGCAAACCCGATACCGTGCTGCCCAGACCGACAGCCTGAAGATCTTTTTGCAGATTGGCTTTGCGCTCCAATGGATCCAGTTTGTCGACGGCCAGTGCGCTCATCAGGCTTTCCAGGCTGGCAATCAGGGTCAGGGTCAGCACCAGCTTCCAGAAGACCCCGTGCTGCCAGCGTCCAAAGTCAGGCAGCACCAGCCCCTGCAGCAAGCTGTCGGGCAGGCGCAGAAGATATTCCGGGCCCGTTATATAAGCCTGCCCGGCAAAAACATGGCTGCCGGGCTGCCGCAGTCCCAGCAGCCAGCCGGCCAGGGTGCCGATCAGCAAAATGGCCAGGGGGTGGGAATGCGTTTGAGTAAAGGGGGCATCCGCCTCCAGCCAAAAGCAACGCTCAGACACAGCAGGCCAATCAGGCTGACCAGGGGGTTGGCCTGCAACATGCTGCCAGGCAGTGCAGCAATCACGGCCAGGGTGTTGTGGCCTTGTGCCTGCTGGCCAAACAGTCCCTGCAATTTCTGGGCTGCAATCATCACACCAATGGCAGCCAGCATGCCGTGCACAGCGGCCGCCGGAAAGTAACTGCTCAGCTTGTCTGCCCGGCAGCGGCTCAGAATGATCTGAAGAATACCGCTGATCACAATGGCCGCCAGGGTGTAGCGATAGCCTGAACCGGGCGTATCTGTTCCCAGGCTTTGCACGCCGCCCAGAATAATCACAATCAGGCCGGCTGCCGGTCCGTTGATACCAACATGGGTGCCGCTGAACAGGGCCACAAGCAGGCCGCTGACAATCGAAGCGATTAAGCCTGCAAGCGGTGGAAAACCTGATGCCAGTGAAACACCCAGAGACAGAGGCAAAGCAACCAGAAACACCTGTAATCCCGCCAGGAGATCTGTTTTCCAGTATTTTTTGAAATCCGACATGGCGCCTTTCCTGAGCGTTTGGGCAATTGCTGCATCAGAGCGGTTTGCAAACACTTTACCACAGCCCCATTCTGGTCGAACAAAGTCAAGGGGTGTTTCATTGATCGATCGCTTGGACGCGCCGCTGTGAGACGTGACGTCTTTTGCCTCAGGCTTTGCCAGTTACATACCCCGCGCATGGAATATGTATTTGTTTAAATTATTTTTTATATTGAAAAAATATATGATTTCTTGTTATCATACCATGGCCCGGCTCTCTTATTCAGGCTTAACCACCCGGGAGCAGTGCTTCAGAATGAAAAGTCCTGAGACAGCCTATCATCTGAGCCAGCCAG
>JACYMC010000116.1 GCA_015272195.1 Candidatus Sericytochromatia bacterium
CAGATCAGGAACTTAAAATCACGCTGATTCTGTCCGGTTTCTGGGGAGCAGTATAAAATCCTTAAGTGCCGTAGAACGCGCCAGTGCAAAACTGGTCAAGAGCGGTCAGTTAAAATACATTGGCCCCCAACGGGGGGGACACTGGGAGGTGCTGACTCAAGCAGACCCCCTCACCACAAAACACAGGAGCAAGACATGAATGACGGACGCCAGCGCAAAGATATTCAGCCCGGCACACGGGTGCAGGTGGTGCGCAAAGAAGATCAGCGCACGGGCCGCCTGACCCCTGGGGTGGTCAAAGATCTGCTGACCAAATCGCCCAGCCACCCCCACGGCATCAAGGTGCGCCTTGAAGACGGCACGGTAGGCCGGGTCAAGGTGATTGAGGCCTGAATGCCCACAGACCTGATCTTTGACCTGGACGGCACCCTCTGGGACACCACCGCCGCCTGTGTCACAGGCTGGAATCAGGCCCTGAGCGCGCAAGAGCTGTCGCTGCGCGTTGACGAGGCCCTGCTGCGCAGCCTGATGGGCCTGACGGGCGAAGATATTCGGCAGCGGCCCTTCGGCGACTGGCCTCTGGAACAGGGACAGCGGGTGCTGGAGGCCTGCTTCAAGGCAGAAACCGATCAAATTCTGCAAACCGGTGGCCAGCTCTACCCGTCCGCTGAGGTCACCTTGCAAGCGCTGGCCTCACGGCATGCGCTCTATCTGGTCAGCAACTGTGACCAGGCCTATCTGGACTGCTTTCTGCGCCTGCATCCCGGTATGGCCGCAATCTGGCAGGCCACGCTCTGCCATGGCGATACGGGCTGGCCCAAAGACCAGAATCTGCACTGGCTCAAAGAAAACGCACAGATCACCCAGGGCGTATATATTGGCGATACCCACACCGATCAGCAGGCAGCAGCTGCCGCCGGGCTGGACTTTGTCTATGCCGCCTACGGCTTTGGGCAGGCCAGCGAACCCTGCACCACGCTCCAGCAGCTCAGCGCCCTGCCAGAGCTGCTACAATAGGATTAAAAAAGCCCGGAGGAAATCTTATGCCAGCGATTCTTTTGCGTCTGCTGCTGACCGGTCTGGGCTGGGGCCTGCTGGCTTCAGCCAGCGGGGCCTGTGAACTGATTTCGCCCGCCGATCTGCAGGCCGCCGTACAACAGACTGAGGCCCTGGAGCAGCGCAGCCAGCTGCCCGGCGTTTGCCGTTACAGCTGGCGCAAAGCCGACTGGGAAGCCATTGAAGCGGCCAATCAGGAGCAACTCAAAAATCTCAGCCGCAGCAGCGCGGGCTATCAACCCACCTCGATCTGGGCCAGACTCGAAGTTGAGGTGTATTTTGCCGGCGAGAGTGCCGAACAGGCACAGCAGCGCTATAGCAATACCCTGGCCGGGGATCTGCCCAAAAGCTACGGCAGCCCTGATCCGTTGGCCAGCGCCCACTTTGAAAAAGTGGACGCACACCAGGCCTGGAGTGCGTCCAACCGGCAGCTGCTGGTACACAAAGGCCAGCGCATTTACCTGCTGCAAGTAGAAGTGCACCCCGAAGTCGACAAAGACAAAGCCCTGGCCCTCAAGCTGGCGGCACAGCTGCCCTAGATGTCACTGCCGATTGCCCCTGCTGACAAGCCCTATCTGAAGCTCAAATACAGCCTCGACTTCTGTTTTGCCCTGCTGATGCTGGTGCTGCTGGCTCCCTTGCTGCTGCTGGTGGCCCTGATCATTCGGCTGGAGAGCCCGGGCAAAGCCTTGTTTACCCAGGTGCGGGTGGGGGTGAGCGAAAAACCTTTTTGTATTTACAAGTTTCGCTCCATGGTGGCCGACGCCGACAAAAAAGGTCCGGTGCTGACCCAGCAGAACGACCCGCGCATCACGCGCTTTGGCCACTTTATACGGCGCAGCAGCATCGACGAACTGCCACAGCTGCTGAATATTCTCAAGGGTGAGATGAGCTTTATTGGCCCCCGGCCCGAGGTACCCTCGATTGTGGCCGACTACAGTGAGCGCCAGCGCGGGGTTTTTGCCGTTCGGCCCGGCCTGAGCGGCTGGGCCCAGATTCACGGGCGCGACGAGCTGGATATTCCCACCAAGCTCAACTACGATCTGGAATATATCGAGCGGGTCAGCTTTGGGCTGGATCTGCAGATCTTTCTGCGCACCTTTCCGGCCTTGCTGTCAAAGCGCGGCGTCAATTAGCCCGCGTCGGCGCTGCGGCGCACCACTTTACTGACCCCACCCTGATCGCTGGCCAGAATCACCAGTTCGTCCCAGTTGACGTGGCGCGGCTGCTGCAAAGCCTGCAGCATGGCCTGAGCAATATTGGCGGGCGTCAGGGGCTGCATGCCGGCATAGACCGCGCTGGCAGCCTCGGCGCTGCCAAAGCGCACCTGCGAAAACTCGGTTTCGACCATACCGGGCGAGACCAGCAGCACCCGCACATTCTGGCCACAGGTTTCGTAGCGCAGCGACTGGCAAAAAGCGCGCAGGGCATGTTTGCTGGCGCAATAAATCGCCCCGCCTTCGTAGGCGATCTGCCCGGCAATGCTGCCCACGCAGACAATATCGCCGCGCCCGCGCGCCAGCATGCCCGGCAGCACCCGGCGCACCATTTCAAAGGCCGTGGTCACGTTCAGATCCAGCATGCGCTGCCAGTCAGCAAAGTCTGAGCTGGCAACGGGCTCACGCCCCAGCGCCAGCCCGGCATTGTTAATCAGAATATCCACCTGATCAAAGCCGGCGCGGCTGAGGGCGTCCCAGCTCTCAGGCCGGACCAGATCCACGGCCAGAATATCGACCTGAACCTGAAAGCGGGCCTGCAAAGCCTGCTGGATGTCTTGCAGACGCTCAGCACGGCGAGCGACCAGTTTCAGTTGTACGCCTTCAGCAGCTAGCTGACAGGCCGTGGCCAGGCCAATACCTGAGGAGGCACCTGTCACGAGGGCAGTGGCACCCGACAGATTCTGCGGGAGTGGGGCCAGATAATCTTCTAAATCCATTTTTATTCTCCTTCAGGGGGCGAGGGTGTGGCGGATGCGACAGCGTCTGCCGGGGCCGTGCCCTGCACTTCAACCGGGTAGCGAAAAGTAAAGGCTGTTTGACCGTCTTCGGCCAGGGGCTCCTGCACAAAGACCAGCTCGATCTCGCCACGGGCCAACGCCTCAAATACAAAGATCATATTAGGCACATAGTCTGGCGGCGGCTGACGCGGATGCTCAGAGCGGGCCGCGCGGGTCTCGACAAAAGCCACCGTCTCTGTTTGCAGCGGTTGCAGGACCCATTCATGACTGGGGCGCGCCCCCAGCGCGGGCAGCACCACTTCAAAGCGCTGACCGGCCAGGGCCCGCAGGGTGGTGCCATCGGGTGTAAGCGGCTCAGTGACCAGAATCAGGGGGTTGGGCTGATTGCAGGCCTGCAGCAGCAGCGGACTGCCCAGCAGGGCCAACAGCAGAATGCAAGGCAGCGGCCTCATCGCCGATCCGGGCGGGGGTAGGCAAAACGGTCCCGCGTGGTGCACCAGTCTTCACCACCCATGCGGCCCACGGCCTGCAAACGCTCGGGCAGAATACAACCGGCCTCATCCTGCAGCTGCTCGTCAATGTGCAGCAGCTCCACGCGGGCCACCACCAGATGGCCGGCCCCACCGCCTTCACCATAAGAACGGATTTCCAGCAGCGAGCATTCCAGATTGACGGGAGACTCTGCCACACAAAAGCCGCGGATCTTCTGGGCCGGTACGGGCGTGAGGCCCGTTTTCTCAAACTCACTGACACCGTAGTCGTAGGGTGCAGAGGCCTGATTGACCCGCTCAGCAATGGCCTCGGTGACCGTGGCCACCACAAACTCCGGGTGCTGCTCAATATTGCGCAGGGTGTCTTTTTTTTTGCCCGTACGGCCCGAAATCTGGGGTGCAAAGGCAATCAGAGGCGGGTTGCAGGAGATCAGATTAAAAAAGGAAAAAGGGGCCAGATTCAGCCGGCCTTCCGCATCCTGGGTCGAAACCAGCGCAATCGGGCGGGGCTGAATGATCTCCGTCAGACGGGCATAAACCTGTTGCCAGGGCAAAGTGTGGGTATCGAGTGTACTCATGCCTGACTCCCTTTCTCAACCCAGGACTGCTGATAAGCCGGATCTTCCAGTGCAGTGGCCCGGACCGTGGGCAAAAAGGGCTTGAAGGTATCGATCATTACGGCCATTTCGTTGGTTTCTTTGCTGCCAATCGAGGCTTCGTAAGTACCCGGATGTGGCCCGTGGGGCAGACCCGCCGGGTGATACGACAAAGAGCCCGGTCCCACGCCCTTGCGACTGGTAAAATTACCTTCGACATAAAACAGCACTTCGTCACAGTCCACCGAGGAGTGCGGATAAGGACAGGGAATGGCCTGCGGATGAAAGTCCACCATGCGCGGAACAAAAGAGCAGACCACAAAGCCACCACCCACAAAGGTCGTGTGAACGGTCGGCGGCAGGTGCACCAGGCCCGTGCGGGGCTGAAAGCAGCGAATCGGAAAGGCAAAAGGCCAGAGCTGACCGTCCCAGCCCAGAATATCCAGCGGGTGGTGGTGGTAGTGCTGGCGGGTGAGGTGATCATGACGCTTGACCATCACGGTCTGGGGTTGATCCTGGGCCAGCGCCTCAGACCATTGTGGCGCTCTGAAATCGCGATGCGAATAGGGCGCATCCATTTTAAGCTGACCGGCGGCATTGCGAAAGTTGGCGGGAATATCGATCCAGGAGCGGCCCTCCAGAATCAGCAGGCGGGTGGGCTCAGCCGGAATCCAGCGATGCAACACGGCACGAGGCAGGTAGATATAGTCTTCGGCGCGGTAGTCCAGAATGCCATGCGAGGTGTAAATCTGGCCTTTGCCGCTGAAAACGTACACCAGCTCGTCGCCATCAGCGTTGCAGTTCAGGGCCGGATCCGGCTGATCGGCCACGGCAAACCAAACCCCCAGATCGGCGTTGCTGAGCAGCAGCTCGCGGCCCAAAAAAGCCGAGCCCCCGTTAACCAGTTGCCCCGACAAAAAGTGGCGACGCAGGGGGCGGGCATGGGACTCTGTGGCCGACCAGCCCGGATGCCGTCCGATTTCTTCCTGGCTGTCGATCCAATGCGGCGGCTGACGGTGGTAGAGCATGGCATAAGCGCCATCAAAGCCCTGGCGGGTAAAACAATGTTCAAAAGCCAGCTTTTGATCATGATAAAGCGTCGTATGGGGTTTGGGGGGCACCTGACCATACTGCAAACGGTGAAGCATGTAAACCTCCTGAGTCTTGGCATGCCGTGCTGGCGTCATTATAACAGCTTCAGCACCCGCTGCTTTCGGAGCGGCTGAACAAAGGCCCTGAAGCAGCACTTGTGACGCCCTTCATTTTAATCACTGTTCAAAACATGCTAGGATTTCAGCAAGCTGTAAAAGCATCTGCCGCAAGACGTTCCACAGCCCGTTTCAGCTGTATATCAATACAAAACAGCTAAAAACAGCCGGGCTGCTGGGCGCTTTGCCCAAAAGCGCGCTACAATAGGAAGCGTCTCTGGGGCGCACCGCAACATGTTAATGTTAAAACCGAACAAATTGATACTGAAGCAAGTACAAATAAAGATACACAGTATTCAGGAGGAAGTATATGAATAAGAAAGTCGTTGGACTCTTTTTGGCCAGCTCCGTCCTTGTGAGCATCCCCATGGCCTTCAGCCCTTCCAATGCCGCTGAAGCCGAAACCTTCCAGGTTGCTGCCGTGATGGCTGATCTGGTCGATGTGCCCGAAAACCACTGGGCGTATAACGCCGTCAAAGTCCTGGTCGAAGAACTCGACATCATGATGCCCAAAACGGACAACATGTTCAAAGGGCAGGATCTGATGACCCGCTACGAACTGGCAGAAGTCTTTTACCGGGCCACCAAAAAAATGGAAGCGGTCAGCGGCAAAAACCTGCAGCAGATCAGCAACGCTCCCGACACCGAAATGGTGGATCTCGACGATGAAAAGCGAGCCATTGTTAACGCAGTGGTCAACGACTATGGCATTATGCAGCCTATGCCCGGCAAGCGCTTTATGGGCAATGAGCCCATCAGCCGTTATGAGATCGCCTTTGAGCTCTACAACTACTTCGTCCTGATCGAAAGCCAGGGTACCAGCCCCGTGCTGACCCGTCGGGATCGCGTCAGCGAAATCACTGATCTGCCCGCCGATCACTGGGCTACCAAAGCCGTCACCGACATTATCGATAAGTATCAGATCATGGACGGCTATCCCAACAACACCTTCCAGGGTGGCAAGCGCCTGACACGCTATGAAACCGCCGCGACCGTGCGTGAATTCATCCGCTACGTCGACACCTACCTGCTGCCTCTGACACCGGCTCCCACACCTGAGCCCACACCCACACCCGTACCGACACCGGTGCCCACGCCCGTGCCTACCGCCACACCCACGCCGGAGCCCACCAAAGCACCCTTCAAGCCCGTGGATCTGCGCATCGGCGGTGACTTCAAAACGTCCTATACCGATAGCACAAACACCACTGCTGGATTCCTTTATGGCCCCAACGCCAGTCTGGATTGGTACTTCCTGCCCGTCGGTCCGACCCGTCTGGGTATCGACCTGCACGGCGATATGATGTTTTACGATCCCTTCATCAACCCTGGCAGCTTCCAGGCCAGCCGGGTAGACGCCAATGGCAATGCGGTCAGCAGCGCTCTTAACTCCCGCCTGACGGCAGGAGGCGGCCTGATCTGGCGTCTGCTGGGCGGCGAAAGCGCTGAAGACTTCGGTCTGAGCCTGGGCGTTGGCTACGACTACCTGCAGTTTAACGGTGCCGATGATTACAGCTACGCCAACCACGGTCCCCGTGGCCGTCTGGACCTCGAAATCCCCGTGGGATCCTGGTTCAGTCTGGTCGGCCGTAACGCCTTCACCTACTTTATCTCACCCACCGCAGGTGTGCCTGATAACGTGCAGTGGAAAAACGACGCCTTTGCTGGTATCAACATCCCTGCTTATGGCCTCTTCTCTCTGGAGCTGGGCTATAAAGACACCCGTTATCAGATGGTCGGCAGCGGCACGATACTCGGTGATGTGGGCGGCGAAGCCAACCTGCGCTTCCGCTTCTAAACCCTTTAAACGCACAAAGCGGGCCTGCGGACCCGCTTTTTCTTTGAATAAATCAGGGCAAATCAAGCAGCGAATTGTCAGGCAAGCTGTTTTGTCGCTACAATACCAGCAATGTGGTACAACAATTTACTCGAAAACAACCGTCTGCCCGACTGGTCTATCCGGCAGGGCATTCGCTGGTATAACACCCAGCACCTCAAGCGCCTGAACACAGGCCAACCTGAAGAACTGGCGCAAAAAAAAGAGACGCTTTTTAAGCAACTTTCACAGGGCCCATTGGCTGTCGCGGTCGATGTCGCCAATGCTCAGCATTACGAGTTGCCCCCTGCCTTTTTTGAAGCCGTGCTGGGCCCTCACCTCAAGTACAGCTGTGGCTACTGGAAAAGTGGCAGCGTTAGCCTAGCCCAGTCCGAAGCTGATATGCTGGAGCTATACTGCCAGCGTGCCCAGCTTGACAGTGCCAGCAACATTCTCGAGCTGGGCTGTGGCTGGGGTTCTCTGAGCCTGTATATGGCAAAAAAATATCCCCAGACCCGTATCCGGGCTATTTCCAACTCTCACGGGCAGCGTCAGCATATTGAGGCACGGGCACGCGCCGCCGGCGTTCACAACCTCAGTGTGGAAACCGTGGATATTAACCACTTTGAACCCGGCGAGTGCTTTGATCGCATTGTCTCGATTGAAATGTTTGAGCACCTGCGCAACTATCAGGCACTGTTTAATCGATTGAATGCCTGGCTAAATCCTGAAGGCTTACTCTTTATCCATATTTTTAACCATGTACAGCACGCTTATCTGTTTGAACCCGAGCACGAGCGTGACTGGATGGCCCGCTACTTTTTTACCGGCGGCACCATGCCCAGCCAGGATCTGCTGCCTTATTTTGCCCGGCCTGTGCTGCAGCTCAAAAACATCTGGCCAATCAATGGGCAACACTATGCCCGCACGTCCAACGCCTGGCTGCAGCAGATGGATCAGCGTAAAACCCTTGTCTGGCCACTACTGGAGCAAACCTACGGCAAAGCTGAGGCCCTCAAATGGTGGGTCTACTGGCGGGTATTTTTTATGGCCTGCGCGGAGCTATTTGCCCACCAGCAAGGTGAAGCCTGGCAGGTGACCCACTACTTATTTGAGAAAAGCCCATGAAAACCCGCGCGCTGAAAACGCTCGCACTCAGCTTATGGCTCAGCTTCAGCCTGACAGGCTTACCGGCTCAGGCCCTCTGGCAGAGTGCCTCCGAAATCGGCAATGACGGCCTACTGGAAGGCCATAGCCGAGATGTTTATAACGTGGCTGTCAGCCCTGACGGCCAATACCTGGCCAGCAGCAGTTTTGACGGCATGAGTCAGGTCTGGAATACCCAGACCTGGGAGCGCCTGCACCACCTCGCGGGCCACACCAACTGGGCTGGTACCCTTGCTTTCAGTCGTGACAGCCGGTGGCTGGCTACCGGCGGTATGATGGACGGCCTGATTCAGATCTGGGATCTCAGCAGCGGCGAAAGCATCCAGACCCTGAGCGCCAGCAAGGGCGGGGTTTTGAGCATGGCCTTCAGTCCCGATGGCCAGGCCCTGGCTGTGGGCCGCAACAACCAGACCCTTGAAATTTACCGCACCAGCGACTGGCAAAAGCGCACCCAGATCACGGATTTTGTCGGCGGTGTGGTCTGTGTGGCCTTCAGCCCTGATGGCAAATACCTGGCCAGCACCAGTTTTAATGAGCCCCGTATTACCCTCTGGGATCCACTCAGCGGTGAGCGTCTGCACAATCTCAGTGATCATGATGAAGAGCTCTATGCCCTGGCTTTTAGCCCCGACGGCAAATACCTGGCCAGCGCAGGAGCCGATAAAGTGATCCGGCTCTGGCAGGTCGATACGCTCTTGCCTGTGGCCCGCCTCTCCGGACATCTGCGCCCCGTCTGGGCGCTGCGCTTTTCACCCGACAGCCAGCTGCTGGCCAGTGGCAGCATGGGCGATCATACCCTGCGACTGTGGTCAATTCCTCAGGGCGTTAACCTGCAGACCCTGGCCAAAGCCAGTGAAAAAACCTATGCCCTCGCCTTCAGCGCCAACGGCCAGCGCCTGTTCAGCAGTCATGGCGACGGCAAAATCCGCGTCTGGGACAAGGCCAGCGCAGCACAAACCGCTGATGCCCAGCGCGACGGTCAGCTGAATCTCTCACTCAGGCTGGATAACTGGCGCGGCCCGGCAGCAGAAGCCGGCCCGGCCCTGGGCGAGCTGGCACTCAAAATTGAGCACCACGGCCGCCAGCATCTTGAAGGCGTCAATGCCGAAGTCCGTATTCTGACACCGGGCATTTTACTCAAAAGCCCGGTCAACACCTATTTTATTGCCCGCTTTGAAGCAGGCAGCAGCAAACGGCTGAGCCTGCCACTGGAGCTGTCCAGTGGTTTCAAATCCGCAGCGATTGAACTGGAACTTCACCTTTTCAGCGGTGAGGGCACACAACGGCGTGACATCCGACTGCCCCTGCGCGTGCCCTTAAATACCCCAGCAACTCAGCAGAAAGCAGGTTCCTGATGTCCAGCTCAATCCCCCACTGCCTGATTGTCGGAGCCGGCATGGCCGGCCTGGTGGCTGCCCGCAGGCTGGCCAAAGCCAACTGGCAGGTCACCGTACTGGAAAAGTCCAGAGGCTTTGGGGGGCGCATGGCCACGCGCCGAATCGGCGAAGCCCGCTTTGATCACGGCGCACAGGCCTTTACACTGCACGGCATGTTTTTTCGTGCCCTGATCGAAAAAATGCAGGATGAAGGCTTGATTGACAGCTGGTGTCGGGGTTTTTTAAACGCCGATCAACAGTTGAGTTTGGATGGCTACCTGCGCTTTTTTGCCCGCGAAGGCATGAACAGCATCGGCAAGTATCTGGCACGGGATCTGGATGTACACTGCAATGAAACTGTAAGCGCTATTGCACCGCTGCAGTCTGAACAACCGCGCTGGCAGGTCACATGCAGCAGCGGTTTGCAGCTTCAGACCGATGCCCTGATCATGACCCCACCCCTGCCTCAGTCCCTGAAACTGATTCAGGATCTGCCGGGTATTGATACCCAGAGCCGCCAATGGGAACAACTGAAAACCGTTAAATATGATCCCTGCATTGCGGTCATGGCCGTGCTGGACGGCGCGAGCGGCCTGCCCGAACCCGGTGGTCTGGCCAATGCAGACCCCATGAGCCCCATCAAATGGCTGGCCGACAACCGCCAAAAAGGCCTCTCACCGGTAGAAGCTGTTACCCTGCACGGCACAGCCCATTTCAGCCGCCAGCACTGGAAAACAGACCGCGACGAAGCCGGAAAAAAACTCTGGGAAGCCGCCCGAGCACATTATATCCGCGCCAACGCCCTGGAGCTGCAAACCCACGGCTGGCGTTACGCTGAAGTGCAGGATCCGCTGGACGTCAACTTTATGGCCCTGCCTACCCCGGCACCGCTGCTCCTGGCCGGGGATGCCTTTGGTGACCGTTTTCACCAGCTGGAAGGGGCAGCCATGTCAGGCCTGGATGCCGCAAAAAGTCTGCTCAAACAGTTTTGATCAGCCGCAGCCCGCTTACTATACTGCTCCCCAGAAACCGGACAGAATCAGCGTGATTTTAACCTGCATTTCTCACAAACAGATCAGTAGATAAAAACTGGCTCCTTTCTGTAGATTAAAGTTATCATA
>JACYMC010000222.1 GCA_015272195.1 Candidatus Sericytochromatia bacterium
ATGAAGACAGCACCGCTAACGTAACCCATTGGGGTAAGCGTAGCTTGAGAATCCCCTTCCTTTAGGGAGGGGAGTATGTCAATCTGAAACACAAGGAGTCTGTGATGGCACATTTTGAAGTGATAGAAAAAGAAGGCCTGTTTCTGGTCAAGACCTTGCTTGAGAACGAGACTGTCCGCACTGAGGCGGGTGCGATGTACTATATGCGCGGTGATATTAAAATGGAGTCCAAAATGCCGAGCGCCGGTGGCTTTTTAAAGTCAATGGTGACCCAGGAGAGCATTTTCAGGCCCACCTATACCGGCACGGGTGAGCTGTATCTGGAGCCCTCGTTTTCGAGCTTTCATATTTTTGACTGCGGTGGCAAAGAGTGGCTGGTGCAGCCTGGCGGCTACTGGGCGTCTGAAGAAGCGATTCAGCTGGATATTCACCGTGATAAGGTGCTGACAAGCTTTTTAAGCGGCAAAGGCCTGCTGAATTTCTGGACCAAACTCAAGGGCAACGGTAAGGCGGTGATTTCCTGTCCGGGTCCCGTTGAAGAAATCCAGCTCAATAACGATCGTCTGGTGGTGGATGGCCAGTTTGCCGTGGCCTGGGAAAGCAGTCTTAATTACAAGGTCGAAAAAGCGACTAAATCACTGTTTCAATCGGCCAGCTCAGGTGAGTTTCTGGTCAGTACCTATACGGGCACGGGCAAGGTTTTTCTGGCTGCTGTACCCAACTGGCGTAAATTTCTGCTCGACAGCGTGTCATCAATGATGTATATGCAGAGTGCAAGCAAATAAAGCCCTAAAGTAAAAAGCAGCCCTTTACAGGGCTGCTTTTTTGTGGCTTGCGACAGGTCTTAGACCAGTTCAATCAGCGCCATGGGGGCACCGTCTCCCCGGCGAGGGGGCAGGTGCAGCACGCGCACATAGCCACCGTTGCGCTCAGCGTAACGGGGGGCGATGGTTTCAAACAGCTGCTGGGCAACGGTTTTTTCGCGCACTTTGGCGATTTTGGCTTTTTCGTCCTGCTTGACAATGCGGTATTTGCTTTCGTCGATGCTGGCGTCCTTGTC
This sequence comes from Candidatus Sericytochromatia bacterium, assembly GCA_015272195.1. Classification (GTDB taxonomy): domain Bacteria; phylum Cyanobacteriota; class Sericytochromatia; order UBA7694; family UBA7694; genus JACYMC01. Next base: position 1,061 of record JACYMC010000222.1, read on the forward strand.
TTTGAGGCTCAGCACGCGCGGCTGGCTGCTGCGCTTTTCGAGCAGGTAGGATGACACTGCGCGGCGGGCGCTCAGATCATCGGTACCACGCTTGGCCAGCGTAATCATGCGCTCAACTTCGGCCTTGACCGCTTTGGCTTTGGCTTCGGTGGTCGTGACACGGCCGTGCTTCAGAACCTGGGTGGTCAGAGTGCGCAGCAGGGCGCGACGCTGGTCAGCGGGACGATTCAGTCTATGACGTTTTTTCTTGTGTCTCATTGGACTTACTCCGCTTCATCTTCATCTTCATCATTATCATTGTTTCGGGTGCTGCCTCCGCGCAGGGAGTAGCCCATTTCATAAACCTTGTCGATCACTTCTTCAGCAGATTTTTTGCCGAAGTTTTTGATCTCCATCAGTTCACGTTCGCTCTTTTTGAGCAGATCGGCCAGCGTAAAGATATTGGCGCGCTTCAGGCAGTTATAGGCCCGGATAGACAGCTCCATATCTTCGATGCTGATTCCTTCTTCTTTGGATTTTTGTGCATCTTCAGCCCGATCCAGCAGCATGCTGCCGTCCAGAGAAATAGGCTCACCGCCCAGTACGGTAAAGTACTGGAATTTGCGGGCCAGAATTCCGGCACTGGTGCTGATGGCTTTATCAGGCTCAATGCTGCCATTGGTCCAAACTTCAAGTACCAGACGATCAAAGTTGGTGATCTGTCCAACACGGGTGTTTTCGACCTTATAATTGACTTTCTGAACCGGCATATAGACGGCGTCAATGGGCAGCCAGCCCAGCGGCAGTTCTTCGCGCTTCATTTGTTCGGCGGGCACAAAGCCTTTGCCTGTTTCCACACGCATTTCGATTTCGAGCCTGGCGCCCTCCTGCAGGGTGGCCAGATGCTGCATCTGGTTAACCACTTCCACTTCGCTGTCGGCTTTGATATCGGCAGCGGTGACGGTTGCAGGACCTTCAACGCTCAGGGTGGCCGTTTTGGGCGATTCACCGTGCACTTTGAAGGAGACCAGCTTCAGGTTCATAATCAGGTCAAGGACGTCCTCCACCATGCCTTCAACGATGGAGAACTCGTGCAGAACCCCTTCAATTTTAACGGCAGTAATGGCTGCACCTTCCAGATCTGAGAGCAGCACGCGCCGCAGGGAGTTCCCCAGGGTGGTGCCATAGCCCTTTTCCAAAGGCTCGGCAACAAATCTGCCGTAGGTCAGGCCTTCGGGCGTCTCATAACTTTCTATACATTCAATGGTTGGATTTTCCATTCGTCTAAACCTTTCCAGTCCAGCATTAATTCCGTCTCGGGATGACTAGACCCGACGACGTTTGGGCGGACGACAGCCGTTGTGGGGGATGGGGGTCACGTCACGGATGCGTGAGATCGTCAGCCCCGCGGCCTGGAGTGCGCGAATGGCGGTTTCACGACCGGAACCGGGACCTTTCACAAAAATATCAATTTCTTGTAATCCCTGATCCACGGCTGCTTTGGCAGCCTGTTCGGCAGCAGACTGAGCGGCAAAAGGGGTGCCTTTTTTGGCGCCTTTAAAGCCGACACAGCCAGCGCTGGCCCAGGAAATTGCATTTCCCTGGCGATCAGAGATGGTGATGATGGTATTGTTAAAGGTTGACTGGATGTGGGCCACGCCACGGCTGACGCCGCGCTTGACTTTTTTACGGGGCGTGTTTGATTTGGATTTTGTGCTACGAGCCATATCTGATACTCCTTACTTGCGTCCGCGACCGGCGACGGTCTTACGGACACCGCGGCGGGTTCTGGCGTTGGTGCGGGTGCGCTGTCCACGGACAGGCAAACCACGACGGTGGCGCATGCCACGGTATGTGCCGATTTCAATCAATCGCTTGATATTCAGCTGCACTTCACGGCGCAGGTCACCTTCTACGCGGTGGTTTTTATCGATTTCTTCACGCAGACGCGCGGTTTCATCGTCAGTTAACTGATAGGTCCGGGTGTTGGGGTCGATCCCGGTTGCGTCCAGGATCTGTTTGCTTTTGGTAGGACCAACGCCATAAATATAGGTGAGGGCCACAATCATTCGCTTGTTTCTTGGTAAATCTACACCAGCTATACGAGCCATGGATTAATTTGCTTTACTCCTTTTTATCATAATTGCTGACGCGCTCAACCCTGGCGCTGCTTGTGCTTGGGGTTTTCACAAATGACCATGACACGGCCTTTGCGTTTGATAACGCGGCATTTAATGCAAATTGGTTTGACAGAAGAACGTACTTTCATGTTACACGTCTCTCTTTTAAGTTTTGAGTCTATACGTGATCCGGCCACGGGTGAGGTCGTAAGGAGAAAGTTCTACTTTGACCTTATCTCCAGGCAGAATCTTAATGAAGTTTTTGCGCATTCGTCCAGAGATATGCGCCAAAATTTCAAGTCCATTTTCCAGCTTTACGGTAAACATTGCGTTTGGAAGGGATTGCTGGATGGAACCTTCCATTTCAATGACATCTTCTTTTGCCATAACTAATCTTTCTCTTAACCTGAATTATACGTTCAGAACGTGCGGCTGACAAGTGGACGAACGCTTCGGAAGCCCTTGGATCACGCTTGCATCTTTTGGTTACATAGTCTTTTTTTGAGGCAGTCTGTGCTGTTGAAGCGGCCCAAACATCTGGATGTTAAAGCTTCAGAATCTGCTGCAAAAGAATATGAAAGCGTATACGCTCAGGAATTGAACAGTCGATTAAACAATATAGCTCAGCCCATGTCAAAAAGCCAGATGATTCATCTGGGAATTGGCAGAAATTTCTGTCTTTTTGCCATGGCGATCAGTCCCTGGTGCACTTTCTGCCAGCAGGCCTGCCATTGCCTGTACAGTGCCTGCGGCCGCATGCTTCCCGTGCTCAGACCTGCCAGAACTTCCTGGATCACCAGCCAGTACATACTCTGGGCCAGCATGGATTCAGGTCGCAGGCTGGGCAGAGGGCAGGACCAGATGAGGCTTTGCTCGTCTGATTGCTGCAACGCTGGCAGGTATTTACAAACGGCTTCTGCTGTCTGAGCCTGAGATGCCGGAGGCTGCACGGTAAGCTGCTGGCCGGCGTTCAGCCGCACAGACCAGCTGCCGTTTTGCTGAATTAAAAAGCCGCTGGGGACCCTGGGTTCAGTTGTCTCTGAAAAAGATGGGATGCAGTCAGCACAGGCGGTAAAACGCAGTTGCAGATTGAACCGCGCTCCATTTACTGCTGAGCGGGGCGCTGTCGCCTGCAGATCCTGCCATATTGCAGCCAGATCCAGCAGGCTGACGGGCCAGGCAAACACTTCAGATCCGGTATCTTGTTCGGGCAGAATGCCTGCCAGTCGAGAAAAACACCATTCGGGCGGAAAACTCAGGCTGTTGTGCCCGAAGTGGCCGGCCAGCCCATGATGATAAGCGCCGGGCAGGAGTCCCTCAGGGAGTTTTTCTGGCTCACAGTCAATCTTCCAGCCACGCTGATGCAGGCAGTGGGCCAGCCACAGAGCAGCCGGGTGGTTTCCTGTGATTTTCAGCGCTGGGATCATCGGGCTTCCTTTTGTGTTTTAAGCTCTATTATAGGCGGCTTTGGCCTGCAAGTGCTGATGCATTCAGGGGCAGCTCTGCTATAATTAATTCCGCTTTATCTTATTTAACCTTATCTTAGTCATTATCAAGAGATTATCACAGCATGCTCAATTGTCTGGGAACCTGGGTGGTGCGTTACCGCCTCTGGGTCATTGCGGCCTGGGTTCTGCTTCTGTTTCCGTCGCTCTACGGTCTGTCGCAACTGCCGCAGGTGCTGCAGGGCGAAGCCGCAACTTCACTTGGTACAGAAGCCAATCAGCAAGAGATTTTGCTCAACGAAGACTTTCCCGAGCAAAATATCTACGGCATTGATCTGGTGATTCTCAGTGAAACAGAGTCGGTGGATTCACCGGTTTATCAGGCCTTGTTTCAGGCCTATCTGGACGTCATTCGCGGACACGAAGACGCCAGTGAACCGCTGACCTATCAGCAGGAGTCCAGTCAGCTGAGCACAGATCGCAAAAAAACCTTTTTGTCGATTGGTTTGCTGGCCCGCAATCTCAATGATGCAGATGTTGCGGCCAAAAGCCTCAGCGCGCAGCTCAAAGCGGTACCGCTGCCTGAGGGTTTTACGATGTACCTGACGGGTGGCCCGCTTTACAGCCACGAAATCACCACTGTTTCCGCCAAAGACGGCATTCGCACCGAAAAGCGTGTTCTGCCGATTATTCTGATCCTTCTGATTCTGGCTTTTGGTGGCATTGTGGCAGCCGGCCTGCCGCTGCTGGTGGGGGTATTTGCCGGTATTCTCAGTCTGGGTCTGCTCTATGTGATTGCTCACTATATGCCGATCACCTCTTTGTCTCAGAACCTGATCACCATGCTTGGCCTTGGCGTTGGCATTGACTATTCACTGCTCTATGTGAACCGTTTCCGCGAAGAAATTTATAGCGGCGGCCTCAGCAAAGAAGAAGCCGCTATTGCCACGCTTGAATCTGCCGGACGCACCATTCTGTACTCGGGTACAGTCGTCAGTATTGGTTTGCTGGCTTTGCTGGTGCCCAATGTGATGTTTATGCGCTCGCTGGGGGTCAGTGGCCTGCTGGTGGTTGCCATGACCGTGCTGATCAGCCTGACGCTTATGCCTGCGCTCTTGTCTTTGCTGGGCAAAAAAATCAACTTCCCCTATTTTTTAAGCAACTGGACCTACCGAACCTGGGGCAAACGCAAGTTCTGGTATCGTTGGGCGCGGCAGATTATGGCGCGTCCTTTATTTTTCTCTGTGGTCTCGATTGGCGTGCTGGTTTCGTTCAGTATTCTGACCTTTGAAATGAAGGTCTGGAGTCCGACGATTCAGATTATGCCTGAGAGCCTTGAAACCCGCAAAGGTTTTGAAGAAATTATTCAAATCAAGCCCCAGAATACCTTTGCCCCGATTGTGATTACCTTTAAAAGCAAAGACGGCACACCCATCTGGACCCAGGACAACATTGAAGCCGCTTATCACTTTATGACGGCGGTCAACAACCAGGAGGCGGTGGCTGGCATGATTGGACTGGTCAATGCCAATCAGCCCCTGGCCGATCACCTGACCCTTTACAACACGGTGGCCGCTTCGGGCGGCATTCAGACCATGCGCCTGTTTCAGCCCGGCATTTCATTGCCTTTTATCAGCTCTGACGAGACCAAAGGCGTGATTGCGGTGTTTCATGAGCACGAAGGGTATGAAATGACCGACTACGATGCCCGGACCATTAAGCAGATTCGCGATTACCGTGATCTGATGGCGAGTCATTACCCCAATCTGGAGATTCTGGTGGGCGGGCTGAGCGCTATTCCTCTGGAGATGAAAGAAGCCATCTTCAGCCATTTCCCAATGATTGTGCTGTTTACGGTGGTGGTGACCTATCTGCTGACCATGTTCTCTTTTGGGTCGCTGCTGTTGCCGCTGAAAGCAGTTGTGTTGAACGTTTTATCGGTGACCGCCACATACGGCTGTATGATTCTGGTCTTTCAGAAAGGTATCGGAGCCAGCCTGCTGGGCATTGAACAGGTGCCCGGGGCTCTGATGATTGTCTCGCCGCTGATTCTTTTCTGTGTGATCTTTGGGCTCAGCATGGACTACGAGATCTTTTTGATTAACCGAATCCGCGAAGAGTATGATGCCTGTGGTGATCCTGAAGAAGCCATTGCCCAGGGCATGGAAAAAACCGGCGGGATTATTACCAATGCCGCCGTGATCATGATTCTTGTCTTTATGGGCTTTGCCTTTGCCCGTCTGATTGTGATCAAAGAGTTTGGTTTTGGACTGGCGGTTGCTATTTTTATTGACGCCACGATTATCCGGCTGATGGTGGTCCCGGCCCTGATGAAGCTGTTTGGCCATGCCAGCTGGTACTTTCCCAAAGCGCTTGATATTCCTGTCTTACGACAATTGCTCAAAGACTGATGTGTTTGCTGGTGTGTTCGGCTGCTACATTGTAAAATTGTGGGCAAAGGCGCAGAGGATTATTAAAAACAAGATGTTTGGGTTTCTGGAGCGTTTTGCTCGCCTGCTGAAAGAGCCAGCCTGATGCCTTCAGGTAAAACCCATGATCAGGTCACCTGGTGGCTGACACCCCTGACAGGTGTCCTGGGCTGGATGTTATTTTATCGCCTGGATCTGGCTTTGATGCTGATGCTCAGTTTTTTGTTTGCAGGCCTGATGTTCAGTGGAGATCTGGACGTAAAAAGTGTACAATATAAACGGTGGGGCTTTTTGCGCTGGATCTGGCTTCCTTACCAAAAGTGGGTACCGCATCGCTCGCCGCTTTCACACGGTCCGGTGCTGGGGACCCTGACCCGTCTGGTTTATTTCAGTGTCTGTTTGATCCTGTTTGCCCTGTTGCTGGACGCTGTGCTGAATCGACTGGGGCAGGGGCAATTGCTGAGCCAGTCGCAAAGCGCGGGGCAGCAGCTGCTGAAATGGATCTATCTCCAGCCGGAAGCGATCGGCGTTATGCTGGCGGGCTTGTGGTTGGGTGCCTTAAGCCATACCTGGACAGATGAACTGGTTTCTGCCTGGAAACGCTGGTGGCGAAAACGCGCAAAACCCCGTTCAAAGCGTAATCGTGCCATAAAGAAATAAATAATTTTTGTTTAACTTAAACAAGTCTGAAGGGATGATCGGCTATGAATAGATCAGAAAGATCGATGCGGAGGTTTCTTCAGTGAGTTTTGTTCAACCCCAGGGTATGCCCCACCCTTACGCTCCGCCACCCCCTCAGTACGGTGCGCCGCCGATTCCGCATGGCAGTCAGTCTTTTGGTCCGCCAGGCTATGCCAACGACATTTACCGCCCGACAGGCCCTTATCAAACTGGCTATGTGCAGGGGGCTACTGCAGCTTATGGTGCCTCCAGTTCTATCAGCAGTGCCGCGTCAGGCTTTGCCAATATTTTTTCATCTTTGACCAATGTGATTGCCAAAGTGCTGAACGCCATTGTGAGCGTGGTGGTTAAAGTCTTTAAAGGTATTCTGGGTATTTTTGGTATTGGCAAGAAAAAACCGCAGCAGCCGCCACCTCAGATGATGCCTCAACCCATGCCTGGCGGCGCTCAGAGGCCAGGTATGAATATGCCCCAGCCACCGCCGGGTACTGATGTTAACCAGGCTCGTCAGGTTGTCAAGGGTGATTTGCAGCATGTCCAGGATCCCGGTACGGCCTTCCGGCATATTGATTTGCATGCTAAAAAAGCCCTGGATAACCGTCGTCATGCTGAAGATGCTTCCCGTCATGCCGAAACCCTGGCTCAGGAAGCTGCTGTACTGGCTCAGCGTATTGAGCAGAGCCAGGGTCGCATGCATCCACAGGAGCTGAATCAGACCCTCAGTCAGCTGGAAATCGCAAAAACCCAGGCTATGGAAGCCTTAAAACGTGCTGAAGAGTTCACAAAAGCCACTTATGACGAAGCGCTTTATGCGCATCTGGCCATGGAAGAACTCTTGCCCCGCTTCCCGCAGGTGCCTGCCCTGGCCCAAGATGCTCAGAGAACCGTAGGGGAAGGCTGGCAAGCCTGGACAACTGGCGTGGAAGAGACCCAGTATTTGTTCATGAAAAAACGCCTGCCACCCGCACCTGAAGTCTTTACACGGGCTGTTGGTACGGTCAATGCACACCTCAACCAGGTGGATCAGGTGCTGGGTCGCATCATGATTCGGAGATAAGTAAGATGCCAAGCGTCAATACCTCTCAACCGGCTTTTCAGCCGCAGGCGGGCAGTCCGCAGCGACCGGTTTCGCCGTTTGAGCGCAGCGCGGCCCCGGCTTCGCCTTTTCAGCAGGATCAGGTCAGCTCCCAGCCGATGGCCCGTGGTATTCAGCCCAATATCAATCTGCTGCGCGACCAGCAGTCCAGCGTTTCGCCTTTTCACCGCCCCAATGGCGAAAAGATCGATTTTCTGGAGCGACCCGCGACGCCGTCCCCTGGCACGCCCGCGCAGCCCAGCGGCCCTCAGCCGATTGTGTTTACCTTTCCCAAAGACATCCCTGATGGCCCTGCACAGGCCAATATTCAGCAGGCTGTCATGCAGGAAGTGCAAGCCGTACAGCAACCCCAGCAGGCCATGCAGCTGATTGCTCAGCATGCCGACAAGGCCCGTACCAGCCGTGAGGCTTCCAATCACTTTACCTGGGGCGCCCGTTACCATGCTGCACAGGCAGCCGAGACCTCTGAGCAGATGCTGCAACAGTGGAGCCAGATGAACCCCGGCCAGCGCCAGGTGTTTATGGCCAAGGTGCAGGAGCATCGTGACCAGGCCATCAGCCTGTTAAACGAAGCCAAGCGCCACGGCATTGAAACCTATAACTCAGCCCTCAAGGCCAATTTGATCTACAACCACTTTTTTACCACCGCGGGCCCCATGATCGATATGATCAACGATCAGGTCCGTGGCGTGATTACCGCCGAACTGGATGACGCCTGGAGTCGCTGGAACGGCAGCTTTGCCAAAGAATGGCAGGGAGAGACTGTGCAGGCCCAGGGCATTATGATGATTCTGGATCAGACCTCCGATGAGGTCGCGAACCACCTGCACCGCATGAACAGCGTGGTCTCTCAGCTCAACTGAGCGAATTTTCAGCAGAGAGGTAAGGTCTGAATATGCAGATCCCGTCGTCCCGTCCCCCGGCAGAAAGCCCTGCGCCCCTGACGCCCTCGATTGTTCGGCAGGCGGCGCAACAGCCTCCTGCAACGGCACCTTCTCCTGCTGCTTTGCCTCAGGATCAGGCGGAGTTTGACCCTCGTCTTCAGCAGGCAGCCAGTGCTCAGGCGACCCAGAACCTGGTGGATCCAGAGCAGGGCCTGTCATTTGAGCCTGCCCCTGAACTGGACGATATCCGTCAGGGGCGCACTGAAATGAAAACGGGTCAGCGGGGTGAGCCGGTCGCTTCTTTTCAGAGTCTGCTCATGCAAATTGGCGTGCTGGTTGCCGGCGCGCCTTCGCGTTCGTACACTCCGGTTATCGAAGCCGCCGTCAAAGACTATCAGGCCCGTCGCAACCTGACGCCGACGGGGCATTTAAATCAACAAACCCTGCGCGAGGCCGAAAATGAAGCGGCCTCCAGAGACATTCAGGCCGAAGCAAACCAGCGTCCCCGCCCCTAGCCCGCATTTCTCACAAAGGTGCGTTCACATAAGGTGCAGGGTATATTTCGGGAGTTTTTACTGAACTCGGTAGCCTCTGAACAGGCCGTTTCACGCTTGATTCATTGTCTTTGTTCGTTCGCTGGGTGAAAGACGACAGGCCAAAGATAACCTGGTTTCAGGCGATTGAGATCTTGGTGAAGGGGCTCAGGCTCACGGTATTCGCAATCGCTTCAGAACCTGTCCCCACAGAGAACGAAAGGGGCACGCGCTCGCCAATTGACAGATCAGGTGCCCACCGACATGCAGGACGCGCGCCGCTACCTTCAACAGCTTGAGCCGAATTGTTCCGGCCTGTGCTTTGGCGAGCTTTGTGCCCGTCAATCCGAGCCGGCGAATCGCTTGCATCAGAACATACGCCAGCCCTGAAAACCAGAGCCGAAGCTGGTTGGCCCGAAACAGATGCGCTGACGTTCGTCCCGCAGCGAGGTCGTGTTTCTGCTCTTTGATCCGGTTTTCCATGTCCCCGCGGGCACAGTAGACTTGCTCGTAAAGATCTCTGGGTGTTGTCTGCTCCAGTGTCAAAGAGGTTACTACAA
>JACYMC010000042.1 GCA_015272195.1 Candidatus Sericytochromatia bacterium
CGCTGTTCAAGCGCTGCATTGTACAGCTGCTGGCACAAATACAGCCAGCGTTCAGCATTCTGTGTTGTTATTTCGTTCGCAGTGGCTTTGAATTTGTAGGTCTTGCGCATATAAATAGCATACTTGGTTGATGAGCCATTTTCAATGGCTACACCTTATATCCCCGACCTGAAGGACGGGGTTTTACGGTGTGCTTGAAAAAGCCCCGCGTCGATGCCGAAGCCATCGCTGAAGCCATCAAGCCCTTTGAAGTGCGTTTAAAAGGCCTCGAAGACGGCTTTAAAACCCACGGAAACAATCTGAACGATGCCCTTCAGCGCAGCCGCAGCAAAGCGCCAGAAGCGACCGCGAAGAACAGCGCCAGGCCCTTGAAAAACTGCAGCAGCAACAAAGCGGTTTTTGAACAGCAACGCCGTGAAGCGGCCCGAAGTGATCAGGCCCAGCTGCAAGCCTTGCTCGACAAATTCAGCGAACGCCTGAACCAGAGTCAGCAAAGCCTCAATGAATTGCTCAACACTAAATTGCTGGCCCTCAGCCAGCAGCAAAGCCAGGCCCACAAAGAAAGCCTTGAAGCCGACAAAAACAACCGCCAGCAGCTGGGGCAATCCCTCGACAGCTTCAGCCAGCGCCTCAGCCAGAACCTGCAGGAGCTCAATGAACTGCTGAACAGCAAACTGCTGGCCCTGAGCCAGCAGCACACGGCCTTTGAACGCCAGAGCGCCAGTGCACAGGAAAAAGCCACGGCTGCCTGGCAGCAAAGTGTGCAGGGTTTTGAGGCGCGCTTCAGCCTCGCACTGCAGAACGTGCAAGAAGCCCTCGACAAACAGCTGGGCAGCATTCGCAGCGACAACAGCCAGCAGCTCGACAAAATCCGCGAAACCGTCGACGAAAAGCTGCAAAAAACCCTGCACGAACGCCTCAGTCACTCTTTTGAAACCGTGGGCAAACAGCTGCAGTCGGTGCAGGAAGGACTGGGCGAAATGCGCAGCCTGGCCACGGATGTGGGCGGTCTGAAAAAAAGTGCTCAGCAACGTCAAAATGCGGGGCAGCTTTGGCGAAATCCAGCTCGAGATGCTGCTGGAACAGATTCTTGCTCCCGATCAGTATGCCGCCAATGTGGCCACCCGCAGTGGCAGCAGCGAGCGGGTCGCGTTTGCCATTCGCCTGCCCGGCAAAGACACGGCCCAGGGCGTGGTCTGGCTACCGATTGACGCCAAGTTTCCCAAAGATGTGTACGAACAGTTGCTGGATGCCTACGAGCAGGCCGAGCCGGCGCAGGTGGCTGCAGCCCAGAAAAACCTGGAGCAAACCCTCAAAAAGATGGCCCGCGATATTCGCGACAAATATATCGATCCGCCCCACACCACCGACTTTGGCATTTTGTTTTTGCCCTTTGAGGGCATCTATGCCGAAGTGGTGCGCCATGCCAGCCTGCTCGAAAGCCTGCAGCGCGAGTTTAAAATTGTGGTCACCGGTCCCACCACCCTGGCTGCGATCTTAAACAGCCTGCAGATGGGCTTTAAAACCCTGGCCATCGAAAAACGCAGCAGCGAAGTCTGGGAAGTGCTGGGCGCGGTCAAAACCGAATTTGAAAAATTTGGCGGCATGTTGCAAAAAGCCCACAAAAGCATTCAGAGCGGCCTGAACAATCTGGATGAGGTGATGGGCCGACGGACCCGCGCCATTGAACGCAAGCTCAAAGACGTACAAAGCCTCAGCCCGGCAGCCGCTGAAGCGCTGCTGCCGGAACTGCTGGAAGCCGACTAAAAATCGTAGCGCAGGGTCGCACCGTACATATCCATCTGTACGGCTTCGCCGCCCTGGGCTTCGATCTCGCGCATCATGTCGTCTGAAGGCCGGACCGACACGTCGTGCCAGCCCAGGGCCAGGGTGGCATCCCCCAGCTGCAGCGTGCCCGAAAGCTGATCGTTCTGGCCGGTCAGGCCGCCGCGGATCAGATCAGAGCCGCCGGTCACCGACCAGTTGAGCTGGCTGCCATCGGTGGCAATAGCCAGGTTAATATGCTCGCTTTCAACCCCCAGACGGGCTGAGAGCATGTCTTTATAGGCCACTTCAGCCACCAGACGCAGGGCGTCGGTGGAAAGAGAAACCTGACCAGAAACCGAGCCATCGGTGGCGGCCTGCAGGGAGGCGCTAAAGGTGTCAGACTGCACGCTCAGACGGGCCGCATCAATCTCAGCTGCTGAAGGCGGCACGGGGCAATGCCCTCGGGTACAGCGGGTGAAAGCAGCTCAGGCTGCGGCACATCCACCGCAGGCAAGGGTCTGGCGGGCGTCTGGGGCTGTGGCACAGAGACAGCAGGCGGTGGCACCGGAGCAGATGTTCGGATGGGAATACACATGGCTAAAAACCTCAGTTATTTAACAGATTGTCATCAAAGCGTCTTTTAATTGTAGCTTAAGCCTGCAAAATTCGCAAAAACAGGCCCCAGAATAAAAACACAGATGGTATAGTGTGACAGGTCAACACTCGGAGGCTGTCAGACGCTGATGCTGCAAAACAACCGTGAAGTCCTGCTGGCCGGGGCTGAATACACAGACGCTTACACCGATTTACAGTGGGCCCGTCGGGGACCCCACGGCAACTGGGCCATTCGCCTGCTGGGCTTTACCCTGCGCAAGGCCTTTCGCCGCGGCGCCCATAGCATCACCTTTGACAAAACCAGCTTTGAGCAGGCCCGCGATCAGATCAAGCCCGGCCAGCTGGTCGTGCTGGCCCCCACCCACCGCAGCATGATGGACTTTCTGGTCTGCTCTTACCTCTGCTTTGCCCACCCCGAACTGAAAATCTCCATTCCCTACATCGCCGCCGATTTACAGATCGGCAAGCTGCCCTTTCTGGGCTGGCTGCTGCAACAGGCCTACGCCTTTTATATCAAGCGGGGCCAGGGCAAAGCCGACCCGGAGCTGAACGCAAGGCTGCAGCAGCTGGTGGCTGAAGGCCAGACCCTTGAAATCTTTATTGAAGGGACCAGAAGCCGCTCCCGCCTGTGTATGCAGCCCAAACGAGGTCTGCTGCGCGCCCTGCAGCAGACCGGCGTGCCCTGCGTGCTGCTGCCGATTGCGATCAACTACGACCGCGTGCCCGAAGAACAGGCCATGGTGCGCGAGCTGCAGGGCGGCCCGCGCATCCCGGCCCAGATGAAGCCCCTGCTAAAATGGACCCTGGAACTGATCAAAGGCGAGGTCCAGATTGGCCGCGTGCACCTGATCTGCGGTGAGCCCGTCCAGATGCACAGCGAAAGTGATGTGCACAGCGTCAGCCGCGAAGTCATGGCCTCATTGCAGGCCAGCTACAGTGTCTCCAGCTACCATCTGCGCGCTTTTTTGCAGCAGCATCCCGATGTGCCCTGGGATCTGGCCACGCTGACCGCGGCGATTCAGCAGCGCGGCGGCACGGTGATCGACAGCCCCCTGACCCAGGTGGCCGGCGTGACCCGCAAAACCGAATACACCCTGCGCTGCCAGTGGCAGCACCTGTTTTACCCCGACCTGCTGGCCGCCAGCGGGCAACATCCCATTGCCCAGCAGCATGTGGGTTACCACTGTTTTGAGGCTGACAAACGCCAGGTGGCGCCTGAAGCACCCGATGCCAGACTGCTGGCACTGCTCCAGGCCCTGTATGCCCCTTTGACCGAAACCTATAACACCCTCTGCGATGTGATTGAACAACAACAAAGTCTACCCTTTGCCAACGCGCGGGCCTTTGTGGCCCGCTACCCGCAATGCTTTTTGCCCGTCGTGGAAGAAGCCCTGGCCTGCTTCTGCGACAAGGGCCTGCTGGTCAAAAACAGCGAAAGCAAAAGCTACGATCTCGGCAGCGATTGGCAGGCCCAGCTGGCAGCCTACCGCGCCCCGCTCTGGCAGAGCCAGCCCGCAGCGCCCCCGCTCAAAAGTCCGCGCCACTGACCGCTCTGCCTACAGGTTTTTCAGATAGTCCGGGAAGCTCTTTAAGAGCGAGAGATTGTCGGCCGCGCCCGTATCAGGACCGGGCAAGCCGGGCAGGTCATCGGGCTCAGACAGGGCCGTCTGGCCACCGTTGACCGACTGCATGCCCCGCTTGAAGTCAGGGTGGTTTTTGCAGGCCGCCAGGCTGGTGGCGGCCATCTCGGTACATTGGCCCGGATTGCCCGAACGGGCACAGTTGGCCAGCAAGACCCCCTGGGAATAACAGTTGCCGGCCGCCCCGCCCGACGTGGCCAGCCCTGGATTGAGGGCCGCTGCTTTGGCCAGCTGGGTGCTGACACTTTTGAGCCGCTGGGCGCTGTCTTTGTAGCCCGGCGCGTCAGACACGATGCCCTCAAAGGCCATTTTGGCCTGAGCGTAACGCCCCAGCTTCTGGGCTTCGAGCCCCAGCTTGTAGGTGGCTTCAAGCCACTGTTTTTTCTGGGCCTGATCTTTGGCCTGTTGCTGGGTGGCCAGGGCCTGGCTGACCTGTTTGAGGCGTTTGTCGGCGTCTTTGTAGCCCGGCTGCAAAGCCAGCACGCGCTGAAAAGCAGTTCTGGCCTGGGCAAAATCCTGTTTGCGCTGGGCATCGAGGCCTTTGGCATAGGTCTCGTCACGTTCTTTGTCGCGCTGGCGCTGCTGGTGCTCGGCGTAGGCCTTTTGCACCGGCGGGTAGCGTTTATTCATCTCGGCATAGTCGGGTTTGAGCTTGTGCACCTGGCTGAGGGCAAAGTAGGCGTTGGGCACGTCTTTGGCCTCCCAGGCCTTGAGGCCGGTTTCGTAAAGTGCGCGGATGCCGGCGGTGTCGGCGGCCTCCAGCAGGGTGTTAAGGGTCTGGTCATAGGCCCGCTCATGCTGCTGTTTAAGCCGCTCCAGCTCTTCGCTGAGAGCGCTCTGACTGGTATTGAGGTTCTGATTGCGCCACTCCAGCCTTTTGACCTGCTGGCTGAGCCGGCTGTTCTGAGCGCTCAGACGCTTATACTGCCAGTAGCCCAGGCCGCCCAGCACGCCACCGGTCAGCAGGGTACCGCCCAGCAAACCTGTCAACATATGCTTTAATGGAGTCATGCCTCTATTTTAACGCATTTGCCTGATCCTGTGCGCCGACAGATTGCGCTGTCGCAAGGTTCAGCTGTATCTGCCCGATAAGCTTTTGACGCTTTGTTTTAGGAGTAAACCTTTATGTGTCTTCTGCGCTTCAGTCCCGCTGCCGCCAGTTCTCCCGCTCCGGCGGCCAGCAGCAAAGGCCCACCGCCGGCCACTGGCCCCGCACCCGTGCCAGGCCCCGGCCCGGCCACCCCCGGTCCTGAGACACCTGCACCCACCAGGTCCCGCTACACCCGCCGCACCCGGCAGCATCGACATTCAGCAGACCGGTAGCTACAGCGCCTCAGAGATGGACCCCCTGAGCTACAGCTTTGACAGCCATTTCAGACAGGCCGAAGCGACCGGCACCGACACGCGCCTGAGCTTTGGCATCACCCACTCCCAGCCCGGCAGTGATGACAGCCTGGCGTTTAACTTTGACCACCGGCAAAGCGAAGCCCCCGACGGCCGCGCCCAGGCCTAGACCACCCTGGCCTTTGAAAGCGTGCTGCGCGAAGCAGACAGCCGCATTGGCCTGCTGCACTTCCCGGATATAGGGCCCGGTGACGGCAGCGAAAGCTGGAGTCAGGCGCGCCGCATTCACGCCAGTTACACCCACAATGCCACTGCCGAAGGCCCCGAGGGCCTGCCGGCTGACGACAGCCAGAGCTTTAACGCCGGCGTGGAACTCAGCTTTGGTCAGCGTATAGAAGGGCAATCCGACGATGGCAGCGCAAGCCTCAGTCAGGCGCGAGATCTGACTTTGCAGGCCGACTACACCGCTGAAGCCCAGGGCGACAGAGCGACCCAGACCCTGCGCTTTGGCCTGGAAGGTGGCCTCAGCTACAGCAGCACTGGCAGCACGCCCGACGGCGGCAGTAAAACCCAGGAGCGCGGCCTGCGCTACAGCGCAGAATACACTGCCATGGCCGCTGATGTGCCGCTAGATCAGGCCAGTCAGCGCTTCAACGCCGACGTCAGCCTGCGCTTTGGCCAGAGCAGTGACACCCCGCTGGATAACGGCAGCCTCAGCCAGCAGCGCGAACTGACCCTCGGTGCTGAGTACACCGCCGAACACAGGCCCGATGACAGTCCCGACAACAGCGAACAGACCCTGCGCTTTACACTCGAAGGCCAAAGCGGCCAGACCCGGCGCGAAAACAGCCCCGACGGCGGTGCCGAAAGCCTGACACAGGAACTGCGCTACAGCGCGGCATACACCCAGACCACAGATGCCTCAGGGGGCGAAGGCAGCGAGCGCCGCCTGGGCTTTGCCTTCAGCCAGCACGGTCAGCGCAGCGGCAGCCTCGAAGGCCAGGACTACGAATACAGCCACAGCATCCGACTGCACGGCGACTATACGGCCGCTGAAAGCCCCGACGGGCAGAGCCGAGAAGCCTTTCAGCTGGGACTGGAAGGCGAAGTCGACCGCAGCTACAGCGAACAGGATGCTGAAAGCGGGCTTGAACAGACCCGGCGCTTTGGCATTGACTACGCCCTCGGTATCGAAGGTGAGCAAAGCGGCATTGACGGCCTGATACAGGATCAGCGCCAAGTGATGACGGGCCGGCTGGGCGTGGACTTTTCAGACACCCGCGTGCACACCGACGGCGGGCATACCGAGCGTCTGGCCTTTCGCGCGGGGGCTGACCTGAGCTTCAGCCACAGCCTTGACGGCAGCGGTGTGGAGACCACCACCGTGGAACTCGAAACCGAGCTGGGCCTCGAAGGCGGCAGCGAATACACCCTGATGCCCGAAGGGGGTGAGCCTGTGGCCGATCCGCTCAGCCTGTTCCGCAGCGAATGGGATCTCAGCCTGGGGACAGCGCATATGTTCTCTTACAGCAACAACGGCCATTTCCAGTTCAGCGAAAGCGCCAGCTTGCGCGCTGAATACAGCGTGGCAGGCCTGTTCAGCCAGGGTGACACCAGCGTCTTTGCGCAGATCAACGCCTTTGAATCCGAAAGTTTTAACGGCATGGGCTATGCCGTGGAATCAGGCCAGAGCACGGAGCTGGGGCTGGCCTGGGAGCACGACAACCGGCGTCTGTCCCTCAGCTATATCGATGCACCGGGACAAACAGCGCGGAGTGAAGTGCGCTACGAGATCATGGGTCGCAACAACAGCACCCTGAGCCTGATGGCCGACAGCAACCGCAGCGTTGGGTTCTCTGTCAACATCCCGGTCCTCAACCCCGGTTTCAGATAGGCTCAGACCGAAGCCCGGTCAAAACCGGGTCAATCCTCAGCATCCGCTGTCAGGCGCGCCACATGGCAGACCTGCAGCTGGTCCTGATCGACGCGGAAGCGGATATGGCAGGCGCCAAACTCAAAGGCATAGACCCGCTCAGGGTCCTGCTGGTAGCGGGGCCGGGGATCCTGGGCCAGCACGGCGATTAAAACGTCGCGCTGGTGTTCGGGCACCAGCGCCAGCCACTGGGCCGGAAAGTCAACCTGCAGCAGCGGGTCAGCACAGGCACTGGCAAAGCCGCCGCTGGCATGCGGATGACTGTCGGTATATGCCAGGTAGGGCTTGATATCAAAGATGGGGGTCTGGTTGAGCAGGTCAGCCCCGGCCACATCAATCACCGGACCTTCGGGTGTTTCAGGCAGCACGCGCAGCAGGCGCACCGAGGACAGGCCCAGGGCATTGGGTCGAAAAGGCGAGCGGGTGGCAAAGACCCCCATGCGGGCTTCGCCGCCGAGGCGCGGCGGGCGCACCGTGGGCGACCAGCCCTGGCGCACAGCCTGCGAAAACTGCCAGATCAGCCAGAGATGTGAAAAGCCTTCCAGCCCGCGCAGGGCGTCCGAGTTGCGGTAGGGCGGGGTAAATACAATCCGGCCCTGGGTTTGCGGTACCAGACCGCTCTGGCGCGGAATGCCAAATTTGCAGACAAAATCGGTCTGGATATGCGCGATGATATCCAGCGGCTGGGATGGGTGCGGCGTGGCTGCAGCAAGAGAATCTGACATGCCTACACCATAACACAGGCAGAGGCCATCAATCCCAGCGCAGGCCAAAGGCAGAGCGAATTTTTTGGCGCAAGGCGGGGTAGTCGGCCCGGCGGCCGTGCAGACAATAGAGCGGGTAAATCAGCAGGCGGGCCAGCAGCAGGCTCAGGCCCAGCAGCAACAGCGGAAACAGGGGCAGCAAAAAGGCCACCCAGCGCCCATGGCGATAACGGGTGTCGCTGAAAAAGGTAAAGAGCCCCCAGCAGAGCAGCACGATCGCCAGCCAGAGCCAGGCACTCATGGCCGGCCTTGGCGCCGGCAGCCGGCAGGGCTGACAGACAAAAACAGGGCTGACATGTCTTCAGCATAACATGGTGCGGCGGATCAGCTCACGGTCTGTGCTAAGCTGAGCATATGTCGATACAGCCGCTGAAACTCCTGATTAGCGGGGCCACAGGCCAGGTGGGGTCTGCCGTGCTGCAGGCCCTGCACAACAGCCCGCACCAGCTCGTCGCCGCCACACGCCAGGCGCCCCATGGGCAAGCGCCTGCGGGCCTGCAGTGGTGCCAGCTGGACTTTGCGCGGGGTATCTTTCCAGACACAAACTTTGACGCCATCTTTTTGATGCGCCCGCCCCAGCTGGCCGATCAGCGCCTGTTTGAGGCCTTTCTGCGGCCACTGGATCGTAAAACACGTATTGTGTTTTTGTCTGTGGCCGGGGCCGAACGCAAGGCCTACCTGCCCCACGCCAAAATTGAGGCCTGCATTCAGCAGCTGGGCTTTCAGCACTGCTTTGTGCGCCCCGGCTACTTTATGGAGAACCTGCTCAGCACCCTCTGGCCCACCCTGGCCGCCGAAGGCCGGATTGTGCTGCCAGCAGGCAATCTGAAGCTTAACTGGGTCTCGGTTTCAGACATCGCGCTGGCGGTAGCCCAGGCCCTGACCGACCCCGCCATGCCCGCCAGCCTGAGCCTTCTGAATCAGCAACAGCACAGCTTTGGTGAGGTGATTCAGCTGATCAACCAGCACTGCGGCACGGCCCTGCGCTATACCTCCCCGCCACTGCCGGCCTATCTGGCCCGCTGCCTCTGGCAGGGCCAGTCCCTGAGCTATACGGCGGTGATGCTGTTGCTGCACTACCTGCCGCGCCGGCGGCCCGACCCCCCCCCCGCTTTTCAAAGGACTTCTGGCGCTACTGCGGCCAGCCGCCTCGCAGCCTCGAAGATTTTATTCAACAGCACCGGGCACGCTTTGCCCGGCTGCCGGCGGCGGGCCAATAAAGCCTGAGCGTATACCCTGAAGGGTCATATTTACAAGAAAGGCAATATAGTAGCGCTGATACTCAGGGTAAGTCACCCGCTGATTGCCATCAGCATCCATTTCCTGGAAGGCCTGCGCTGAAGAAGCCGAAGGGCTTAACTCATTCAGGGTCAGCTGATCGTCATGATTTGTATTCATCAAGGACCAGTTAAGGGCTGCGGCTTGCGCGGCACTGCGGGCCGTCATAAAAAAGCGATCAGGCACGCCAAAGCCGTCATTGCCCGTTCTGACAAAGGCAGGGTTGTGGCGTATAAAAGTCGGTCGGGGCAATCACCAGCTGGTCACCCGCTTGCCAGCCGCTGGCCTGCATGACCTGCATGGCGGTGGCCCCGGCGGGCAGGTGGGCATTCAGCCGGGTCCAGACCGTCTGCGGCGCCTGGCCAAAGAGTTCCAGCCGGCCGCCCATCACCAGCAGACCGCGGGTGCCCATGCCGTGAAAGCTGCGGCTGGTGTTGCTGTCTTTGAGGGTCAGATTCAGGCAGCCGGTATAGGTCTGGCTGGCCGTGCCGGCGCGCAGGGTACCGTACAGCATCAGATAATCAACCTGCAGGGCCAGGGTCTGGCCTTCAGCGGCAATCAGCTCACCGTCAATCGTCAGGCCCGCCAGGGCCGGCGGCGATTCATCGAGCAGCACGCTTTGCCCGGCAGGAATCACCACGTTCTCACCCGCCACGGGCTTTTGAGCACCCCAGCGTGCCCAGGTCTGGGGGTCGGACCAGCGCAGCCCGGCCGCCTGCTGGTTTGCCGTTGTGGCGGTTGCAGGCACAGATGCAGGTGCAGCCACCGGGGCACCGCCTCCGCCTCCGCCACCGGAACTGCCACTGCTGCTGCCCAGAATGCTCACCTGCAGGCGGGCGCTGAGGCTGGTGCCGGGCAGTTCGGCAGTCATATCGGCACTGCCACTGGCCTGTCGGGCGGTCACCTGGCCCTGTTCGTCCACGCTGAGCAGCTCCGGGCGGCTGCTGCGCCAGCGCAGGGCAAAGGGCCCGTTCAGAGCCAGGCCGCGGGCGTCCAGCAGCGTAGCCTCCAGCTGGGCCTGATCGCCGTTCTGCTGCAGCAAAGGCGGGTTGAGTCTGAGGCGCAGGCTGACGGCCTTTGCGCGCACATCAGCATTTGCAGCGGCAGAAACGGCCAGGGAGGCGGCAGCCGGCGCGCTGGCCTGCGGGCGGGGGGTGGCAGCAGCAGACGGCGCGGCGGCTGCGGGGCGGGCAGCGGGCGACACCGGCTGCACCAGGCCGGAAACTGGGGCCGAAAGCGGTGCAGCTGGCGGGGCCGGGCAGGCACTCAGGCTCAGACTGAGCGGGAGCATTGACATACTCCCCTCCCTAAAGGAAGGGGATTCTCAAGCTACGCTTACCCCAATGGGTTACGTTAGCGGTGCTGTCTTCAT
>JACYMC010000060.1 GCA_015272195.1 Candidatus Sericytochromatia bacterium
ACCCAGAACCGCCTCGCGTTCAATGAACATCTGCTGGATCGCTTTATTTCAAGGTTCGGTCTTGACCGAACTTCGATTAAATCCCACCCTGCCTACCCAGAGTTACGTGTTTACGGGGCCATTGCCTCATGAGTTCTGTCCGGAGTATTGTGAGATCATTGTGCCCACTGAGCTGCTGGAGCAGAGCCAGCAGACCCAGCGCCTGTTTAACCTCGTGATGGCCTGTATTGCCGGTCTCTCGCTGCTGGTGGGCGGCATTGGCATTATGAACATCATGCTGGCCAGCGTCACCGAGCGCACCCGCCAGATCGGCATCCGGCGTGCCATTGGCGCCACCCCCGGCGATATCCTGATCTTCTTTTTGCTCGAATCCTTGCTGATTTCGCTGATTGGCGGCCTGATTGGCATTGGGGTGGGCGTCGGGTTAAGCCAGGTCGTGACCTGGTTTGCCGGCTGGAAGGTGATCATCTCGCCCGAATCAATTCTGCTCTCGTTTGGCGTCTCGTCGCTGGTGGGCATTTTCTTTGGCCTTTACCCGGCCTGGCGCGCGGCCAAAATGGACCCGATCCAGGCCCTGCGACATGAATAAATCTGCCCGCTCCGGCGCAGTCCGCTTTCAAAGCGCCGCCTGAAGCAAGGTCTGCTGCTGAGCTGACGATACATTCTGTATGCGATACCCTCACCTCTTTTTGTGTGTCTTTCTGTCAGCACTGGTCTTTGCCATGGGGGCTGCTGCCACAACGCTGGCTTCAGACCCCTGTAGCATTGTCGGGGGGCAGTCCAGCTGCCAGCCCGCTGAAATGAACCTGAGCGCCCTTTGGGAGCTGATTCAGGCGCGCCAGGCGCTGGGGCAGCCCGTGGCCGAGCAGTGGACCGCGTTTCACCAGCGCTTTGCCCTGCCGCTGGCTCCCTTTTTTACCACCCTGCTGGTGGCCCCGCTGGCCCTGATTGCCGGCCGCTGGGGGGCGTCTTTCAGCGTGGGGCTGAGTATTATGCTGGTCTTTGTCTGGTATCTGATCTATGCTAGCGTCCTCCCGCTGGGCCAGATGGGTCTGCTGGACCCCTTTCTGGCCGCCTGGGCTCAGAACCTGCTCTTTGCTGCAGGCGGCCTGCTGATCTGGCTCTGGCTGAACCGCCAAGGCCACCTGAGCTGGCGTCAGCTGGCCTTTTGGCAGACCCACTGATGTGGCCGATTGAACCTGTGGCTTATGTCGAGGCCGCCCGGCAGCAGGCCCGCGATGATTTCTGGGGCCAGACCCTGGCCTGCATTCGCCTGTCTGAAGCCTATACCGCTGAAGCCCTGCAGGGCCTGGACGCTTTTTCGCACGTGGAGATTCTGTTTGGCTTTCACCGCGTGGACCCGGCCCACATTGTGACCGCAGCCCGTCACCCGCGCAACAACCCTGACTGGCCAGCGGTCGGGATTTTTGCCCAGCGCGGCAAAAACCGGCCTAATCGGCTGGGTAGCACCATCTGCCAGATTCAGCGCCTGGAAGGCCCCTGCCTCTGGGTGGCCGAGCTGGACGCCATCGATGGCACGCCCGTGTTTGACATCAAGCCCGTGCTGCCGGCCTTTTTGCCGCGCACCCCCGTGCAGCAGCCCGCCTGGGCTGAAACTCTGATGCAGGCTTACTGGCTGCCTGAAGAGGCCTGAAAGCACGCTGATCGCCTCACAAGCGCTTGCGGCAGATGACCAGATCAAGGGACCGCTTTTTGACACACAGAGTTTCTGTGTGTAAGATGTATTTCTGTGTTTAAAAAAAAAAAAAAGGAGTAACCCCATGAAACAACACGAAGTGATCAACTACCTGGAGTTCCCGGCCCGCGACCTGGCCGCCACGCGCCGCTTTTTTGAAAACGTGTTTAACTGGCGCTTTGAAGACTATGGCCCGACCTATCTGGCTTTTTTTGAGCCGGGGCTCGATGGCGGTTTTTATCAGTCGGAGCAGGCGGCGACCGTGGCCGGGGGCTCAGCCCTGACCATTTTTTACAGCGCCGATCTGGCGGCCACCCAGGCCAGCATTGAAGCCGCCGGCGGTCAGATTACCCGGCCCGTTTTCAGTTTTCCCGGCGGGCGGCGCTTTCACTTTACCGAGCCCAGCGGCAACGAGTTTGCGGTCTGGTCTGAGTAAAATACCGGTGCACGCAGGCACGCTCAGGCGCTGGCTTTCGACAGACGCTCAAAAGCGAAGCTTTGAATATTGGCCTTTTCGCCGGCATGCTCAATGGTCATAGCCACGAGATTGCCCTGGGCGTCCAGATCCAGATAGACGTTTTCAGAGATCTCACGTGTTTCGGCGACCGGCTGGCTGGTGAACTCAATCAGTGCGGTATCTGTATCTTCAAAATAATTGATTTTCACGGTAGGCCCTTTCCTTTATGGACGGTTTCGCCATCTGCAAGCAAGACCACACGCAGATACCTGTTTCTTTCTTCGACCCAGGTCCATCTTCTGATGCGTCCGTCAGACTGCCGCATCTCGTCAATGGGGTGGGTGATGGCGGCGAGAATCCAGACCTCCAGAATATCCTGGCGATCGGGCCGTTGCTGCGTATATTCAAAATAGAGGGTTTTCTTCATATTTTACATGCCCGTGGGTGCAGAATACCATAGCCTCTGGCAGCTGTCTGTTTTAACAAGCCCAGCGGCAATGAATTTGCGGTCTGGTCGGCGTAATCAAGCCTTTTGCCCCTAAAGCTGTCAACACAGGTATAATGAGTGCAAACAATGTGCCCGTACATGACACAACGAAGGGAGCTTTTCATGAGCGACAAGACAAATCCAGAGCTGGAGCAGATCGAGAACCAGGAATGGCTGGAATCCCTCGACTACGTGATCCACGAAAACCCACCTGAGCGCGTGCATGACCTCTTTGGCCGGCTGCAGAACCGGGCCAGCAAACACGGTATTGAGCTGCCTTTTTCGGCCCATACGCCGTATGTCAACACCATTGCCCGGCACGAGCAGCCGCCTTACCCTGGCAACTATGAGCTGGAGCTGCGCATCAAAAGCATGCTGCGCTGGAACGCCATGGCCATGGTGGTCAACGCCAACCGCAACGAAGACGGCATTGGCGGGCATATTTCAAGCTATGCCTCCTCCGCCACGCTTTACGAAGTGGGCTTTAACCACTTTTTTAAAGGCAAAGACGGCGAAGAAAGCGGCGACCAGATTTACTTTCAGGGCCATGTGGCCCCAGGCATTTATTCCCGTGCCTTTCTCGAAGGCCGTCTGAGCGAGCAGCACCTCGAAAACTTCCGCCGTGAGCTGGCCGAGGGCGGCGGCCTGTCGTCTTACCCCCATCCCTGGCTGATGCCGGATTTCTGGGAGTTCCCCACCGTCTCGATGGGCCTTGGCCCCCTGATGGCCATTTACCAGGCCCGTTTTAACCGCTACCTCGAAAACCGGGGCCTCAAAAAGTCCACCGGCCGGGTCTGGGCCTTTCTGGGTGATGGTGAGATGGATGAACCCGAATCTCTGGGCGCCATTTCGCTGGCCAGCCGCGAAAAGCTCAATAACCTGACCTTTGTGATCAACTGTAACCTGCAGCGCCTCGACGGTCCCGTGCGTGGCAACGGCAAAATTGTGCAGGAACTCGAAGGCATCTTCAGAGGCGCGGGCTGGAACGTGATCAAGGTGCTCTGGGGCTCCGACTGGGATCCCCTGCTCGAAAAAGATGGCTCCGGCCAGCTGGTGCAGCTGATGAACGAACTGGTCGATGGCGAGTACCAGAAGATCAAAGCCAGCGGCTCGGGCAAGTTTGTGCGTGAGTACTTTTTTAACCGCTACCCCGAAACCGCCGAGCTGGTCAAAGACTATACCGACGACCAGCTCTGGAGCCTGCACCGCGGTGGGCATGACCCCCTCAAGGTCTATGCCGCCTACCATGCGGCCCTGCACAGTGACAAGCCCACCGTGATTCTGGCCAAGACCGTTAAAGGCTACGGCATGGGCGAAAGCGGCGAAGGCAAAAACATCACCCACCAGCAAAAAAAGCTCAACGAGGAAGAACTGCGTGAATTCCGTTCGCGCTTTAATATTCCCATTTCTGACGAGCAGCTCAAAGGCAAGGCCCCTTTTTACAAGCCGCCGGCTGACAGTCCTGAGTTGCAGTACCTGCACGAGCGTCGCCAGGCCCTGGGGGGCTCTGTGCCCCGCCGTAAGGTGGATGTGGCCCCTCTGCCGCCCCCGCCCGACAAGCTGTTTCAGGAGTTTGACGAAGGCTCCAACGGTCGCGAGGTCTCGACCACCATGGCCTATGTGCGCCTGCTCAGCCGCCTGCTCAAAGACAAAAACATGGGCCGTCTGATTGTGCCCATTATCCCGGATGAGGCCCGCACCTTCGGCATGGAGGCCCTGTTTAACCAGTACGGTATCTATGCCCACCAGGGCCAGAAGTACGAGCCCGTCGACAACGACTCTCTGATGCGCTACCGCGAGGCCCGCGATGGTCAGATTCTCGAAGAGGGCATCACCGAAGCGGGCTCGATGTCGTCGTTTATTGCCGCCGGCACGGCCTATGCCACCCATGGTGTGAATACCATTCCCTTTTACACCTACTATTCCATGTTTGGCTTTCAGCGCATTGGCGACCTGGCCTGGGCCGCTGGCGATATGCGCTGCAAGGGCTTTCTGGTCGGTGCCACCGCGGGCCGAACCACCCTGGCCGGCGAGGGCCTGCAGCATCAGGACGGCCACAGCCACCTGCTGGCTTTGCCTTTGCCCAACCTTAAAACCTATGACCCGGCCTTTGCCTACGAAATCGGCGTGATCATTCAGGCCGGTCTGCAGCGCATGTACGTTGAGCAGCAGGACGAGTTCTATTACATCACCGTTGGCAATGAAGCCTATGTGCAGCCGCCCATGCCCAAAGACGAAGGCGTGCGCGACGGCATTCTCAAGGGCCTCTACTGCTTCCAGCGCGCTGAGCTGGTTGAGCCCAAAGCCCGCGTGCAGCTCTGGGGCTCCGGGGCCCTGATGCCGGGCGTGCTTGCCGCTGCTGAAGCCCTGGCCCGCTACGGCGTGGCCGCCGATGTCTGGAGCGTCACCTCTTATAAGGCCCTCTACAACGACGCCCGCGACACCGATCGCTGGAACCTGCTCAACCCTGAATCTGAGGCCCGCAAACCCTATGTGGCCGAAGCCATGCAGGGCGCTGAAGGCCCCGTGATTGCCGTCTCTGATTACGTTAAAATCATGCCGCACGCCCTGGCGCGCTGGCTCGACCGCCCGCTGCTGGCCCTGGGCACAGACGGCTTTGGCCGCAGTGAGGGCCGCGGGGCCTTGCGCCGCTTCTTTGAAGTGGACACAGCCCACACGGTCTGGGCCGCCCTCAGCCAGCTGGTTCGCGATAGCCAGCTGCCCGCTTCGGTGCTGAAGCAGGCCCGCAAAGAGCTGGATATTGATCCCGACAAAGCCAACCCGGCTCACGTTTAAGGAGGATTCCGATGACAAACGAAGTAAAGGTTCCCAAACTGGGCGATAACGTTGAGGCCGCCGAAATCACCGCCGTGCTGGTGGCTGTCGGTGACAGCGTCAGCGAAGGCCAGAGCCTGATTGAGCTGGAGTCTGACAAGGCCTCGGTTGAAGTGCCCTCTCCGGCTGCCGGGGTGGTACAAAGCCTGGCCGTGGCCGAAGGCGACAGCGTGTCTGAAGGGCAGCTGATTCTGACCCTGGCCGCAGGCGACAGCGCGCCCGCTGCAGCAAAAGCCGATGTCGACGCCAAAGCAGATACCAAAGCCGACGCGCCGGCTGAAGCCCTGCCTGCAGCCTCAAGCGCTGCGCCTGATGCATCCGAGGCACCCGCCGCGCAGCCCGCCGCTGCCAGCACATCAGGCACCTTAGACGTGCAGGTGCCCAAGCTGGGCGACAATGTCGACAGTGCTGAAGTGATCGCCGTGCTGGTGGCCGCAGGTGATGACGTCAGCGAAGGCCAGAGCCTGATTGAGCTGGAATCCGACAAGGCCTCCGTTGAAGTGCCCTCGCCCGTTGCGGGCAAGGTGCTCTCGGTGGCCATCGCCGTGGGCGATCAGGCCCGGCCTGAGCAGGTGATTCTGAGCCTGCAGACCAGCGGCAGTGCGCCGGCGGCTCAGGCTTCCGGTTCTGCTACCAGCAAGCCCGCCGCTGACACGCCCGCGCCAGCACCCGCCCCCAAGGCCGACCCCCAGGGCGTGACGGCGCCTTACGAAAACCAGCCCCGGCCAGAACTGCCTGCCGCTGAACCCCTCAAGCCCGGTCAGTTGGTGGCTGCAGCCCCCTCGGTGCGCCGCTTTGCCCGTGAACTTGGCGCAGATATTCAGCGCGTACCGGGCAGCGGCCCGCGTGGCCGCATTTCGCTCGACGACGTCAAGCGCTATGTCAAAGGGCGCCTGCAGGCCCCTGCCGCCAGCAGCGGCTCAGCTGTGGCCCAGGACGTGCCTGATTTGCCAGACTTCAGCGCCTTTGGCCCTGTGTCACACGAAAAAATGTCGCCCGTGCGCCGGGCCACCGCCCGCCAGATGCAGCTGGCCTGGAGCCAGATTCCCCATGTGACCCAGTTTGACCAGGCGGATATCACCGCCGCTGAGGTCTTTCGCAAGCAGCACGGCAAGCCGGTTGAAAAAGCCGGTGGCAAGCTGACGGTGACGGCGATTCTGCTCAAAATCTGTGCCCTGGCGCTCAAGCGCTTCCCGCAGTTTAATGCCAGCATTGACGTCAAAAACGAGCAGATTGTGTTTAAGCAGCACTATCATATCGGCGTGGCCGTCGATACCCCGCGTGGCCTGCTGGTGCCTGTATTGCGTGATGTCGACAAAAAAGGCCTGATCGACCTCTCGGTTGAGATGGGCCAGCTGGCCGGCAAGGCCCGCGACCGCAAAACCGGCCCCGAGGATCTGCAGGGCGGCACCTTTACGATCAGCAACCTCGGCGGCCTGGGTACGACCTACTTTACCCCGGTTGTGAACTGGCCCCAGGTGGCCATTCTGGGCGTGGGCCGGGCCAGCATGCAGCCCGTCTGGCGAGAAGGCAGTTTTGAGCCCCGCCTGATCATGCCCCTCTCGGTCTCATATGACCACCGTCTGATCGATGGCGCTGATGCCGCGCGCTTTTTGCGCTGGATCGCCGAAGCCCTCGAAAACCCGCTTTTGCTCTTAATGGAAGGAGATCTCTAAGATGACCACAGAAACACAAGTCCTCGTGCTCGGGGGCGGCCCCGGCGGCTATGCCGCTGCTTTTAAGGCCGCCGACCTGGGCTTTAACGTCACCCTGGTGGAGTCTCGCGTCAACCCCGGCGGGGTCTGCCTCTTTGAAGGCTGTATTCCCTCCAAGGCCCTGCTGCATGCGGCAGAGCTGATCCGCGAAGCCCGCCACGCCTCGGCCTGGGGCCTCACCTTTGCCGAACCTGAAATCGACCTCGACAAGCTGCGGGCCTGGAAAGACAGCAAGGTCGTCAAACAGCTGACCGGCGGCCTGGGCCAGCTGGCCAAAGCCCGTAAGGTCAACTTTGTGCAGGGCCTGGGCACCATTACCGACAGCCACCATGTGCAGGTCAAAAAAACCGACGGCAGCGAAGAAAGCATTCGCTTTGAACACCTGATCATTGCCACCGGCTCTACCCCGATCAAACTGCCCTTTTTGCCCGAGTCCGAGCGGGTGATGGACTCCACCGGTGCGCTGGAACTCAAAGACGTGCCGGCCCGCCTGCTGGTCCTCGGCGGCGGTTATATCGGCCTGGAGATGGCGACCGTTTACTCGGCCTTAGGCTCTGAGGTCACGGTGGTGGAAATGCTCGACGGCCTGCTGATGGGGGCTGATGCTGATCTGGTCAAGCCGCTGCACAAACGTTTGCAGGGCCAGCTGCACGAGATTCTGCTCAAAACCAAAGTCACCGGCGCTGAGCTCAAGGGCGAAACCCTTGATGTCAGCTTTGAAGGCGCTGACGGCCAGAGCTTTACTAAAACCTATGACCGCATTCTGGTGGCCGTGGGCCGCCGGCCTAATTCGCGTGGCATTGGCCTCGAAAACATTGGCCTGGAACCCGACAAGCAGGGCTTTATTACGACCGACCAGCAGTGCCGTACAAAGCATGCCCATATCTTTGCCATTGGCGATGTGGCCGGTCAGCCCATGCTGGCCCACAAAGCCAGCCATGAGGGCATTGTGGCCGCTGAGGTGATTGCCGGGCACAAGGCCGCTTTTGCCCCCTACGCCATTCCGGCGGTGGTCTTTACCGATCCTGAGGTGGCCTGGGCCGGCATCACCGAGCGCGAAGCCGAAGCCGAAGGCCGCAAGGTCACCGTGACCCGCTTCCCCTGGGCCGCTTCAGGCCGTGCCCTGACCCTCGATCGTACCGAGGGCCTGACCAAGCTGATCGCCGATGCGGAGAGCGGTCGCGTGCTGGGTGTGGGCATTGTGGGCAAGGGCGCTGGCGAACTGATTGCCGAAGGCACCCTGGCCATTGAGATGGGCGCTGTGGCTGCCGATCTGGCCCTGACCATCCATGCCCACCCGACCCTCTCTGAAACCAGCATGGAGGCCGCCGAAATGTTTGACGGCCAGAGTACCCACGTCTACAAGCCCCAGCGCAAAAAATAAGCGCTGCCTGTATTGCGTGTGATATATTTGCGCGTATTTAAAATAGCGGCAGGGACACACCAGCTCCTGCCGCTATTGTCTTTGAATGTGCGTTCTGGCTTGTGTTAAGCTGATGCGCATGCAGCTTATCATTTACTGCAATAGCCAGGGTAAAGAGCCTTAATACCGAGTGGCTGAACCAGCTCAATGATGCCGCAGGAAAACGGTTTATATTTTTGATGCCGAGCGCAATGCCTGGCTGTTGCTGGGGGGTTGGAAGACAGAAGGCAAGCGTTTTTACGCACAGATGGTGCCCCAGGCTGAAAAGCTGTGGGAAAGCCATCTGGAGCAGCTCAAAAGAGATCAGCGGAGGTAAAGTATGGCCAGAAAGTGGAAAGACGTCAGGGCAGAAAAGTTGACACCTGAAATGGCGGAGCGAGTAAATCAGCGGGTGACGCAGGAGATTGTTGAGATTAATCTCAAAAAAATCCGTGAAGCATTGCAGTTAACCCAGCATGAAATGGCGTTGCAGGTGAATAAAACCCAGCCGGATATTTCGCGCATGGAAAAGCGCGGGGACTATCTTTTGTCGACCTTGCAGCAGTATGTGCAACAAGCGGGAGGAAAGCTCGAAGTGAACGTTGTTTTTGAGGATCAAAAAATCACTTTGTTATAATCTGAGTCAGGCCTGTGCTGGGTTCATTTGCTCTGTTTCTGGAGCTGATTGTGCAGTTGGGTTTGTAAGGCCAGAAAGCAGGGCACATAATGACTTTGAATGCGCCCCAGAATCTCCCTGGCGGTGGCTTCGTTGTAGGTGTGGCTGGTGCGGTTGCGATCCTGCAGCATCCGCGTTCAGGCACTGGCCCGGCTGCGGCGGCGTCGGCGACGATGCCACATATAGCCGATCAAAGCCAGCAGATCCAGCGGAATAAAAATCAGCGCGCCATCGCGTGGCGGTGGCGTGTAGGCCGCGCCTTGATGCGGATAAAAATACAGCTCATGTGGCCCCTTGTAGCCCTGGGCGACCTTTTCAGGGTCTTCGCTCAGGCTGGCAGCCGGTCTCTGGCTGCTCTGATCCAGCCAGGCCTTCAGCCAGAGCCCTTCCGTTTTCAGCGCCAGGCTCTCGTTGAGCGGCTGCTTCAGGGCCGCAGGCAAGGGGGCGGCATAAAGCTTAAAGCTGTGCCCTTCGGTGCCCGTCAGGGCATAGCCGTAGCTGCTGTGCTCATAGCCATCAAACATGTCGGGATTCAGGCCGTCATACCAGCCATTCATCGGGCCGGGGCTGAGCATAAACAGGCGCAGCTGGCGACCTGTTTGCGCCGGGCTGTCGGCGGGCTCGCTGTAAGGGTAAAAGGGCCGCTCGGTTTTAAAGCGCAGGCTCACCGCTGGCAGGATCATCTCTTTGCGGGGGCTCTGGTTCAGCTGAAAGGCCGTTAGAAACCAGCCCTGTTGCGTATAGACTTCCAACCAGTCTTTGAGCCCCGGACGCAGGAGGTAGTTGTGCTGCTGCAGCCAGCTTGCCAGGGCCTCGGCGTCGCTGGCTTTGAGTACACTGGCCTGGTAAGGCCCCAGCTGCTGCTGGTCCAGCACCTGCACCTTTGCCGGATCCGGGATGCGGTCTGCACTGCTCTGAGCCCCTATAAAGTTGGAGAGCAGAAACAGCTGCAGCAACGCCAGGACCCAGGTGTGTTGCTCTTTGGGCTGAATCGCTTGTGTCAGCTGCTGAAAGAGTGCATCGTCAGCTTCGCTCAGGCTGGGCTGGCTGGGGGTGGGCACCAAAAAGCCCAGACTGGGCTGATCGGTGGCAAAGGTGCTGCGGCGAATCAGGGTCTGGGTCTGGCTTTCGGGATCCCAGAGGATCAGGGCGTCTTCTTCGGCAATGGCGGCACTGGCCCCGGCAGGGTAAACCATGCCACAGGCCCGCGCTGCCGGCGCAGTGGCCAGCAGGGCGATCAGCATCAGACTCAAAAATGTGTGCAGCATGTCTTGTAGCTTAGCACTCCCGCGCCCTGAAAGCGAGCCTTCGCATCTGCTTGCAGTGATTCAGAATGAAAAGTCCTGAGACAGCCTATCATCTGAGCCAGCCAGCCTGACGAG
>JACYMC010000049.1 GCA_015272195.1 Candidatus Sericytochromatia bacterium
GCTGCCAGACCGTAAATGCGCTGGGCCAGGAGTTCCTCAACAGTAAAGTCCACATAACCGGCAGCACGATGGTCGGTGAAACAGGCGGCCAGACGGGATATGAGACCCAGGCGGCTATCGGCCTCTTTCAGGAGGAGCAGACCTGCGTCCGAAGTCAGCGCACCGCCTTCAAAATTGACTGTCAGCGGCTCTCCATTTTTGCCTTGAACTTCCCAGGTCTCAGGGTTACACTTCATACAGCTGGCTCCTTTTCTGCGATTTCTGTGTGATAACTTTAATCTACAGATGTGATAACTTTAATCTACAGAAAGGAGCCAGTTTTTATCTACTGATCTGTTTGTGAGAAATGCAGGCTAGGCCGTGTCGTCATTTGGCCTGATGCGTTGAGATATAGTCAGGGAGGAAGCGATGAGACGTTACGAACTGACAGATGAAGAATGGGATAAAATCAAAAATTTAATACCTGGGCGTGTCGGTTATGTGGGTAAAACAGGCCGGGATAATCGTCTGTTTTTAAATGCTGTATTGTGGATTGCTCGCACCGGTGCGCCATGGCGAGATCTACCAGAGCGTTATGGTGACTGGAAAAACACGCACCGTCGTTTTTCTCGCTGGGCCAAAAGTGGCGTTTGGCAACGTATTTTTGAAGCGCTGCAAATGGAGTCTGATGGGGTGGTGATGATAGATAGCACAATCAATAGAGCACACCAGCACGCAAGTGGTTCAAAAAAGGGGGGCAATCAGCATGTATTGGACGTTCTCGGGGAGGCTTGAGCACCAAAGTGCATGCTGCAGTTAATGGTCAGGGTGCCCCACTTCGCTTTGTTTTGAGCCCTGGACAGGAATCAGATATTCGCCATGCTCCAGAAGTCTTGCGTGGCCTCAAAGCGCTTTTTGTCATTGGAGACAAAGGATACGACTCAAAAGAGTTGGTCAACACGATCAAAGGCAATCATGCCCTGGCAGTTATTCCGTCTCGCAAAACAAACAAGGTCCAGCGTTACTATAATCGAGAGTTATACAAAGACCGCAATCACGTCGAACGCTTTTTTGCCCGGTTAAAGCAGTTCAGGCGTATTGCCACGCGTTATGAAAAAGAAGCCGAGCATTATTTGGCCATGATTTACCTGGCCGCTACTCGGATCTCCATTAAATGACGGCACACCCTAGCCAGCTAAACTCTGCTTTGTTTTCTTTTAAGGAAATAAGTGCTTATAGTGGTACGCTAACAGACTATCACCTGGCCGAGTGGAAGGGGTGTTATGACGCTGCTGAAGCCAGGAGGGCGGAAGCAGTGGCATCGTCCCGCAGTGAAGGCCACGACGGCCGTAACGGAGGGCGCCCCTGGAACGAGGGAAGTCCGCAGGACCCAGGTGATTAACAACAACCATTCCCTGATTCGACAGCGCGTGGAAGTTTGAAACCGTCGCGCTGGACGGTTTCAAGAAAGTACCTGAAGTAGTTCTGAAATCCCCACAGGAGCGTTACAATACAGCAGCACTGTATTCCAAGGAGAACCCCATGACCACAGCACAGATTGAATCCATTGGTCAGCACAACGGCCAGACCGTGACCCTGCAGGGCTGGCTGTACAACAAGCGCAAAGCCGGCCAGCTGATGTTTCTGATTGTCAGAGACGGCACGGGCTTTATTCAGTCCGTGGTCTTCAAAAAAGAGGTCGACGAAGCCACCTGGGAAGCGGCCAAAGAAGCCACCCAGGAATCCTCGGTGATCGTGACCGGCGTGGTGCGTAAAGACGACCGTGCGCCTTACTGCGGCTATGAACTGGGCGTTCAGAAGCTGGAGCTGCTGCAGAAAGTGCCGCCCGAAAGCTACCCCATCAGCCACAAAGAGCACGGGCCGGACTTTCTGCTCGAAAACCGCCACCTCTGGCTGCGTACCCCTTCGCAGATGGCCACGATGCGCATCCGGCACGAGGTCATGGCCGCCAGCCGCGACTTTTTTAACCAGCGCGGCTTTATCAACGTGGACGCGCCGATCATCACAGCCAACGCTGCGGAGGGCACCACCACCCTGTTTGAAATCGACTATTTTGACGACAAAGCCTATCTGAGCCAGACCGGCCAGCTCTATATGGAAGCCGCCGCCCTGGCCCTGGGCAACGTTTACTGCCTCGGGCCCGTCTTCCGGGCCGAAAAGTCCAAAACCCGCAAGCACCTGACCGAGTTCTGGATGATCGAGCCTGAAATGACCTACATCGACCTCGACGACAACCTCAAAATCCAGGAAGAATACGTGGCCTATGTCGTGCAGCGCGTGCTGCAAAACCGGGCCAGTGAACTCAAATTTCTGGAGCGGGATCTGAGCAAGCTCGAAAGCATCACCGCGCCTTTCCCCCGCATTGCCTATGACGAGGCCGTGACCCTGCTGCAGTCGATGGGCTCTGAGATCCAGTGGGGTGATGATCTGGGCGCGCCCGACGAAACCCTGCTGGGCGAGCACTTTCAGAAGCCGGTCTTTGTGCACCGCTTCCCGACTGCCATCAAGGCCTTTTACATGAAGCCCGATCCGGAGCGGCCCGAAGTGGTGCTGGGCGCGGATTTGATCGCGCCCGACGGCTACGGCGAAATCATCGGCGGCGGCCAGCGCATTGACGATTATGACCTGCTGGTGCAGCGCATTGAGGAGCACAAGCTGCCGCTGGAGGCCTTTGACTGGTACCTGGACCTGCGCAAATACGGCTCAGTGCCCCACGGCGGCTTTGGTCTGGGTATTGAGCGCCTGGTGGCCTGGCTGGCAGGTGCGCCCCATGTGCGTGAAAGCAGTCCTTTCCCCCGCACGATTTATCGGATTAAGCCCTAATTTTAACCTTCACTTAACTTTTTCGGGGTCAGTTTTTCGAAGCTGGCCCCGATGTTTTATATAGACCCCATCAACTTCAGGAGTTCAGCATGTCGATTCACTCTCTGCGTCCTGGCAACAATGCCTTGCCACCGCTGAGTCCAATGCAGCCCAGCAGCAATGCTGCGCCTGCTGCCAGCAATTCCTGGATCCGGGCCGCCATGCCCGGCGATCAGTTGAATGTTCAGACCCGTTCAGCTCCCATGCCTTCAGTCTCCTTTTTGCTCAGCCTGCAGGATCTGCGTGAGAACCAGGGCTATCTCAAACTGGGGGACTCGGGTGACGCCGTACGTTACGTGCAGCAGCGCCTGCAGCACTGGGGTCATGAGATTGAAGCCGATGGGGTGTACGGCCAGCAGACCGTACAGGCTGTCGAATCCTTTCAGCGTCTGAACGGGTTTCTGGTCAGTGCCATGGTGGGTGAAATGGAGCTGCGCCTGCTGGATCAGGCCCGCCTCAGCACGCCGCCGGCCAGCGGCAGTGTCGACAGCCTGGATGATATCCGCCAGAACCGCGCCTATTTACAGCCCGGCAGCACGGGCGAAGCTGTCAGCCGCATTCAGGAACTGCTCAAAGGCCGCGGTTATGCCCTGACGATCGATGGTGACTATGGCTCACAGACCACCCAGGCCGTCCGTAACTTTCAGCAGGATTATGGCATTCAGGTCAATGGTCGCGTTGGCCAGATGACGCTGGCTGCCCTTGAAGCGCCCACCCAGCGTCGTCCTGAGCTTCAGACCGTGCGCAGCGGCCAGCAGATGCTGCAGTCCGGCGACAGTGGTCCCGCCGTTCGGGCCATTCAGGAGCGCCTGAGCGCCTGGGGTTATGGGGTAGCTATCGACGGAGAATACGGCCCCAATACAGCCGAAGCGGTGCGCAGCTTTCAGCGTGACAACCATATTCAGGCCAATGGCCGCGTGGGCAGCACCACGCTGGCCGCGCTGGAGCAGACGCCTCGCCCGACCGCGACCGGCATCCGGCCTACAGCCAAGGGGACGCGGCTTGGCCAGGTGGCCGAGCAGGTTGCCCATCGCCGCAATACCACAGGCTGGTGTTATGCTGGGGTAGCGGATTCGGTTTCACGTGCGCTCGGCACTTCACTCTGGGGTAAGTCCGCTTATATGGCGGCAGATATTCTGGCCCGCACCCCCGGTTTCAGAGAACACAAAAACATCCGGCCTGCTGATTTGCCCAAGCTCCCTGCCGGAGCCATTGTGGTCTGGGGCAAAACCGCAAAGAGTCCGCACGGCCATATTTCTGTGGCCCTGGGCAACGGCAAAGAAGCCAGCGATCATGTGGCCAATCAGATGACCAGTCTGCGCGGACATACCAACTTCCGGGTCTTTATGCCCACCTAAACGGATCTGGGCTTCAGTCCAGTGCCTGCATGCGAATCTGGACTTCCTGAACAGCACTTTCGTCGGGCACGCTCACAAACGCTGCTTCAGCGGCCTGATAATGCTTACGGGCCTGTTCAAGCTCGCCCCCGGCAGCGGCGATATCGCCCAGCAGGCGCAGGGCACAGCCTTCGGTAAAGGCGTCCTGGCCCCGGCGCGCATCGACCAGACAGCGCTCGGCATGTTCCACAGCGCTTTCGGGCTGGCCCATTTTAAAGGCCAGCATGCCCA
The DNA here is from genome assembly GCA_015272195.1 of Candidatus Sericytochromatia bacterium. Taxonomy (GTDB): domain Bacteria; phylum Cyanobacteriota; class Sericytochromatia; order UBA7694; family UBA7694; genus JACYMC01. The sequence continues at coordinate 4,491 of JACYMC010000049.1, forward strand.
TTTCATGGGCGTTGGCGGCCAGACCAAAGCTATTGTCGGGTGTCAGCACTTCACGCTCCTGGGCAAAGCAGCGCATGGCGTCAGCATAATTGCCGGCTTCACGCTCTACAATGCCCAGCTGGTGTAAATATACCGTGCTGAGGGTTTGCTGGTAACTTTCCTGCAGCAATTGCCGTGCCTGGGCAAAATCTTTGCGGGCGATCAGAACGTAGGAGTAGCCTAGTTCATGATTGCGGCGAATATCTTCATCAGGTGCAGCCTGAATCAGGGCCTGCCAGATGTCGGCAGCCAGATCCAGCTGGCCTTTTTCGTAAGCATCCCAGGCATCGAGTAAAGTATAATAGCGCATATCCCCAGCATAACAGATTTTGCCTGAGGCACAACACCCGCTTGTGCCTGCCGTGAAGGTCATTTTATGCAAATCGCTTTGATAAAGAGGGCTCAGACATGTATATCAAACGCAACAAACAGGTCAGCGCGGCCGAAGCCGTGGCGTTGCTTGCAGATGCCGACACCCTGGTCACCGGTGGTTTTGTGGGCAGCGGCTTTGCAGAGTCGCTGGCCATCGCGCTGGAAGCGCGTTTTCTGGCCGGTAAAGGGCCACACGATCTGACCCTGGTGTATGCGGCAGGTCAGGGAGACGGCAAAGACAAAGGCCTGAACCATCTGGCCCACAAAGGTTTGGTCAAGCGCGTGATAGGCGCACACTGGGGGCTGGTGCCTAAACTGGCCCGGCTGGCGCTTGATAACACCATTGAGGCCTATAACTTCCCGCAGGGCGTGATCTCACACCTGTTTCGCGATATTGCCGCCCATAAGCCAGGCTGTCTGACGCAGGTGGGTCTGCACACCTTTGTGGACCCGCTGCTTGGCGGGGGCAAACTCAATCAGTGCACCCGGGAAGATCTGGTCGAACGCCTGACCCTGGGAGGATCTGACTATCTCTTTTTTAAAGCCTTTCCTTTACAGGTGGCTTTTCTGCGGGGGACCACAGCCGATGAAGATGGCAATATCACCATGGAAAAAGAAGCCCTGGTGCTGGAGTCGCTCGCCATTGCCCAGGCCGTCAAAAATTCAGGGGGTGTTGTGATTGTACAGGTGGAGCGTATGACCACCCAGCACCATCTGCACCCGCAAATGGTCAAAATCCCTGGCATTCTGGTGGACTGTGTGGTGGTGGCTGAACCCGCACAGCATCTGCAGACTTTTTCAGAAAGCTATAACCCGGCCTATACCGGCGAAGTGCGCGTGCCGGCCAGTGCGCTGAAACCCTTGCCGCTGGACGTGCGCAAGGTGCTGGCCCGTCGGGCCGCCCTGGCTCTGAAGCGCAACGCAGTGGTCAACCTCGGCATTGGTATGCCCGAAGGCGTGGCGCGGGTGGCTCATGAAGAAGAAATTCTGGAGACCATTACCCTGACCGTTGAACCGGGCGGGATTGGCGGGATTCCTGCCGGAGGCCAGAGTTTTGGGGCAGTGGCCAATGCGGCGGCCATTATTGATCAGCCGGCCCAGTTTGATTTTTATGATGGCGGCGGGCTGGATCAGGCTTTTCTGGGCATGGCCGAAATGGACAGCAAAGGCAATGTCAACGTCAGCCGTTTTGGGGATCGGCTGGCGGGAGCCGGTGGCTTTATCAACATCAGTCAGAACGCCCGTGAAGTTTACTTTATGGGCACGTTTAAAGCCAAAGCGACTTATGAGATCAGCGAGGGCCGGCTTCAGATCCTGAATGAAAGCCCGCACAACAAATGTGTGGCAGCTGTTGAGCAGATCACCTTCAGCGGTGATTTTGCCCGTGAACGTGGCCAGAAGGTACTATATATCACTGAGCGCGCTGTTTTTGAGCTGCTGCCCGAGGGCCTGACCCTGATCGAAATTGCGCCCGGCCTCGACCTTGAACGCGACGTGCTGGCCCAGATGGGCTTTGCGCCCCGTATTGCCCAGCCGCTGCTCAGCATGGATGCCCGTCTGTTTTTACCCCAGAGCATGGGGCTGCGCTACCAGAGCGATCGCACGCTGGAAGACCGCTTGCATTATGATGCTGAAAAGCAGCTGTTTTACGCTGACTTTGAAGGCTTACGCATTCAGACACCCACGGAACTGGCGGATTTACGCACGGCGCTGCACGCTTTTTTAGAGCCGTTGCCACAGCGGGTGCATGCCGTGGTCAACTACGACCATTTTGATTTAAATCCGGCCCTTGAAAAGGCTTTTTTTGAAATGGCGGCAGAGAATCAGCGACACTATTTTTCTTCAGCCACACGCTATTCCACTCAGGCTTTCTGGCGGCGGCGTTTTGGCCCCGTCTTTGAAGGCCTCGACCATCTGGACTGAAGCGCTTTAGACCACGCCCAGGGAGCCCAGCGTGACGCCCGCGAGGGTGGCCAGCACGGGAATCACCACCGTGACCATGCCAATATCCGGGTAGGCAGCACGGTGGGTCAGGCCACAGATAGCCAGCAGGGTGATCACCGCGCCATTGTGCGGCAAAGCGTCCAGGCTGCCGCAGGCCAGGGTGGCCACGCGGTGCAGCACCTCTGGATTCAGGCCGCTAGCCTGGGCCATCGCCAGATAGTCTTCGCCCAGAATATTCAGGGCAATACTCATACCCCCGGAAGCTGAACCCGTAATACCTGCCAGGGCAGAGACCGAAATCGCTTCTGAAATCAGTGGGTTGCTTGAAATACCCATGATGGCATCCTGAATTTGTTTAAAGGCTGGCAAGGAGGCAATTACGTTGCCGTAACCCACCTCTGAGCAAGTGTTGATCACCGCCAGCAGGGATCCCACAGCACCGGCATTGATACTGGCCTGGGGGCTGGGCAAGCGGCGGCGCTGAAAGACCAGTACCAGCAAAATACCGGTACTGACAGCCACAATCAGACTCCACTGTCCCAGCACTTTTTCCAGACTGGTGTTGTAAGGCGCCGCCGAAAGATAAGACGTATCCAGCGCCGGGAACACAAAGCGTGAACAGACAAAATTGAGGACCAGCACCACGCCAATGGGCAGCAGGGCCAGCCAGATGGGGGGATCTGCTGTGGTTGGCGTATCAGCCTCTGCTGCGGCCTGTTCTTGTTGCAGCTCTTTGGCCATAGCTTCAGGCGGCAGATAGCCCCGTCCGGCCAGCCGGGCCTGTCGGGCGCGATAGTTGAGCCAGAGCAGGCCGCCACCCAGCATAATCACCGCACCCACCAGGCCGATGATTGGGGCAGCATAGGTATCGGTACCAAAAAAGGGCATCGGGATGGCGTTCTGAATCTGGGGTGAACCGGGCAGCGCGGTCATGGTAAAGGTAAATGAGCCCAGGGCAATACTTCCGGGAATTAAACTTTTGGGGATGTCGGCCGCTCTGAACAGGGCCTGCGCAATGGGAAAGACCGCAAAGGCGACCACAAAGAGTGAAACGCCGCCGTAGGTGAGCACGGCACAGGCCAGCACAATGGCCAGAATGGCTTTGTCCTGACCCAGTCGTGCGGTAATAAAATTGGCAATGGCGCGGGCTGAACCCGAGTCCTCCATGAGCTTACCAAAGATGGCCCCCAGCAAAAACAGTGGAAAATAAGCTTTGGCATAGGTCGCAAAGCTGCCCATAAACACTTCGCTGTAGCTGGCCAGAATGGGGACGCCGCCATTGAGCACAACAGCCAGCAGCGCAAGCAAGGGTGCCAGAATCAGAACCGTCAGCCCGCGGTAAGCCAGACCAATCAGCAAAACCAGCGACAGAATAATCCCTGCAACGCCCATAGAGAAGCTCCTTTGATGCGTGAATGCCATCAGATTAGCATCGGATCTGCTTCAGCGCCAAATCAGCTTCTGGATAACTAAAACCCCTTTCGTCAGCGCGCAGATGCGCTATCATGAACTGCGTTACACTTTCTTTAACCTGAGGCCCTGTCATGAACATGCTGAAAATTATTCTGCCCCCGATTCACCGGGCGGGGCATCCCTTTATTGGCCTCTTTTTTGCCTTGACGGCCACGGCCGTGGGGCTGTTGGCCTGGCAGGATCAGACCTTCTGGCTCTTGCCTGTGGCCATGCTGGGCCTGATGCTGACCGCCTGGTGCACCTACTTTTTCAGGGATCCGGTGCGTTTTACGCCCCAGCAGCCGGGGCTGTTTGTCAGCCCGGCAGATGGTGTGGTGCAGGCCATTGTGGACGTTGTACCGCCGGCTGAGTTGCAGCTGGGTGAAGAACCCCGCCAGCGGGTCAGTATTTTTCTCAACGTGTTTAATGTGCATGTCAACCGCATTCCCATGGCCGGTACAGTGAGTCATCTGCACTACCATCCGGGCAAGTTTCTGAATGCCTCTCTCGACAAAGCCAGCGAAGAAAACGAGCGCCAGCTGGTACAGCTGACCCTGGCCAACGGACAAAAAATCGGGGTGGTTCAGATTGCCGGGCTGGTGGCCCGACGCATTCTCTGCCATCTTAAAACCGGCCAGCAGGTCCGAACCGGTGAACGCTTTGGGCTGATCCGCTTTGGCAGCCGCACGGATCTCTACCTGCCGCCCGGGGTTCAGGCCCGCGTGGGCGTTGGGCAGATCATGGTCGGGGGTGAGACCGTGATTGCCGATTTAAACGCTCAGGCTGAAAGCCTGACTTTCAGCGGTGAATAGTTTTGTCGCCTGGCTGCCCAGCAGTATTACCCTGCTGGGGCTGAGTGCGGGTCTCAGTGGCTTGCGGGCAGCCACCCTGGGTGAGTGGGAGCAGGCCGTCATGTTTGTGCTGCTCGCTGCCCTCTGCGACGGCCTGGACGGTCGGGTGGCGCGTTATTTTAAGGTCAGCAGCGAGTTTGGCGCCCAGCTGGATTCTCTGACTGACAGCATCTGTTTTGGCGTGACACCCGCCCTGATTCTTTACCTCTGGGGTCTGCAGGATGCTTCTGCCTGGAGCTGGCTGGCGGTGCTGTTTTTTATTCTGAGCTGTGTGTTGCGCCTGGCCCGCTTTAATCTGAGTCAGCAATCTGCGCCTGGCACGCCCGCCCCGCCCCGCTTTTTTGTGGGTCTGGCCTCTCCGGTGGGCGCTTTGCTTTTGCTGACCCCGATGATGCTGTTTTTTTCAGGCCTGGGGCACTGGCTGCGCGCGCCTCTGCTGCTGGTTTTCTGTCTCCTGGGCGTTGGGGCTCTGATGATCAGCCGAATTCCCACACTTTCGATCAAACATTTGTCTTTGCGCGAGCATCCCATGTTCTGGGGCCTGCTTGCGCTGGCGCTTTTCTGGGCCTTTGCGCTCGGCAAGGCCTTCTGGCTGACGCTGGCGCTGACGCTGTTTGCCTATTTGCTGAGTATTCCCGCCAGCACCTGGTACGCGCAGTTTGTACGCAGCAGATAGCTCAGGCTGAAACTGCTTCGGCCTTGTGCTGACAGGACTGACAGGCTGTAAGATCGGCTTCAAGACGTTCGACGGCAGGCTGGCAGACCGCACAGTCAAAAAAGTCGCTCAGCTGCTGCATCTGTTCATGGGCCAGGCGTTGGCCAAACCAGGCCACGCTGTAAATCAGGCCCAGCAGCAGGCCACCGGCTGGAAAGGCCCACAGGGCCGTGGGGGGTTGGGCGATCAGCCACTGCGAAACGGCATACATGGCGGCAAACACCAGGGTAAAAATCACCGAAGCATACAAGGCCAGAAAGAGGGTCCAGACATTGGGATGGGGGCCAAAATGACCCCGCAGCAGGGTGCCCTCAGGATGGGGATCGGCATCCACACTCAGCTGGGGTGACCAGTAGTGCCGATTTTGTTCGCAGATTTTGAGCACCATATGGTTTTGGGTGACCACGCCGCTATAGGGGCATTCGGCCTCTCGCAGGCGCAGACGGACACGGGACAGGGCCAGAGCAGGGTGGCAGGGAACCACCAGGCTGAAACGGGGACGCAATCGGGGCATAACAGTTACCTCCACAACGTTCAGTTGCTCTGCACAGGGTGTCTTGATTTTGCCAGATTTTGGCCGTCAGGTCAATAAAAGACAATCGGACTGCAGTGCTTCAGAATGAAAAGTCCTGAGACAGCCTATCATCTGAGCCAGCCAGCCT
>JACYMC010000095.1 GCA_015272195.1 Candidatus Sericytochromatia bacterium
ATGAAGACAGCACCGCTAACGTAACCCATTGGGGTAAGCGTAGCTTGAGAATCCCCTTCCTTTAGGGAGGGGAGTATGTCAAACCCAACAGCACACCCTCCAAAGGCTCAAATATTGTGACTGATGCGATCTGGGCTCCCGCATCAGATGTTGAATTTCTGGCCTATGACGGCACCCGTATTCTGGGTTCATCAGGCACCAGTTTTGCCTGTCCTATCGTGACCGGCACAGTCGCTTTGATGAAGTCTCGCAACCCAAATTTAACACCCCGTGAAATTCTGGATATTTTGCGCAGCAGTCCCACGCGTTTAAACATCACCCATAAACCACCCGTTTTAAATAATGAACCCTTCCTGGATATTCAGCATGCCGTTGAAGAGGCGATTAAAAAAACAGACAAGCCGATTCAGGTAGCCCACAGCTATCCCGGTCAGCTTCAGAAGCAGGGAAATCAACTGGTCTTGCGCATGAACCGTTATGCGCAACCCCAAAACACAGGTAACCCAGCCCATGAACGTCAGCGCCAGTTGATGCAGACTGTACCCAGCGATGTCTGGAACGCTTTTGCTCACGGACAATTTGTTTCTGTGTTTGGCTGGGTTACAGATCAGCCAAACACACTGCAAATGGGGTCAGACACATTGCCCGTCGATAAAATCGAGGTACTGGATATAGAGGCCATACCTGCACCTGAGCTGGCTGAGGTCGGTCTGGCGATCAGCGGCAACAGCTTTAACCAGACCCAGGTACCTGACGCTGGTACGGATGGCTTCAAAGTCAAAGTCAGAGGCAAAAATATCCTGGCCAATCTGGGCGCTCCTCTGGCAGGTCTCAAACTGAACTTTCATGAAACAGGCAGTGGTTCTGATCTGATTCAAGTCACGATGGATTTTGCGCAAAGTGAAGAAGGCCTTAATAATCAAGGAAGTGAAGCATTGTTTGTTCTGGACCCTGCTCGCGATAACCTGAACCGTTTACGCGCCAATAAAACCTATGAGGTCAGTGTGGGTGGCTCTAATGGTACAAGCAATCGCGTGCCTTTTTCTGTGTTGAATGATACCGGTGACTTTGGAACACTGGCTGTCAATAACACGCCGCCCGGTGCTGAGCAGCTGCCCATCAACAGCTACGTCTACGACAAGACCGGTAACCGCTGGCTGATACCGGGCCAGACCCTGGCGGTGGATGCCCATGACTTTGTGGGCATTCATTTTGAGCAGCCCATTCGCAACCTGGAGGTCAAAATCGGGCCGGTGCTGGTGCCGATTATCGACATCCTCGAAAACCTGGCCGTGATTGGCATTCCTGACGATTTGCCTGCCGGAGTGCACGATGCGGTGATCAAAACCAGCGGCGAGACCCTCACGCTGGAGCAGGTGGTCAGCAAAGCGACTGGCGTCATTGCCCCTTACCCGGAGCCTGCTCACGTGCCGCCCAGTACAGACCCAGGGCAAACCAAATGGCTGCAGGTCGACAATCTGTCAGGGTAGTGCCTTGGAAGTCATGATAGGTTATGATTGGGAAAATCAAGAGGTGTCCCATGTTCCTTTGTCCAAGTTGCCAATCGGCCAATACTGTCAAAAATGGCCATATTC
>JACYMC010000228.1 GCA_015272195.1 Candidatus Sericytochromatia bacterium
CCGCACAAGCTCTACGATTGATCAAATTTGGTTCCCTGACTTTTGGATGACCCTGCCAGACACCACATCCCCCTGAAAGCCAGGGGGGGCTCTGTGTTATCTCTGCTTGGTTTGACTGCCTGTACTGCAATAGATACCTCATCTGAAGTGCCGGTGTCTTCAAATCCTTTGGCAACATCTCCGACCCTTGTTTCTCAGACTGTCAGTGTCGGTACATCTGACGGGAGCGATGGTGTAACAGAATACCGTCAGGTCACCCGAGTCAATCCAGACATTCCCACGGATTCATCGGCAGAAAGCATTCCGGCTTCGGTACAGTCAGATATCCGCCAGTTAATCGCTGTGCAGATGGATGCTTATGCCAGGGGTGATCTTACGGCATTTAAAGCCACAATTCACCCAGAATCCCCGCTTTTGCCGGGGGTGAATGAAATGAAAGAAATCCCTGAGCCCACACCCCAGACGGTAACGGCTACGGTTTTTAAGTCCCAGATACAGGATGAAGTGACAGCTGCCGTAACGCTTGCCCGCGAATCCGGGACAAAGCGCACCCAGCTGATGAGCTTCAGAAAATCTGGATCTGCCTGGAAAATATGGGATATACGCCCTGAAACCACCGTGACGCAAACCGTTACGGTTGGAACAACTTCTCCAGGCCCAGAAGGTGACGCGCTGGCTGTCAATAATCCACTGATCACACGTATAGAAGTGGTCGGTGGCAGTACGGTGGTGACCGGGCCAAATGCTTCAGGTGATACTTCTACAGGCACAGGAGCCGGTTCAACGACAGATCCCAGCATTCAGGCTGCCGTTGAAGCTTTTCTGCAAAACTATATTCAGGTGGTCAATCAGGGCGATCTGCAGGCCTATCAGCAATTGCTGGATGAGCAGTCTTCCCTGGCAGCCAGTTTGCCTGAAAGCTTTCAGCAACTGCACGCCCAGGGGCAGCATGAAATCGTAAATCTCCGGGTTATCCTGACAAATACCTTTGGAACAACCACTTATGCCAAGGTTTTGTTTACGCGTATCACGCGTTCTGGCGATCATTCAGAGATCAAAACAGTTACTGCCCAGCTCTCCAGGACAGATCAGGATTGGAAGATACTGATGCTCACGATATTCTGAAATTCTTGTGCAAATAGTCGGTGCTGTGCGCTGACAAAACGGTACAATGCTTTTATTATGCTCAATCCATCCCAAAAACAGGCCGTGGAACACCTGCACGGGCCCGCTCTGGTGCTGGCCGGTGCCGGCGCCGGCAAAACCCGCGTTTTAACCCAGCGGGTGGCCTATCTGCTCGACCGCAATCTGGTGGACCCCAGCCGCATTCTGGTGGTGACCTTTACCAATAAAGCGGCCCGCGAAATGCGCGAGCGCCTGGCCAAACTGCTGGGCTGGGAGCAGGTCAAACAGATCTGGGCGGGCACCTTTCATGCCATCTGCTGCCGCATTCTGCGTCAGGAAATTGAAAGCCTGAACCTGGGCTATACAGGCCAGTTTGCGATTTATGATCCCAAAGATCAGGAAAAAATGATGGACCTGACCATCCGCAGCCTCAACCTGGACCCCAAGGACTACCAGGCCAGCAAGCTGCTTCAGATTGTCAGCCGGCTCAAAAACAGCGATCTACCGCCGGAGGCGGTCTCGGCCAGTGATTTTGAAGATGCCTTTCAGCTCAAGGTCTACCGCCAGTACCAGGAAACTCTGCGCCTCAATAACGCCATGGATTTTGACGATATTCTGTTTCTGACCCTGCGCCTGCTGCGCGAGCAACCTGACGCGCGTCACCGTCTGCAGCAGCGCTTTGCCCAGATTCTGGTCGATGAGTACCAGGACACCAACACCGTTCAGTTTGAGCTGATTCGCCTGCTGGGCGACGCCCACCGCAATATTTTTGTGGTGGGTGATGTGGATCAGAGCATTTATTCTTTTCGTCACGCCAACTTTCGCATTATTTTGCGCTTTCAGGAAGACTACCCCGACGCCCGTTTGATCAAGCTCGAAGAGAACTACCGTTCCACCGGCCGCATTCTGGCGGCAGCCAATGCCCTGATTCAGCGCAACAGTGAGCGCTTTGACAAAAATTTGATCGCCACCCGCGGCCAGGGCCAGCCCCTGCGCTTTGTGCAGACCCTCAACGAAGACGAGGAATCGGCCTGGATTGTCAAACAGATCAAAAAACTGCAGGAGCAGGAGCAGATTCCTTTTGGCTCTTTTGCCATTTTGTACCGCACCAACGCCCAGTCGCGCATTTATGAGCAAAGACTCATCCAGTACGGCGTGCCCTACCATGTGGTCGGCGGCTTTCGCTTTTATGACCGCCGCGAAATCAAGGATTTGCTGAGCTATCTGTATGTGCTGCAAAACCCCCTCGACAGCCTCAGCCTCAAGCGCATTCTGAACGTTCCCAAACGTGGGCTGGGGGCCAAAGCCGTTGAAATGCTTGAAACCTCGGCCAGCTTTGAAGGCCGGGGCCTGACCCTCTGGGATGCGATTCAGACCGAGCGGGTGACCGCTCAACTGCCCTCTTCCAAAGCCCAGGAAGCCCTGCAGACCCTGGCCTGGCAGCTGCGCCAGTGGCGCCAGGAGCCCATGCCGGTTTCGGAGCTGATTGAGCGGGTCTACCACGAAAGCGGTTACCGGGCCGAACTGGAGCAGGAGCCCGACAGCAAAAAGCGGGTGGATCGCCAGGAGAACGTGACCGCCCTGATTCAGGCGGCGCTGGAGTATGAAGCCGAAGCCGAAGACAAAACCAGCCTGACGGGCTTTCTCGAAAAAATTGCCCTGTTTTCAGATACCGATAATCTCAAAGAGCAGAACCAGGCCGTTAACCTGATGACTGTGCATGGGGCCAAGGGGCTGGAGTTTCCGATGGTGTTTATTCCGGCGGTGGAAGAAGGCATTTTTCCGCATGTGCGCTCGATTCTGGAAGAAAGCAACGGGGCCATTGAAGAAGAGCGCCGTCTCATGTATGTGGCCGTGACCCGCGCCCAGGATCGCCTGTTTATGACCTTTGCCGGTCAGCGCCGCAACCGGCGCGGGGTGGTCAACAGCCGCCTGTCGCGCTTTGTGCTCGAAATGGGTGAGCATCTTGAGCTGCCGGGCGAGCTGCTGGCCGACGTGCAGCGTTATAACTACGAGCAAAGGCTCAAAAAAATGAACCTCAAAGGGGTCAAGGATTTGCCGGATTTAACGGATCTGCCGGGTGAATCGCGCTCTGAACCCGAAACAGTGCCCTTGCATCCGGCCACCCGGCGTATTGCGCAGATGGTGCAGCAGAAGCAGGCAGGCACTCAGTCAGCGCTGCCTGCTTCTGCACAGCGTCCGGCCATGCCAGCGGGCCGCGTGCCCCAGCCAGATATGCCCCGCTCTGCTCCGGCGGCGAAGGCCGCTGCCGCACTGGTGGTAGGGGACCGGGTGCGCCACCCTTCTCTGGGGGATGGTCAGATCGAAAAAATTATTCCGCCCCTGGCCAAAATCCGCTTTGCTTCGGGGGTCAAAACCCTGCACCTGCAATCTGCGCCCATTGAAAAAATATCTTAGAAACCACATTTTAATTTAGCTGTTGCCAAAATTATGCTTAGTGGTATAATTTTTGTGATTATAAATAAAACAATAAATTAAAAAGTGTATTTTGGGTGCGCCCTAGACCCACCCAAGCAAGAAAAGAGGAACGCATGCTGAATACCCCCAAGAAATTTTTGGATATGTCCTATGATGAACTCGAAGAGCTGAATCTTGAAGCCAAGCACAAAGTGATGAACCGGACCCCTGAAGATCAGCTGCAGGAAGAGTACATGCGCTACCTGAGCGACAAAAAAGAGCTTAAGGCGATTACGGTCGCTTTTACCGATCTTGAAGGCCGCCTGCACATGCTGGACTACGATAAAAAGTTTTTGCTCAGCAGCGCTGATAACCTGACCTTTGACGGTTCTTCTGTGCGCGGTTTTTCCTCTGTGCGCGAGTCAGACCTGCGCCTCAAAATTGATTGGGGCTCCTTTCGCTGGCTGCCCGCTGATGTCTTTGGTCCCGGCAAGGTGATGGTTTTTGGCCTGATTCAGAACCTTGATAACACGGCCTATGAATCTGACTGGCGCAGCCAGTTGCGTCTGATGACCGAGATGCTGATGCGCGATGAGCAGATGACCGCCAATGTGGCGGTGGAGCTGGAAGGCTTTTTATTTAATGGTCGCAACGCCGAGCAGCGTTATACCGCAGACGGTGGTTTTGAGTTTGTGTCCACCGGCGGTTATTATCACTCCCTGCCTCAGGATCCCCTGCGTCAGTTTATTGACCGCTTTGCCGAAGCCCAGCGTGCGCTGGGGTTTGAAAACGAAAAAGACCATCCTGAAGTGGCGCCCAGCCAGTTTGAGCTGAACTTCAGCTATACCGATGCCCTGATTTGTGCCGACCAGATTCAGCTCTACAAACTGATGGCCCGCCAGATTGCTGACAGCATGGGTATGACCGCCAGCTTTTTACCCAAGCCTTTTGCTGATGTCAACGGCAGCGGTATGCACACCAACATGTCGGTGTCGCGCGGGGGCAAAAACCTGTTTTACGATAGCGCAGATGAAGACAATCTCTCAACGATGGCCTGGGGATTTGTGGACCGCATTCTTAACAATGCCAACGATCTCTGCCTGATTCTGAACCCCAGTGTCAACGCCTATCGTCGTCTGGATCCGGCCTATGAAGCCCCCAACCAGATCAAGTCTTCAGCGATTGATCGCACTTCCATGATCCGTATTCCGCTGGGTAATGAAAAATCGGCCCGTATTGAAGTGCGCTCGGTGGCCCCGGATACCAACCCTTATCTGCTGTTTTATACCTTGTTTCAGACCGGTTTTTCGGGGCCCATGCCGGAGGCCCTTGACTCCGAAAGCCGCCGCACGCGCACGCGCTTTTTGCCCGACAAAATCAACGACGCCATTCGTCACTTTAAAGGCAGTGAGTACCTGAGATCTTTGCTGGGTGAGGCCTCACACAGCAAATACCTGGAGCTCAAAAAAGCGGTGGCTGAGCGCAGCCCCAAACTGCTGGGCAGCATTATCAAAACCGAAGAGATCCGCTTTCACCATGAGGTAACCAACCAGTATCTCTGGAGTAAATTCTAGTCTTTGGGGCCGGGTCAGGGCTGTGTCCTTTCCCGGCTGATGATTAAAAGCAGGGCTCTTTTTGATGTTACAATACCCCAAAGTATTGAACAGCAAAAGGAGCTTTTTTATGACGCTCAAACTTGAACCCTTTCAGAACCTGACCTATCTGGACTGGTCCCAGGACGCTAACCGCCTGCCGATGGAGGCCGCGCTTAAGACCGTTGCGGGCCGCTTTGATCAGGAGTATCCGCTGGTGATCAACGGCGAAAAACTGATCACTGATGCCAAGTGCCATTCGTATAACCCCTGCAACACCAGCCAGGTGGTGGGTACCTTTCAGAAAGCCAGCACCGATCATGCTGAGCATGCTATTCAGGCCGCCCATCAGACCTTTCCGGTCTGGTCGCGTGTGCCGGTCGAGGAGCGTGTGGGCTATCTGCTCAAAGCCGCTCAGAAAATGCGTGAAGAGCGCCTGGAACTGGCTGCTCTGATGGTGCATGAAGTCAGCAAGAGCTGGCTTGAAGCTGACGCCGATCTGGCTGAGGCTGTTGATTTTCTGGAGTTTTATGCCCGCTCCATGCTGCGGCTCAACGAACCTTATGAACTGACTCCCATGGCCGGTGAAAACAATTCTTTTGGTTATGTGCCTATGGGTGTGGCAGCGATTATTCCGCCCTGGAACTTTCCTTTGGCGATTCTGACAGGCATGAGTGCGGCTGCCATTGTGACCGGCAATACGGTGGTGCTCAAGCCTGCTGAAGAGTCGATGGCCATTGGCTATCAGTTTGTGCGCATTATGGAAGAAGTGGGGCTGCCCAAAGGTGTGCTCAATTTTATTACCGGTGATGGCGCCGAGCTGGGCCAGTATATGGTCAAACATCCCCTGACCCGTTTTATCAACTTCACTGGCTCCAAAGAAGTCGGCCTGCAGATCATTGAAGAAGCCGCCAAAATCCGCCCTGGTCAGAAATGGATCAAGCGCGTGGTGGCCGAAATGGGCGGTAAAGACGGCATCGTGGTCGATGCTGACGCGGATCTGGACGCCGCAGCCGAAGGCATTGTCAAATCCAGCTTTGGCTTTCAGGGCCAGAAATGTTCGGCTTGCTCACGGGCCATTGTGCACCAGGATGTCTATGACACTGTACTCGAAAAAGTGGTCGAAAAAACCCGGCAGCTCAAAGTGGGCCCGGTGGCTGAATCGCCCGATCACTATATGGGAGCTGTGATTTCTGCCGAAGCCGAGGCCAAAATTCTGAAGTACATTGAAATCGGCAAACAGGAAGGCCGCCTGATGACGGGTGGTGAGAAGCTCTCAGCGCATGGCCATATTATTGCGCCGACGGTCTTTGCTGATATTGCGCCTGATGCACGGCTGGCCCAGGAAGAAATCTTTGGGCCGGTCGTGGCTTTTATCAAAGCACGGGACTATGACCATGCGCTTGAAATCGCCAATGGCACGGATTACGGCCTGACCGGTGCCGTGTACTCTAATAATCCTGAGCACCTGCAGCGAGCTGAGGATGAGTTCTTTGTGGGCAATCTTTACATTAACCGGGGCTGCACGGGCTCACTCGTCAATGTTCACCCCTTTGGGGGCTTTAACATGTCGGGCACCGACGCCAAGGCCGGTGGTCCGGACTATCTGCTGAACTTTTTGCAGGGTCGTACGATCAGTCGCAAGGCTTAAAACATGTCCCTGCTGCACAATGTGCTTTATCAGATCATGCTGCGCCGGCCCCGTAAGCGCCCCTGTGTGCAGTGTGATCTGAGGCGGGTGCAGCATCCTGACGAGCGCTTTTGCCGCTATTGCGGACGGGAACGTTTTTCTGCAGATGCGTCAGCCCAAACCAAATCTTCGAAAGAGCCTCACTAGGTGTTTATGTTGAGTACCTGGTTGCGCTTCCGAATGGCGCTAGTCTGTTGTTTTATACTGTTCGGCATGCTCTGGGGTTGTGCTGCCCAGGCGCAGATACCGGGCTTGTCGCCCGAACCTGAGGACTTGCCGAGTTTGCGCTTTTTATCGGATCAGCAGGCCACAGAAGAGAATGTGGCGCAGATCCAGACCCTGTTTGATCGTGAACCCTGGATTTTTGGTCCTGAAACCTTTACCGGGGTCTGGCAGGACCTGCAGAATGTACCCTGGCGGATCCAGGTTATGCTTAATCGCTGGTCTGAATACAGCTGGCAGGCCCAGGACAGTCTCTGGTTGGGTGCAGCGCTTTTGCTGCTGTTGCTTTTTGGGCTCTTCTTTTGGATTGATTTTCGCTTTCAGCAGCTGCCGGCCAAACTGGTACCGCTGATGCCAGCGGCCTGGCCCGGTTGGTCGCGCCGCCTGATCAAGGTAGGGCTGGTCGTGCTGGCCCGCCTGGCGTTGGGCTTGTGTCTGCTCTTTGGGGTACATCTGCTCTGGGGGGCTTTTCAGGCTGAGCAGCGCTGGTTTCCCCTGCTGGTGGATCTGCTTTGGGTGGGCCTGATCTACCGGGGGCTGCAAACGGCCCTGCATGAGAGCCTGCTGCAGGAGCGCCAGACCTTTTTCAGAGAAATTCCGGAGGCCACGCTGAAGCGCCTTTACTGGCGCCTCAACGGTTTTTCATTGTATGCCGCCCTGCATGGCGCTGTGATTGTGGCTTTCAGAGATCTGGGCTATCGGACCGATTTTGTGGATCTGCTGCAATTTGCTTTTTATGCCGCCCTGCTCTTGTTTGCCACCTTTCTGATTTCGCGCAAGGCCGATGTCTTCAGTCTTTTTCCTGAGATTGATGAGCCCGTTTATCAGCGTTTTTTGCGCTTTTTTAAACGCTTTTACCTTTGGGTAGCGGCTTTTACCTTGCTGCAAGGCCTGCTCTGGATTGCCGGTTATCGCTATCTGGCGGAGATTCTCTTTTTGCGCTCCTGGGCTGTAGTGGGGCTGGTGCTGTTGGTGCGCCTGGCTCAGCGTCTGGCCCGCCGGCTCTTGCTGAATAGTCTGGTGACAGATACCGGCCAGACCGGTCTGGTGGAGGCTTTGCAAAAAGGACTCTGGCTGATCGAAGCATTGGTCTTGTTAAACGGTATTTTGGCCTTGCTGGGTATCCGGCAGCCTTTGTTTGCCATTCTGAGCCAGCCCATTGCAGCCATTGGCGATCGCTCCGTGATCAGTCCCCTTTCTTTTTTGAATGGTTTACTCGTCCTGCTGGTTTTCTTTTTGATCACCCAGATTGCCAATGCGTTTCTTGAAGAGCGCGTGTTCCCGAAAATAAATCCAGCGCTGCACCAGATGATCAGTATGAGTCTGTTTTACAGCGTGATGGCTCTGGGACTGCTGGTGGCTCTCAACGTGGTTGGCCTGGATCTCTCGGTCTTTGCGATCTTTGCCGGGGCACTGGCTTTTGGCATTGGCTTTGGGCTGCAGGGCATTGCCAAAAACTTTGCCAGTGGGGTGGTGCTGGTGTTTACCGGACTGGTCAAAAAGGGGGACTATGTCAGCGTGGGGGAGCATATGGGCTATATCCAGGAAGTCAGCTGGAAACGGGTCCTGCTGCGCACACCGGATGCGGTGGACCTGATTATTCCTACCGTGGATATGGTGGAATCCAAAATTGTGAACTGGTCTTATTCCAATGCCCACACACGGGTTCACCTGTCTGTAGGTGTGGCTTATGATTCGGATCTGGAACAGGTAAAAAAGGCTCTTTTTGAAGCGGCAGCCATGCATGAGGCTGTACTCAAAGAGCCTGAACCCGCGGTCTGGCTGACGGCTTTTGGGGATTCGGCGCTGGAGCTGGAGCTTTTGGTCTGGATTGACTGTAAGCAGATTCCTGTGGCCAAACTCAAAGGTGAGCTGAATTTTATGATTTGGCAGGTTTTTCAGAAACACGGCATTCAGATTCCTTTTCCTCAGCGGGATCTGCACCTGCGCTCTGGGTTGGAGGCGCTTTCAGTCATACAAAAGCGCCCTGCCGGGGAGGCAGAGCGCTTTTCAGAAAGTTAGCGTCCGGGTGGGCGTCCAGGGGGCGGACCAGGGGGTCTGCCACCAGGGGGCGGGCCGGGCGGTGGGCCACCACCGGGGCCTGGCGGACGGCCCGGTGGCGGTGCGCCGGGCGGGCCGGGTGGGCGACCGGGCGCGGGTGCGCCACCCATAGAAGCTTCAACGGATTCAATGGTTTTCAGGAGCGCTTCGGCAACTTCTTTACCGAGGGAATAGGGAATGGCGATGCGGGTATGCACCGGAACGCATTCTTTTTGCAGGGTTTCGACTTCTTCCTGCATAATGGGGGGCAGATAACCAAAATCGATGACGACGTTTTCCCGATCAACGCGAAAGCGGAACAGATTGGCCGGCTGGCTCAGGGTATCCAGGTCACGCGCTAAAAGATCATCGGGAGAAAGAGGTTGTACCATGCTGAGATTTTCCTACCTTCTTCGACGGGATTGGCTACATCCTAGCACAGGTCTGGTGCAGAATCAAATGACACACATCACCTTCACAGAGCCTGTGTTATGCTGTTCTGATGTATCAAAAGATTTTATTGCCCATCGATGCATCTGCCAGCAGCCGTGTGGCAGCAGCAAGCGCTCAGGGTCTTGCCTGTGCTTTTAATGCCCGCCTGTTGCTGGTTCACTCTTTTCATAGCAATACGGTCCCGGATCTCGCACCTGGCGCGCTTGATTTTGTAGAGCGCAGCTTTTATCCGGAATCCGAAGATCTGATGCAGTCTTATCTGGGGCCTTTAAACCAGGCCGGCCTGGCGGGGGAACCCCTGCTGGTGCGCGGAGACCCGGCGGATGTGGTGGTGGCGCTGGCCCAGCAGCGTCAGGTCGACCTGATTGTGATGGGCCGCCACGGCCAGCGCAGTCTGAAGCATCTTTTTCTGGGCAGCGTCAGTCGTTATCAAGCACACCGTAAAACCCCGTCATTCAGGTCGGGGATATAAGGTGTAGACGCCGTAGGCGTCTAATCAGGTGCGTTTT
>JACYMC010000026.1 GCA_015272195.1 Candidatus Sericytochromatia bacterium
TTTCTTCCAGATAAGCAATGCGTTCTGATTCTGTCATGTCTTTAGATTAAGCCGAGATTTGCGTTTTGGGAAGGGGGCTGAAGGGATACGAAATATTTTATAATCCCATTATGATGTGCGCCGATGCGTTTTTGACTGCCGCCGGTCATAGACTGTTCATGTATCACCCCACCGCCCAAACAGCACAGAGCCTGTCTCAAGGCTACACCTTTGAGAACACCTACCTGCCGCCACGCCAAAAGCCCTCAGGCGGCAGCCACTTTTTCGGCAGCCGACGCCGCTGAAGCCACACCCATCGACCCGTCAGGTCAATCACCATACCTGGCGGGTTGGCCTGTTTTTTGACCCTGAATCCATACGAATCAAAAGGAGACAAGCCATGCCCAGAGCCTTTCAGCTTGCACAACAACACCGGGGGCTGTGCTGCAGCCAGGCGCCGGCTCCACCTGCTCTCAGGCAGCATGCTCTGACTGCACCACGCTGCAAAAGCCCGCTGCCCGACAACCGGGTCGGGTGGCAGCACAAGCTGATCCGTCTCTTGCCCGGCCCCAGAGACTTTGTGATTCGCCTGTGTGACGCTGCTTACCTTGAGCTTAAAAAAGGCCGGCCCTTTACAGATCTTTAAAACCGGCCGGGCGCCTGTCGTGTCAGCGCAAAAAAACGCACCGCATCTGCGGCAACTTATTAAATGATCCCCAACACACCTTTCAGGAGGCTTTTGACAATGTTTAACCCCCCACACCTGCCCACCGAGCGCCCGTAACATCTGCCTCTGAGTACATCTTTGTTGTAGCCCTGGCCTGATTGAACCCAATAGTCAGACAGGGCTTTTTATTTATGCAAAAAAAAACGTTGACGCCCACTAATTTCATTTAAACTGAAAAGATAACAGGAGTTAAAAAATGACAAGCTATACTTTAACCGAAGAACAACAGGCCGTGGTGGCCCATGATCACGGGCCGGCCCTGGTCTTTGCCGTGGCCGGCGCGGGCAAAACCACCGCCATGGTGCACCGCATTGAGCGCCTGGTGCGCGCGGGCGTGTTTGCGCCCCGGCGCATTCTGGCCAGCAGCTTTAACAAGTCTGCCGTCGAAGAATTAAAGCGTCGTCTGCAGCAATGGCCCCACTGCCAGCAGGTGCAGTGTCAGACCCTGCACGGCATTGGCTGGCGCGTGCTCAAACAGGCCATTGCGCGCGGCGCCTACCATGAGCATACCCAGCTGCCCAGCGACGAGCATGTCAGCTCGCAGATTTACGGACTGGCTCTTAAACAGGCGCGTCAGCAGCCTGCGCTTAACCGTCAGTTGGAGCATCTGGATCGCGAAGACTTTTTAGACTATGTCAGCCGGTGCAAGGGCAATCTGCGCTTTGCCGATCTGGCCAAGATGGAGCTGCCTGAAGGCGCGCTGCAATGGGCCCGCCAGGCTGAAGCACCACCCAACTTGCCGCATTATCTGACCCTGTACCGCCTGTTTGAGGAGGTGCGCCTGGCGCACAAGCTGCTGACCTTTGACGATCTGCTCAGCGAGGCCTGGGTCTGCTTCTGGCGCTATCCGAGCCTGTTAAAGGCCTGCAGCCAGCAGTATGACTGCATCCTGGTCGATGAGTTTCAGGATGTTAATCTGGCCCAGAGCGAAATGCTGGATCTGCTCAGCCAGCCCCACCGCAACTATATGGCCATCGGCGACGATGACCAGACCATTTACACCTGGCGTGGGGCCAGCCCGGAGTTTATTCTGAACTTTTGCCAGCGTTACCAGGCCCAGGAATACCTGCTCAGCGAAAACTTTCGCTCGCGCGCCAGCCAGATTGTGCTGGCCAATGCTGTGATTCACCAAAACCGTCATCGCCGTGAGAAGCGCCTGCAGCTCACCCAGGGCTTTGGCGGTCAGAGCAGCCTGATTCAGTGCAGCGACAATCAGGCCATGGCCGAAGAAGCCTGTGCCCTGCTGGTGGCAGCCCGCGATCAGGGCATGCCCCTGCAAGAGATGGTGGTGCTGGTGCGCAACTGGTCCCAGACCCCGCTGATTGAACACCGCCTGCTGCAGCTCAACCTGCCCTATGTGATTCCCGGCAAGCAGTATTTCTTCAATCGCCCTGAAATCCGCGATTTGCTGAATTATGTGGATCTGGCCCACTGGAACACCCTGCTGGAGCAGGGGCAGTTGCTGTCGGCCGACGCCTCCCGGCGCCTGCTCAAGGCCTGGAACCGGGTCTACAAACGTCCCAACCGCTATATCACCACAGAGCTGAGTCAGCAGGTCATGACCCGGGTGCTGGGCGACAACACCAGCCTCACACGGGCCCTGCGGCTTGAAGCCGCTCAGTGTGCAAAGGAGTATCTCAGCGATCATCTGCTGCGCCTGAGTGGCGTGCTGAGCCAGCTGAGCCGGGCCTGGCTGGAGCAGCTGCCAGCTCAAAAAGCCCTGCAGGAGCTGGTGCAGGCCCTCGACTATACCGGCTGGCTGCAGCGCCAGAGTGCTGTGCCCCAAATCGGTCAGGACAAAGCCGACGGCATTCAGGCCTTTCTGGACTTCAGTGCCAGTCAGCCCCATCTGCCCGCCCTGCTGCAAGAACTGGATCGCCTCAGTCAAAACCAGCGCGATCAGGATCAGCGTCAGGAGAGCAATGTGATCACCGTCAGCACCATTCACGGGGCCAAGGGGCTGGAGTGGGATCTCGTGGTGGTGCCCGGTTGTCAGAACGGCATTCTGCCTGCCCGCACCCAGGAGGCGGCCGCGCTGGAAGATGACTGCCGCCTGTTTTATGTGGCCATTACCCGGGCCCGGCAGGCCCTGCATCTGCTGTACTGCGACAACCAGAGCCAATTTTTGCTGCAGGCCCGGGCCGCCGATCGCCTCAGACAGGTGCTGCAGCTCAGCGGCATGCTGCAAGCGGGCGCTGAAGGCGAGAACCCTGCCTGGCGCTGGGCCAGCCTGCCGCAGTTGCTGAACCTGATTCACGAGCTGGGGCTGGCGTCGTACTTTAAAACCTGGGCTAGCCGCAACGGCAGCTTGGCCGAAGGCCTGCTGCAGCGTCTGCGCGCCTGGATCGGCTGGCAGCAGCGTGAGCGTCCTGAGGCCTCTCTGCCGCCGTCAGCGGCCTGCTTTGAAGGCGATGCCAGCCTGCTGACAGAGGCTGAAGCAGCTGAGCTGAAGGCCCTCTACCTGGATCGGCCCGCCCTGAAGCCTGGTCAGGTGCGCCACAGCCATTATGGTCTGGGCAGTATTCTGAGCCGCAGCAGCAACGGCCCGGAGCGCACGGTCACGGTCAAGTTCTTTCAGCACGGCAAAGTGGCCCTGCCCCTCAACGACCCCGCGCTGGAATGGGGCCCGCCGGCAGAATAAGGCGGCAGTGATACCGCCCGCCGAAATGCATCGCCTAAGCTATGGGTGGGGTGCAGATCACCCTCACGCATCGCTTCAGGAGGGCTATCAGCGCATGTCAACACTTACCCGCGGCGTTCCGCGTCCCGTGTTGTTTAATCCTGGCAGCAAGGGCCCCAAACCCTTGCTGCCATTTTTAGATCCTTTTCAGACAGGCTCAGGCCCATCGGTTTGACTTTGACTGGCCGTGTCTTTACACTTTGAGAGCACAGTCAACAAACGCAGGAGAGCAGTCATGCCCATACGCCAACCGCTGCAGCCGTTTTTGCCAAAGGGTGCAGCACTGAGTCTGCTGGCCAGCCTGTTTGTGTTCCTGAGCGCAGCGGCAGCACCGCTCCAAAGCCAGGCCGCACCTACACCTGCGACGACTGTCTCTGCCTCTGAGCCGCCTGCCGAAGCTGGAGCGGCGACCCTGCCCGCCTACTTAAAGCAAACCCTGGGGGGCCGCGCGGTGCAGCATAAAACCCTGCCTTTTTTTAAAGACCCGGCGGCACATGCAGGCCGCTGGCAGGCCATCCGGCAGTATTTTTCCCACCGCTTTGGTATCGCCGATGCCCAGCAACATGTTATGCAGCCGCAGATCATTGTGCTGCACTCCACCGAGAGCGAGAGCGAAAACAGTGCCTACCAGACCTTTGCCTATGGTTCAGTCAAACAATACCTCGGCGGGGTCTGGACCCATTTTGCCATCGATGCCCGGGGGCAGATTGTGCAGTACAGCCCGCTGAACCGCATCAGCAAAGGCCAGGCCGGCGTTAACGATATCGCCCTGGGCATTGAGCTGGTCGGCAGCGCTTCTGTCTGTGGGACCAGCAGCTGCAGCCGCCGGGGGTCGATTATGCAGCGCTACCTCGCCGGCAACAGCGCCCAGCTGGCTGCGGCGGCCGATCTGGTGGCCACCCTGCAGCAGCAGGCGGGTATTCCAGGGTCGCGGATTTTTTCGCACCAGGAGGTGGCCAGCCTCAAGTGGCGTGGTGAGGGCACATCCCCCGACTACAACTGGCTCAAAAGCCAGATCAAAGACCGGGTCTACCTCGGGCAGGTGGCCGATCAAAGTCCCAGCGGTCAGCTGACACGCAAATACCCCCCCCTGGACCCATATGGTCGCAGTGATCCGGGGCTGGACGTGATGGAAACGCTGTTTCAGTTACTGACATCTCACTGAAGCGCAGGCGCTTGCTGTGTTAAAATCAGGAGAGTATCAGCATAAGGATTTAAAATCATGAGCCTGACAGAACGGATTGAAAATCTGCCGCCGGATATTCGCGAAGAAGTACTCGATTTTATGGAGTACCTTCTGGCCAAACGCGATCGGCAAAATCATAAAAAATCTGCTGTTGAGCCTGCAACAGATGATGGCTGGCCGTTACAGGCTTATGAAAATATAAGTCTGGTTGAGTCAGAAGGCAGCTTCCGCAGAGAAGACCTGTACGCTGAGCATGAACGTCTTTCTTGATACCAATATTCTGATTTACCGTCAGGTGGCAACATCTTCTTTTCATACCCATGCATGCCGACGCCTGGCCGAACTCAGACAAGACCAGACGGTATTATGGATTGCTTACCAAAGCCTGCGGGAATACTTCTCGGTCATGACCCGGCCTCAGGCTTGCTCACCCGCATTGACAGCCTCACAGGCTGTACACGACTGGCAGCAGATGATCGCCGCCTTTTGCCTGACAGCCGAAGGCCCGGAAGTCAATCAGGCATTGCAGGCATTGATCGCTCAAAAACAGCTGGGCGGCAAACAAATTCATGACGCCAATATTGTAGCGATGATGCAGGTTTATCAGATTGAAGCGATTTTAACGCACAATACCGCTGATTTTAAACGTTTTGAGCCTTTGATTCAGGTTTTACCTTTGCTTGAAGCTTAGCAACAGCCAGAGGATCAGGCACTCAGTTCAATAACGCTCAGCCTCTGATTTTACCGTACCTGAGCGCTTACAACAGCCTGTCAACATGTTAAAATATGTGTAATGTCTTTTCGCCTGTTGCCTATTCACATTTATTCTTCTTATCGCTCTGTGCGCCTGACGACGCCGGCTCTCGGCGTGCTGATGGCTCTGTTGGCCTGCACACCGCCGCAACAGAGCACACCCGACGCGCCAGGCCCGCCCCGACCGCTGCCTGCCGTTGAGGTCGAGCGCATTCAGCTCAGCCCTGAAGAAACAGCCCTGCAGATTACCGAGCTGAAGCTCAACCCGGCCCGCCTGAGTCTGGAGCCCCTCGAAGTGCGGCGCATTCAGGTGCTGGCCCGCCTCAACAACGGCCAGACGGTCGAGGTGATCAACCACAGTAAAATTCAGTGGCAGCTTGAAAACCCGCAGCTGGCCACGATTTACCAGGGCAGCCTCAAGGCCGAGCACCCCGGCCAGACCTGGCTGGAAGCCGAAGTTGGCGGTCAGCGCGCCCGGCTGCAGCTGACCGTCACCCCCAGCACGGCCCAGACCCCTCAGGCTGCGGCCCTGGCTGATGCTGAGCTGCAAGTGGAGCAGGAACGCTACGCCCTGGGCGTGGGGCAAAATGTGTACCTTAACGCCTGGCTCCAACTGCCCGACGGCAGCAAAAGCCGTGAGCTGATCTATACGGTCAACCAGCCCGACCTGTTTGAGCTGGACCCGGATTCAGGCCGCCTGCTGCGCCGCAAGGCTGGCCCGGCCACGGTGACCGTGACCGCCAGAGCCAACGGCAATTTGCGCAAGACCCTGCAGATTGATGATGTCGCTGCAACTGCCAGCACTGGTGGCGGTGGCGGCGGAGGGGGCGGTGGTGGTTTTGCTGCCGCTGCACCCTCAGGGCCTGCAGTGCCCAGTCCGGCCCCCACGCCAGCACCTGAGCCCACAGCAGAAGCCACGCCTGAACCAACGCCCACACCTGCTTCCACACCTGAGCCGACGCCTGCGCCTACCGCTGCTCCCACACCCGCGCCGACAGCCGGCCCCACGCCGACGCCAGCGCCTACGGCTGTGCCGACGCCTGTCCCCACTGCAAGCCCAGTTCCAACCCCGGCGCCTGCCATTGAGCTTTCACAACTGCCTGGCCGCATTCTTTTTCTTTCTTATTTTAAAAAAAGTCCCAATGACTCCGGTCATCCTGGCCAGATATATACCATGCGGCCTGATGCGACAGATCTTCTGCAGCTCACTGATACCCCAGCCCCTACAGAGTCTGGCCAATTTATTTATCAGGAGTACCCCAGATGGTCGCGGGATAAAAGCAAAATAGCTTTTGTTTCTCGCCTTCGCGATTTCACTTTGCCAGTCTCAGATTTTGCACCCCATTTCACCGTGCGCAGTCGCATTATGATGGTCAATGCCGACGGAAGCGGCCAAGCCACAGAACTGATCGCTTCAACCACGGGGCACCATGTTGAGCTTGACTGGTCACCAAACGGGCAATTTATCGTGGCGGGCTTCTCACCCAATCAGCAAATGGAACGCCATGATATTGTCAAAATTCAACTTAATCCTCCAAGCCAAATCTTCTTAACCACTGCTTATGCCAATAGCATGCCCAGCATTTCACCAGATGGGCAATCCATCATTTTTATTTCAGATCGCAGCGGGAGCAGCCAGATCTGGCGCATGAATGCTGATGGTTCAAATCCTGTTCAGTTAAGCAATTTCTCGTCTCCCTATATACGTTACCCCCAATGGCGCTCTGACGGTCAAAAGATTCTTTTTCAGTTGACGGCGACAAACCCGACAACAACCGATCTGTACCAGATGAATCCTGACGGCAGTCAGATTGCACTTTTAAAAAGCAACTGTGCAGAAGCCCGCGTTTTGCCAGACAATCGCTGGGTTTTATGCCGTGTTCCATTTCGTTCAGGGTTTTATATTAAAGATTTACAAAGCAATGATGAGACTGAGACGCCTATGGCCAGCGCTTTTGATGCAAGTCAAGATCGCAGCTATGGATCTGTCGACTGGCGTTAGCCAGAATACCAGATTGAATTGCTTTTAGCCAAACAACTATTGACTTTAAAGTTGAAATTGTTTATACATGTAATAAACGCACCCTAAAGGATACTCGTGATGCTTATCCACTGGTCTATGGACAGCAAAATACTGATTTTCACACGCTTAGGCATAAAAAAACCAATTTCTTTAACTTTGATCAGTTGCATGCTCTTACTCATAGCCTGCAAAGATAAAAGTGAGCCCACGGAATCTCCTTCCCAGCATGAAGACAAAACGCCAACCAAGTTAAACTCATCAGCAACTGTCACAGCTGAGCTTACACCTTCAGCAACACCTGAGCCCAGGCCTTCGGAAAACCTGTCTCAGAGTGCTTATATTATTCGAGCAGGCATCAATATTCGTAAAACACCTTCGCTGCAAGGTCAGGTTTTGTATAAGAGCGATTTAAATACCAAAGTTAAAACCAACTCTGCTTTCAATCAAGATGCGGACGGCTATATATGGGCCAATATCGCACTGCAAAATGGGACCAGTGGATGGATAGCCGAACATTTTATTGCATCAGAACCTTTGCGGGTATTTAAAGATCCCGCACAAAAATTCTTGAATGCTTATCTACAAGGCGGTCTGGCAAAGGTCGAAGGAGAATGGCAGATCAAAACCCATCAGGGCGAAACATATAAAGCCACTCTGAAGCAACTTTCAGAAGTGCGCTCCTTCGACCAACAAATTGTGGAATCTAATGATCTGGCTGGATTTATTGAGGGATCGCAGGGCATGAGTTATCTGGTTCCCTGTAGCTCTTCTGAGGTCATTAAATTAGGGACCTGCACCCAAAGCAATATGATCCCACCCGATCTGAATATTTTTAACACGATAAGTTGGAAAGGCTATAGTTCTGACTTGTTTAACAAAATCAAAGACAGCCAACTCGGTATGTCTTTGAGAGATGATCAGGATCGGTCCTGGATTTTTTATTTTGGCGATAATCAGAAAGATATTTACCCCTGGTTCACGCTTAAAGGCGTGGTTTACGATCTCAATACCCAGAAAGCCCTGGATACATTTTTTGCCTATCAGGTACTTGATGCGAATAACCCCGAATATGAAGTGCCGGTAGCCCCAGAAAACCTTACGCCTGTGCTTCAGTCGCAATAAAAATCAATAACAGGAGAACACATATAACATGCGCAAACAAATGACAGCCGGTATATTCGGCGCAATATTAACATTTTGTATTCAGGGTGCTTATAAGGAGATGCAGTCTTCTTCACATTATCAACTGGAAAGTGGTATGGGCTCACTAAGTATTCTTGATGATACAGGAGGGGTGCTCTCTCTAAAAAACCCAGATGAAGATTCTGCTTTTATGGATGGCAGTCAGCTGATGTTTTTAGAAAAAGAAGACAAATCCATCGTAAGGACGCATTTAAACGGGAAAGGGCTGGCTTTTTTTGAGAAATCATCTGATAAAGTAAGGTTTTTTTTAAGTCCTGATTCAGGAAGTATTATTTTTATTGATAATAAAGGAAATAAAAAAATAATTCAATAATTCTTGGGTGATATACTAAATAGCCCTTATCAAAGCACAAGTTATAAACTGAGGAGAATAAAAATGCTTAAACAAATCATAGCCGGTGCAGTTGGTGCAGTGCTGATGCTTGGCCTGCAGGGAGCTTATGAAGAAATGGAATCTGCAATAGGGTACAAATTGGTAGACGGCATGGGTGAATTAGGTGTTAATGAAAAAGGACAAGGCAGATTATATTTAAGAAGCCCAGATAAAAAAGACGTTGTTTTAACCAGTAGTTCACTGATGATGTTTGAAAAAGGCAGTATAAAAACCATTCTGGATAAAGAAGGGTTGGTATTTTATGGGAACTCACCTGATAAACCGAGAATTATTTTAGACGCTAATAAAGCAAGAATCGTTCTGCTTGATAATTCGGGGAATATAAAGCGGATAATTGAGTAGCAAACTCCTTTCAAACGACTCAAAAAGCAACTCTAAGCCTGGTTTGCTTAAGCCCCAAAATCACGTCAGTGAAAATGAAATAAATCAACCTGGTGTTTTAGGTAGGGAATATAAGTAATTGGCTCTCAAAAATTAAAGATATCTTTATTTTATACCATACAAAATATATGCCAATAATAAATAAAAGGTAAATTATGAAAAAAAATTTTTTCAAAAATTAGTTTTAATAAGTGTTGTTTGTTTGAATACAAGTTGCGCAACCTACGTTAGGTTAACCCAAGATGGGGAAATAACATATTCAGATAAAATAATTGATACAAAAAGTGAAAGATCAGAAGTAAAAATAAGCTTAGCCAGAATTGACTATGATAACTCTACATTAGAGGTATCCCTTCAGCCCCCTTCCCAAAACGCAAATCTCGGCTTAATCTAAAGACATGACAGAATCAGAACGCATTGCTTATCTGGAAGAAAAAGTGGCACAGCTTGAGCATGAAAATGCGTTACTCAGAGCTGAGAATGCCGCTTTAAGAGCGGAAAATACCGCACTGAAAGAGCGCTCACGGCAAATCGAAGAGCTGCTGGGCCTCAATAGCAAAAATTCCTCCAAGCCCCCTTCAGGTGACTCAAAAAGCAACTCAAAAAGCAACTCTAAGCTTGGCTCACTCAAACCCAGAAA
>JACYMC010000257.1 GCA_015272195.1 Candidatus Sericytochromatia bacterium
GGTACTCGGGAATACCTTCCCAAATCTTCAAAAGCGGTGTACAGTGGTGCATTTCATATAATCCTCATCAGGTTTTTAACTTGGTGAGGTTTATTTATGCCCTTTCACGACTTTTGGAGAGCCCTGCCCAAAGCCTGTGCTTCTGCACAAAGGACAGGCTTGTGTTTTCAGTGCAGGCTGGCAGGCCAGCTGGCTGCCCTGTGCAAAGCAGGCCTGAAAATGCTGTACAATGACATCCAAGATCGGGCTGTTTCACTGTGAGGCCCTTCAGCTTTAAGGAATGGATACATCATGCGCGATACAACCCAGGCCAAAATTGAAGAACTGCAGGCCAAAAAGCAGGATATCTTACAGGGCGACCCGGCAGCCATCGCCCGTCAGCATGCCAAAGGCAAAAAAACGGCCCGTGAACGCCTCGAAATTCTGTTGGATCCCGGCTCTTTTGTGGAGTTTGATAAGTTTGCCGTTCACCGCTGCCACCATTTTAATATGCATGAGAAAAAGATTCTGGGCGATGGTGTGATCACCGGGTGGGGCACCATTGATGGGCGTCCGGTCTATGTCTTTTCACATGACTTTACGGTGTTTGGCGGTTCACTGGGTGAGGTGTTTGCCGAGAAAATCTGTAAGATTATGGATCTGGCCATGCAGAACGGTGCGCCTGTGATTGGCATCAATGACTCGGGCGGAGCCAGAATCCAGGAAGGCGTGGTCAGTCTGGCCGGCTATGCCGACATTTTTTATCGCAATGTCAAAGCCTCGGGTGTGATTCCCCAGATTTCGGTGGTGATGGGTCCCTGTGCTGGTGGGGCGGTCTACTCCCCTGCTCTGACCGACTTTACCTTTATGGTTGAAGGCAGCGGCCATATGTTTATTACAGGGCCTGACGTGGTCAAGGCCGTGACCGGAGAAGAAATCTCCTTTGAAGATCTTGGGGGCGCCCAGACCCACACCACGATCAGTGGGGTGGCGCATCTGGCGTATGATGACGAGGTGGCCTGTCTGGAGCATGTGCGTTATCTGATGGGTTTTCTGCCGGCCAATAACCTGGACCCGGCCCCGCTGGTGCCAACGGCAGAAGACAGCGCGCCGGATGAGCAGCTCAATACCCTGATACCTGATAACCCCAACAAGCCCTATGACATGCATCAGATCATTGAATCGGTAGTGGATGCCGGTGATTTTTTTGAACTGCAGCCTGATTTTGCGGCCAATCTGATCACGGGTTTTGCCCGGATGCAGGGCCAGACCGTTGGCGTGGTGGCCAATCAGCCCATGGTGCTGGCCGGGGTGCTGGATATCAATGCTTCGGTCAAAGGCGGCCGCTTTGTGCGCTTTTGTGATGCCTTTAATATTCCTTTGATCACCTTTGTGGATGTGCCAGGCTTTTTGCCCGGCAAAGATCAGGAGTATGGCGGGATTATCCGTCACGGTGCCAAGCTGCTTTACGCTTATGCTGAGGCCACCGTACCCAAGATCACGCTGATCACCCGCAAAGCCTATGGTGGCGCCTATGATGTGATGTGCAGCAAACACCTGCATGCTGACGTGAACTTTGCCTGGCCCACGGCTGAAATTGCTGTGATGGGTTCAGAAGGGGCTGTACAGATTATTTCGCGCAAACAGATTGCCCAGGCTGAAGATCCTGTGGCCGAAACAAAGCGTTTGACCGAAATCTATAAAGATACCTTTGCCAACCCCTATATTGCCGCTGCCCGTGGCTATATTGATGATGTGATTCTGCCTTCAGAAACCCGCCAGCACCTGATTCAGGCTCTGAAGATGAGTGCCGGCAAGCGTCAGGTGGGTCCCCAGCGCAAACACGGAAACATTCCCTTATGATGCGGTCCTTTGAACTGCTTACAGGCAACCCTGCTGATGAGGAAGAGTGGGCGGCTGTGCTGGCTGCCGTGCTTTATCTGCAGCACAGCCTGAAGCCAGCCTCTCCTGCCGCCGTTGCTGAAAAAACGCTGAGCCCCTGGCAGCTAACAGGCCGTCTGGAGGCTGTGTCACCTTACCGGCATCCTGGCTCGGCTGGGCTCTGGACTGAAGGCTGATGGCCCGCTCACACCCTGCTGAAGAAGCGGCTGCCAGCGAAGACAGTCTGAGTGGCGGCCAGCGACGGGTTGAAATTGCGGTCACCCTGCTGCAAAATGGCTGGGATGTCTTTGTGCGTCAGATTGGCCTGCTCGATCTGATTCCCGGCGCCTGGCGCCAAAAACTGCTGGCCAATACGGTGCTGCCGGACGAGGAGGCCCAGCACGTTCCCCCGCCATTGCCTGTACCTGAAGCCGTACGCCGCACGCTGGAAGAACTGGGCCCTACCTTTGTCAAACTGGGCCAGGTGCTCAGTACCCGTGCAGACCTGCTGCCGGCCAATTATATTGAAGAACTCAAAAAGCTGCAGCAGGAAGTCACGCCCGTGCCCTGGTCCCAGATAGAGGAAGTGATTCTGCAGGAATGGAACCAGCGTCAGATCTTGCTGGCAGCTCAGACGCCGGGCATGGTGGTTCAGCCCGCCCAGCGCGTGGGGGATATTTTTCTGGACTTTCAGACCACGCCCGTCGCTGCGGGCTCTCTGGGTCAGGCTTACCGGGCCGCTATTCTGGAGGGTGAGCAAAAAAAGGATGTGATTGTTAAAGTCCAGCGTCCCGGTATTCAGCCGGTGGTCGAAGCCGATATTAAAATTCTGAAAGACATTGTGGGGCTGATTGAGCGTACGGCCTGGGGCAAAAGTTACAATTTTATGGATATGGCCAATGAGTTTGCCACGGTGATTCGCAATGAGCTGGACTTTGTGCAGGAAGCCAACAATACAGAAGTGATCGGCGAAAACCTGCGTCAGTTTTATCCTGATGGCGAAATGATCACCCCCGAAATTTACTGGAGTCATTCCAGTCAGCGCATGATGACCATGGCCTTTATTGCCGGCGAAAAAATGGAGCTCTTTTTTGTGGATCAGGCCGATCAGATTCTGGCCCGCCAGCAGCGCACCGAAGGTCAGGAAGTCAGCGATATTGAACGTGAGCGCCGTCGCCTGGCGCGGATTATTACCAACAGCTTTTTACACCAGATTTTTATTGACGGCTTTTTTCATGCCGATCCCCATCCGGGTAATATGCTGCTGGTACCCAATTATGAAATGGGCCACATGCAGATTGCCCTGCTGGACTTTGGGATGGTGGGTCGGGTGGATCCCCGCTCGCGCACCATTCTGATCGACTTTTTGCTGGCGATTATCAAGTTTGACTCTCGTCGGGCCACCGATCGCGTGATGGAGTTTGGCAAAGCCCCCCCCGATATCGACCGGCATCAGTTTGCCCAGGATCTGGATCATATTCTGCGGAGCACCCTGGGCAAGCCGCTGCGCGAAGTGCAGGTGGGCAAGATTTTGCAGGACATTATGGACATGACCTTGCGTTATCGTATTCAGCTGCCGGGGGTTTTTATTACCCTGATTCGCGTGCTGATCACCACCGAAGGCATCTGCCGTCAGCTTGATAAAGACTATGTGCTGATTCAGGCGGCAGAGCCCTTTGTGGTGCAGGCCATCAAAAATCAGTTTTTGCAGACCTTTACTCTGCGGGATCTGGCCCGTGTCGGACTGGAGCTGAGTACGCTTTTAAACAGCGTGCCGCGCCAGCTGGACGATTTTCTGGTCAATCTTAACGCCGGCCGCCTGCAGACGGTCACCGAACATCGCAACCTCGAAGGCCTCGAACGCGCGATTCGTCAGATGGGCAACCGCATGGCGGCGGGCCTGCTGGTCTGTGGTCTGATTATTGGTTCAGCCTTCAGTCTCAGTCTTGAGCGTGGCCCTTTTGTACTGGGGCTTCCTTTGATCAGCGTGGGCTTGTTTACCTTAACCACCCTGCTGGGACTCTGGCTGCTGAATGAGGTTAATCGGCGTGAATAAGGGACCGCTCATCTTCTGAGTCAGTCTCTTCAATCATCAGGGCTTCGCCTTGCTGATAAACGCTGACGGCCTCCTGAATGCCGCTGCCGATAACCAGCTTATAATGTTGCAGGCTGCCTTTGATGCGCTCCAGCATGGAGCGTGTGCGTTTGACGTTTTCACCCAGCTGTTGGTAAGTGTCGCCGGCCTCGTCCATCACCAGATTGGTTTTGCGCAGAATCTCGTTGACCTCATGGAGGGTAGGCTGTACTTCTTCGGTCAGACCGCGCACCACTTTCAGTACACCCCTGACCTCCAGAATGGTCTGGATCAGCTGCCAGCAGACAATGGTGGTTGAAAAAAGAAAAATACCAATTAAGATGCCAAATAAAATCCAGCTAGCCATGACTCAACTCCTGATTCTCTGATTTTTGCAGGGCCACATGGGTTTCCAGGGCCGCCTGTTTGCCGGCCTGCAAAGCTGTTTTGAGTAGGGCCCATTTGTTGAGCAGCTGTGCCTGCAGGCCGCTCAGGGCACTCTGAGCCTGGCGCCCGCTGCTCTCGCTGAAGGCCCGGGTTTGGCCTTTTTGCTGCTGAAATTGCTTGCGGATTTGCTGACGGGTCTGGTGACCAGACTGGGGGGCCATTAACAGGGCGGCTCCCGCTCCGATGGCCAGGCCACAACCCAGGCCCAGCCAGAAGGAGCCGCTGCTGCAATGGCGTGAAGATGATGATTTCTGTTTCATGGCTGACGCCCTCGTGGTGTTTTTTGGTGATAGCTGCGCAAAGTATCTTCGACCCGGATAAAAATCAGCTCAAGTGCTTTTTTGCTGCCCAGGCGTACCCAGTGTGAATGGGCGCTGAGTTTGAGCAGCAGCAGGCCGGCCAGCCGGCTTTCGAGCAGGGGCAAAAAGTAAAGCGCCAGAATATCCAGCATGGCGCTGATGCGTTCCAGCCCCCGGTCGGCCTGACGGTTGAGTGCTTTCAGCTGTGCACGGCCATCCTGTAACTGGGCTTTGATCTGGGGGGCTTCCCGGGCCAGCTGGTGGGCTTCCACCAGCAGGATATTGTAGCGGAACCACAGCAATCCGGCTGCCAGCAAGAGACTCAGCCCGGCGTAGACGTAAACGCCCCAGGCCAGAGGGTGGGTCCAGCTGAGTTCGGTATAGAGCCAGTCGGTCATCTTACTTTATGCATTTTAACCTTTGTTTAACTGCTTACCAATATAGCATACTCATTAGCGGGCAGGCTTTGGCCTTGTACAGATTGCCCGGCCCAAAGGCACAAAAAATGAGCCCCGCAGGGCTCATCAGATCCATGGATATCAGAGGCTTATCAGATAAGCGACCAGGCCTTCGTACTCCTCATCGCTCATGGTGCTCCGCAGGGCAGGCATGGCAGCCGGGTAGCCCTCGTTAACAAAGGCATTGGGGTTTTCGATGGATTCACGGATATAGGCTTCAGCATCTTTGCCGGCCACGCGGGTGGCGGCTGTCGCACCCAGTCCGTCAAGCTTGGGGCCGACCACGCCGACAGCACCTTCCAGTGATGAAATGGCGTGGCAGGTAGAGCAGGTTTTTTCCATAAAGACTTTTTTGCCCAGTTCCACGTCGCCGCTGGCGGTCTGGGTGGTAGCAGCCGGCGCACTCTCGGTAGCTGCGGGTGTTTCGCTGTCTGCGGCGGGCGGCGCTTCGCTTTGTGCAGCAGCAGCGGGGCTTTCGGTGCTTTGTGTGGTATCGCCGGTTTCACTGGCCGGGCAGGCGCTTAAACCAAGGGACAGGAAGAGGGCCAGGGTGCTGACAAGGTGTTTTTTTGACATGATTATGCTCCTTAAGCATCAATGATACTCATTATAGCGCGCTGATGCACGTGGCAAAGTATGATACACATCAATTTAGCAAAACAATCGACCTGGATTGACCCCTCTTGTGGAATTGGATACACTGAGCCATCTAGTGAAAGAAGGGTTTATCGATGCTTCAGCGTTTGTGTTCGGCTTTTGTGCTTTCAGCCTTGTTGTTTACTGCGGCGCCAGTATTGGCAGACACGGTCAGTCATGCTGAGGCCAATATTCAGTTTTTTGTGCCTGATACCTGGTCGCAGGAGCAGGATGGTGCCACGCTGACAATTTCTGCGCCCGATAACAGCATGAGCCTGATTTTCTGGGTGGTGGACGTCGAAGAGCTGGAGGATGTTGGCGCGGCAATTGATGAGGCTTTGGATGAGATCATGACCCAGGTGGATCATGGTGAGGTCGAAGAAACCAAAATCAATGGGTTTCAGGCTTTTTATGTGGACGGAACGGGCCTGCTGGAAGGCCACAGTGCTGAGTGGCAAGCGGCTGTGCTGTTGGCCGATAAACCCCTGGTTATGCTGGCTCTGGGGCTTGAGGGAACCTTTGAGCACTTTGACGATGATTTGCAGCGCCTGCTCAAAAGCATTCGCCGCGCCCGTTAAGGCAGGTTAAAACGTACCAGCACGGGGTCGTGATCCGAAACGGCCCCGTCTGTTGCGTTAAATTCTGCGTTGAGATGCACGATCTCGGCTTCGGGTTGCCAACTGCGCGCCAGAGCCTCTGACACAAAGACATGGTCCAGGGTCTGGGACACCCCTTTGTGGATATAGGTATAGCGTTCGGCAAAGGGCAGGTTTTCAATCAGATTGATGAGGCCCGCCCGTTTGAGCTTTTGCAGTGGGGCCGCCGCGTAAAACTCGTTAAAGTCCCCGGCCAGTACCACTTTGGCATCGGGCCGCCGATACAGAATCTCGGCGCTGAAATCGCTTAACAGGCTGGTCTGGGCGAGGCGTTGTTGTTCTGACTTCAGTACGGGAGGCTGATAGGCTGAGATCTGAGGACTGTCGCCGCGTTTGGAGCTGAGATGGTTATTGATACAGATAATGGACTCACCCTCAAACAGAAACTCTACCGCCAGGCTTTTGCGGGTGTTGCTGAAGGCGGGATGATTCACGGCCAGTCGGCCCGGATTGTGGCTCAGATGGCCTGCGGCATTGACCTGCACTGATTGATTGCTGGTGCCGGCTGGCGCCGGTTTCAGGCTGACCCGCCGGGACTGATAGAGATAGGCTACCCGGATATTGGCACCGGGCATGCCGCCGTCCTGATTGTTTTCTGGTGGCAGCTCTACAAAGCGGTAGGCAGGGCCGCCGGCGTCAGAAATCGCTTTGATAAGAGCATTCAGGGTTTTGTTCGCATCCACTACGCTGCTTTTAATGCGCCCATCGCTGTCAGACACTTCCTGCAGCATCAGAATGTCGGGAGATTTGAGGGCCTGCACAATATGCTGACTGAGCTGGTCCAGTTTATCGGGGGCTTCGCCTGTCTGCGGGCTGAGGTTTTCAACGTTGTAGTTGGCCAGCGTCAGCTGGCGTGGTCCGGATGTCAGGCGGGTCTGCTGCGGCTCAAGCCCGCCGGTTTGTATGTCTGGCAGGGGGGCCATGGGGTAGATAAAATAGCCGCCCACAAAAAAGCCGGGCCGGGTGGAGAGATTAAAATCCAGGATGCCTTTAATCTGGCCGGCAAAGAGATCGCCTTTGCGATAGCCTGCTGCGGCGAGGGGCCGGGCTCCCTGCAGGGCCACATCGGGATGGGCAGGATCTTTTAAGATCAGCACTTCTGGCTGAAAGTCGTTGTTTTTGAGATCCAGCAGCAGGCTGTGACGGGCATTAAGTGGCGGCGTGCTGCTTTGCCCCTGATGGGCCAGCAGATACAGCTCACCATAAGGCGAGCCCGGTGCAATCACACGCGGCTGCGGGATGCTCACGTGCATGCCTTCAAGGCTTTCGTACAAATCCAGGCCTTCATTCAGTTGAAGCTTTGTCCTGTCGTTGAGATTGCCCTGGTGGCTTGAAAACAACTGTGTGGGAATGGGGCGTCCTTCAGGTCCTCCCAGTATGACGGGTTCAGGCAGCGCGACATGATTTTTGATCAGCTGAATCTGTGTGGCCTGCAGACTGGTGCGGGTCAGTCCAATGGCCGGATCATCTGGCGGCACTTCCTGCACCTGGCCGTTGACGGCCAGCAGCATGCCAGGCTGCAGACGCTGCTTTTCGCCGGGTGGCAGTTGAACAAAAATAGCGTCGGATGTCAGCGGATTGCCGTCGCCCGTGGCATCCTGCAAAAAGAAGCCCTGCGCAGAGACGGCGGTGACCACCCCCTCAGTATGCACCGCTTGCTGCTGGTAAGGTGACAGATGGGCTTTGCCCTGCAGCTGGTAAATAGGTATCTTCAGCGGACCTTCAGTGGCTTTCAGTCCACTCAGCGTCAGGCTGATTGAGAGCAGGCCCAGCAGTTTGGCCAGATATTTCATGCCACAGAACCTCTTGATACTTATGCTGAACGGGATGCGCATACCCCGCTCAGCATAACATAATCAGATTTCGGGCCTGGGTGTATCGGCCTTTGACGGCGGTAGCACCGGCAGGGTCAGGGCTGCCTCAGGAACCTTACCCGTCAGACTTTCGAGAAAGGTGACGATTGCTTCGACGTCTTCTGCGGGTAGGTCTTTACCCAGCTGGATTTTGCCCATAATGCGCACCGCTTCTTCGAGTTCCCAGACTTTGCCATCGTGAAAGTAGGGGTAGGTGCGCGTGACATTGCGCAGAACAGGTACTTTAAAGAAGTACTTGTCTGTGGCTTCGCCGGTGGTCTCAAAGCGGCCGGTGTCTTTCTGGTGAGGGTAAGGCTGCACCAGACCAAACTTCTGATACATCTGGCCGCCCACGCCGATACCGGTATGGCAGGCTGTACACCCATTGGCCATAAAGCGCTGCAGACCTTTCTTTTGCGCCGCATTCAGCGCCTGGCCATCGCCTTTTAAAAAGGCGTCAAATGGGGCCGGGGTGATCAGCGTGCGCTCAAACGTTGCAATGGCGCGGGCAATATTTTTATAAGTCAGCGCCTCTGGCTCACCGGCAAAGGCACTGGCAAAAGCCTGCTGATATTCTGGGATGCTGCGGATGCGCTCCACGGCCAGATCTTCGTGGGGTATGGCCATTTCAACCGGGTTTAGAATCGGGCCTTCGGCCTGGGCTTCCAGATCGGCAGCACGGCCGTCCCAGAACTGGGCCAGCTGGTAATCGGCATTATAAACCGTGGGAGAGTTGCGTGTACCGGTCTGAAAACCGTGGCCAATCGACGTGGGGCGGTTGTCGACCCCGTAGCTGGCCAGGTTGTGGCAGCTGTTGCAGCTGAAAGCCCCGCTTTTGGACAGGCGCGGATCGTGAAACAGCATTTTACCCAGGGCCACTTTTTCGGGCGTGGTGGGGTTGGCCACAGGAGATGCCGGTGCATCGGGCAGTGGCTTAAAGACAGCCGTTGCCTGCTTCCAAAGCTTCTGGTCTGCAGCCGACATTTCCGGCATCTGGTGGTCTGCACTGCTGGCGTTTGCTGACGGTTCAGTTGATGCATCCGGGGCTGGTTTTTCGGGCTGACAGGCCCACAGCAGCAAGCTGGCGGCGAACAATCCTGTAAAGTGAAGTTTAAAAGCCATTTGTATACCCCCCAACGTATGTATATATTATAGGTTAAAGCCTTATATTTGTCCAGTTGTTTGCGGGCTGTTTTGTGTTTATTTTGTATCCCTTCAGCCCCCTTCCCAAAACGCAAATCTCGGCTTAATCTAAAGACATGACAGAATCAGAACGCATTGCTTATCTGGAAGAAAAAGTGGCACAGCTTGAGCATGAAAATGCGTTACTCAGAGCTGAGAATGCCGCTTTAAGAGCGGAAAATACCGCACTGAAAGAGCGCTCACGGCAAATCGAAGAGCTGCTGGGCCTCAATAGCAAAAATTCCTCCAAGCCCCCTTCAGGTGACTCAAAAAGCAACTC
>JACYMC010000214.1 GCA_015272195.1 Candidatus Sericytochromatia bacterium
TATGATAACTTTAATCTACAGAAAGGAGCCAGTTTTTATCTACTGATCTGTTTGTGAGAAATGCAGGTTAAAGGGCTGAATCTGCAGGAGCAACCCGTCTGACATGTTAGCATGAGGGCAAAGCCACTCAAGGAGCCCTTATGATGACGGACAACACGCCGACCCTGCCCCTGGCTAAAGTCAGGGCCCTGTTCCCCCATACCCGGAACCAGATTTACCTTAACCATGCTTCGATTTCCCCCCTTTCCAGCCCGGTGCAGGCCGCTCTGGAGCATTACCTGCGGGAGCGCCACGGCGAGCGCATCGAAAACTTTTTTCCGACCCTGATGGAGGCCATGACCCGCCTGCGCGATCGCCTGAGTCACCTGATCCACGCTGAGGGCTCCGAACAGATCGCCCTGGTCAGCAACACCTCCCACGGCCTCAATCTGCTGGCCAGCGGCCTGGCCTGGCAGCCAGGGGATCGTATTCTGCTCAACACCCTGGAGTTCCCGGCCAATGTTTACCCGTTTTTAAACTTACAGGCACAAGGTGTGATCATTGACTGGGTCAAACCCCGGGGGCACTACCTGGCCCTGGAGGACTTTGCCGCTGCCCTGCAGCCGCGCACCCGGCTGGTGTCGGTCTCGCAGGTGCAGTTTTTAAGCGGTCAGCGTATGCCACTGGCTGAATTAAGCGCGCTCTGCCAGCAGCACGGCAGCTATTTTTGTGTAGACGGCATTCAGGGTCTCGGCGCCACGAACCTGGATGTGCAGAGCCTGGGCATTGACTGCCTGGTGGCCGGCGGCCACAAATGGCTGATGGGGCTTGAAGGCCAGGGCTTTGCCTACTTTTCGCCACGCCTGTTGCAGCAGTTGCAGCAGCCGCAGGTGGGCTGGCTGAGTGTTGAGGACGCCTGGAATATGCTCGACTACCGGCTGCAGTTGCGCCCTGATGCGGCCCGCTTTGAGCTGGGCACACCCAATGCCGCCGGCATTGTGGCCCTGGAGGCCGCGCTGGAAGTCTTTGCCCGCTGGCCTATGTCTGCCATTACTCAGCACATTCTGGGCCTGAGCCAGCTGCTGTGTGAGGGTTTAAGCGAACGCGGCTTTGCCCTGCTCACGCCGGCTGCCGCTGACGAGCGCCTGGGCATTGTCACCTGTGACAGCCCTGAAGCAGAACCTTTGCAGCAAGGCCTGGCGGCGGCAGGCATCACCACCAGCTTCCGTGAAGGGCGCTATCTGCGCTTTGCTCCCCATTTTTACAACAGCCCTGAAGAGATCGCGCAGATGTTCAGGCAACTCGACGCCCTGCGCGCTTAACAGCCTGCTCAAGCATCGGCTATACTAAGAATCCATGTATAACTTTTTACTGATCCGCCAGCGCAAGGAATACCTCAACCACTACACCCCGGGTGAACGGGAAGTGGTGGTTCTGCTGCGTGGGCTTTCACGCTCGCACCGCTCCTGGCTGGGCTTTCAGCACGATCTGTCTGAACACTTTGACGTGATTTGCCTCGATCTGCCCGGTCTGGGGCTGTCAAAACAGGCCCGTCCGCTCTGGCGTGTGCAGGCCATGGCCGAGGAACTGGCCAGCGTGATCCGGCAGCTGCCCCTGCGGCGCTGCTTTATTGTGGCCCCCAGTCTGGGGGCGATGGTGAGCCTGGAGCTGGCCCGCGTTCTGCCCCTGGGGCTGGTGCAGGGGCTGGTCATTATGGCCCCCAGCCACAGCGGAGTGGGCTTCAACCGCGTGACCCGCAAAGCCCTGCAGCGCTTTGGCAGAGCCCTGCGGGCCCCTCTGCCCGAACGGGTGGCCCTGAGTCAGCAAACCCTGGTAGGTCGGATGCCTGACGGCGACAGCCTGTCCGAAACCAACCCTGGCCGGCTGCAGCAATGGGCTGAAGCCATGCATCTCGACAGTCAGGAGCTGGGCGCACGGGGGCAGCTGGCCCAGATTGCCGCAGCCCTGAGCTATACTTCCATGCTGGGCATCCAGCATGTACGCACAGCCCAGATCCCCTTAAAATGCGTTATTCCTGCGCAGGATCAGCTGATTCCCGTTCAGCACGCCCGCGAGGTCTACAAGCAGCTCAAACATCCTCACGCCGCCGTAATTGAGCTGGAGCACGCCGGTCACGATCTGGTGGTGACCCACGATCGCCAGCTGCGCGATATTGTGACTGCTTTTGTCAAGGAACTGAGCACCTACACCTGGCCACCGGAGTCGGTAGCCGCCCGTCAGAAGGCCCTGCAGCAAGAGGCTCAGCAACGCTTATACATCTCGCTGGGACTGGTTTCCATGGGCCTGTTCTTGCTTTCCTGGCTGTTCAAAGATCGTTCACGTCAGCGCTGATGAAAATCCAGAGCGCTAAAGACCATTGCCGGACGGGCAATGCTATAATTAAGCGAGCGCAAAAACTGCAGAAATAACGGAAACAAAAGATAATGGCTAAAACATGTCCCCACTGCAATCATGAAATCCCCGCTGGCATGGAAGTCATGCCCGTCTGCGTGATGTGCGGCGGTGATATCAATGCCCAGCCAACCCAGACCTGGACCACCCTGGATATTCAGAATCAGGGACAGCAAAGCTACAGCTGCCACGCCTGCGGTGCGGCCATTGCGTCTGTGCTGACCACGGAATGCCCCAGCTGCGGCGTCACCCTGGAGCTGGCCAAAACCAGCGGCAGCAGCGCGCCCGAGCCCGTAGCGCCTGCGCCCGAACCCGTGGCACCCGAACCCGTGGCACCTGCGCCCGAACCTGTGGCGCCCGCGCCCGAACCTGTGGCGCCCGCGCCTGCCCCTGTTTCGCTGCCGGACTTTGTGGAGCATCCCACGCCTGAAACCAGGCCCGAACCTGTGGCACCAGCACCGGCATCCAGAACAGCAGAGCCAGTCAAATCAGCCGCACCCGAAGGCTTCTTCGCCAAAATCCTGCGCATGCTGGGCCTCAAAAAATGAGTGACGCCACCCTGATTGCTGAGCTGAGCAGCCGTGAGCTGCTAAATCCGCCCCAGGAAATTGGCATGTCACACGCCATGACCTTTTTGACCCGCCGGGGCATTGATCTGGCTTCTGCCGACAAGCTCTCATTGCCGGACGGCAGTGATTTGCCACTGCAGCCGCTCAACGCCCTTTACAGCGAAGCGCGCCAGCCGGACCAGGAAGCCCGGCTGGTGGCCATCAGCATGGCGGTCGAGTTTGCCATTGCCTTTGCGGACCACGACAGCGGCCACGCCCTGCAGGACCCTGAGGTGATTGCCCTGCTCGACAAGCTGACCATGAAACCAGAAACCCTGCAGCCTGGCCTGGGTGAACGGATCCAGGCCCATCTGCGCCTGGAACTGAGCCTGGCTGACTACAGCCGCAGTGACGTGCGTACGGCCCTGCGGCGCTGTCTGCGCAGCGCCCAGCGTTATCACAAAAGCGAGGGCCCACGCGGTTACCTTAGCTTTATTCACCATTTAATCCATTAAGCAGGGCAAAGTTTAAAATAAACTTAGCTTCACGATAAAATGATTAAGGTCATTCTGAAGCCTTCACAGCCGATAAAGACTTTAACAGCGTACAAAGAGAGCAACAGCCATGAGCTTTAAACCCGTCGGCCAGGACAACATTTTTCTGAATCAGCGTGAACTCCGCTTCAGCGGTGTATCTGTACAGGCCACTGCCATTGGTGAGTACAACCAGCAAATTCCGCTGGATGTAGCCAAAGCGGCCCTCAAAGACGATGGCCTGGATCAGATTATTTTTGAAGCCGAAGGCAAAACCTATGTGGCCTACGCTGACGGGCTCAACTTTGAAGGTCTCAAAAAGGGCGGTGCCCCCGCCTCTATTTTTGAAGGCAACCTGCCCATGAGCGTCAAAGGCCGCTTTACCGGCAAAGAAACCGATATCCGCATTCTGCACATTGACAATGAAGCCAACACCTACGCTGAAGGCGCCAAAAAGCTGGCTCTGGTAACAGCTGCCACCCAGGCTGTTCCCAACGCCATTCAGGTTGGCCTGGCGCCGGCAGCAGGCAAAGCCGCTGCCAACGGCACCAATCTGATGGCCAAAGTCACCCGCTGGGCCGGCACCGCCGTGACCAAGCTGGGCCAGAAAACCGGTCTGGGCACCTTGGGCGTGGCCGTGGCTGTGGGCGCGCTGAGCATGGGTGTGGGTGTCGGCGGCGGCGCTATTTATTACGGTCATATGCGCGGTGAAGACTACAAGCCGGTTAACGGTCTGCTGGTCAAGCCCTGAAACTGAACCGTTCGCGCCGGGTAAACATCCGCTGTTCCAGCGCTTCACAGAAGTCCTCAAAATCGCGGTCAGCCAGATCCTGCTGACAGACATCCACCGGAAAAATCGGCATCTTAACCGGGCCGCTCTCTAAACGCTCCAGCCATTCTTCATAGAGTTCGTTGATCTGACTGAGATAGACCAGATCAATGCTTTGCTCATACTCCCTACCGCGCTGCTGAATCTGGGCCAGCAAACGTTCGGTGCTGGCGTGCAGATAGATCACCAAATCGGGCGGATACAACAAATCGGTGACCGTAAAAAAGAGGCGGCGGTAATTCTCAAACTGACGCTCACTCATATAGCCCAGGTTGTACTGATGGGTGGCAAAAATATGAAAATCCTCATAGATTGAGCGATCGTGAATGACGTTGGTACCGGTCTGCAGAATTTTTTCAATTTCTTTTTGCTGGCTGACCCGCTGGCCCAGAAAATAGGTTTGCATCTCAAAGCAGACGGTCTTGCCGTGACCGGCATAATATTCCGGGAGATAGGGATTATCGTCCAGATGCTCATAAAAAGCCTGAAAATGGTATTTTGACGCCAGTCTGCGCGTCAAAGTGGACTTGCCCACCCCCGTGGTTCCCGTCAGCACAATATACATGGCCATGCGCACACCCCCTCACACCCTGACTATCAGCATAACAGATTCTGCTCAATCGTCCAGATAGGTCTCCAGCTGACCATTGAGCTGATAAATGTAGATCAGCACCTCGGAGACCGCCGCATACAGTTCAGCGGGTATCTCCTGGCCCACTTCGGTCGCCCGGAACAGGGCCCGCGCCAGGGGTTTGTTTTCGAGCACCGGGATCTCATGCTCACGGGCCAGGGCTTTGATACGCTCAGCCACCTGTGAGGCCCCTTTGGCCAGCACCGTTGGCGCGT
The DNA here is from genome assembly GCA_015272195.1 of Candidatus Sericytochromatia bacterium. GTDB lineage: Bacteria > Cyanobacteriota > Sericytochromatia > UBA7694 > UBA7694 > JACYMC01. Next base: position 5,148 of record JACYMC010000214.1, read on the forward strand.
TCATGCGCTCGCGGTCGTAAGCAATGGCCACCGCCAGATGCACGGGGTTGGTCAGCACCACATCCGCACGGGGCAGGTCTTCCATCATGCGGTTCATGGCCGCTTTGCGCTGCAGCTGGCGCAGACGGGCCTTGATCTGCGGATCTCCTTCGGTATTTTTGTGCTCGTCTTTGATCTCCTGCTTGCTCATGCGAATATTGCGCGCAAAGTACCAGCGCTGCCAGGAAGTATCAATAATCGCGACCACCAGCAGCAGCAGCCCGATTTTCCAGACAATCTCCCAGACAATGGCCCCCAGCAGGCGGCCGGTATGCCCCAGCTCCATTGAGACCGTTTGCAGCAAAGCGGCATAATGGCTGCGCAGAATCAGCCAGGCCAGCAACACCATGGCCGCAATTTTGACCAGACTCTGGGCCAGCTGCAGCAGGGGCTGCAGCGAAAACAGGCGCTTAAAACCACTGACAGGATTGACCTTGTTAAAATCCGGCCGCAAGGGGTAAAGCGACATTTTAAGACCCACCTGGGCAATATTAACCACCAGAGCCGTCAGCACCAGCACGATAAAAAAGGGAACAAAAGTCAGCAAAAAGCCAAAAGCCAACTGCCGCATTAAATCCATAAAAACACTGAGGTCCATCTCCTGCAGCGGCGTGCGCCAGATCTCCTCGCTGAGCTGGGCCACAAAGTCGGCCACGTAGGGAATATAAAAGCGCAGAAAGAGGATGGCCACGCCAAATAAAATGGCCGTATTCAGCTCCTGGCTTTTGGCCACCTGGCCCTTGCGCCGCAGCTCCGCCCGGCGTCGGGGGGTGGCCTCTTCGGTTTTGGAGGGATCAGCCATCTCAGCTCACCGTAAACAGGCGCATAACCTGATCCATCAGCCGGGGCAACAAATCGCGCAGAAACTGTACGGTAAAGCCCAGCGAAAACAGCAGGGTCAGCAGCCCGACGTAAATTTTAATTGAAAAACTCAGCAGCAGAATATTCATCTGGGGTGCTGTACGGGCAATCAGGCCCATGATGATATCGATCAGGGTCAGAATGCCGTTGATGGGGGCCGCAATCATCAGCGCCACGCCAAAGATCTGTGCAAAGAGCAAACTGAGCTGTGCCAGGGTCTGGGGCCCAAATAAAAACTGGCCCAGGGGCACCACCGTAAAGCTCTGCTGCAACACACGAATCAGCAAATGGTGACCATTGAGCGATAAAAACACCAGCACGGCCAGCACAAAATACACTTCTGAAAGCAGAGGACGCTGGATCTGAGAGTCAGGGTTGAGAATATTGGCCTGGGCAAAGCCCATCTGCAGACCGATAAACTGGCCCGCCAGCACAATGCCCTCAAAGATGGCCGTGGCAGCCCAGCCATACATTGCACCGGTCAGCACCTCCAGCAGGCCTGTCATCACCCAGCCCAGGGTCTGGGTGGGTACGACGGCCTGCTGCAGCGGAATCACGGGCAACAGCATCGCCGACAGAGAGAGTGACAACAGAATGCGCACGGTCAGAGGGACCCGTTGCTGGCCAAAAATCGGCGCCATAAACAGCAGGCCCGTACAGCGTAGCAGCAGCAGGCCAAAGACGGGCAGCTGCTGGCTCAGTTCGGCAAACCAGGCCATGGCTAGAGCCTGAGCAGTTCAGGAATCGAAAGAATCAGCTCCGAGGAAAAGTCCATCAGGGTATGCATCATCCAGGGGCCCAGCAGGACCAGCACCAGCCCCACGATCACAATTTTGGGAATAAAGGTCAGGGTCATTTCGTTGATCTGGGTGACGGTCTGAAACAGGCCCACCAGTAAGCCAACCACCGAACTGAACAAGAGCAAGGGCGTCAGAATCTGGGCCATGACCCAGATGCCGCGCTGCAAAACCTGCAAAAAGGTTTCTTCAGCCATCAGAAAAAGCTCCGAATCAGGGCCTGCGAAAGAATATTCCAGCCGTCGATCAGCACAAACAGCACCAGTTTAAAGGGCAGTGAAATCACCGTGGGCGGCAACATCATCATCCCCATTGACATCAGGGTGCTGGCGACGACCATATCGATCAGCAGAAAGGGAATATAGACCAGAAAGCCAATAATAAAGGCGGTTTTGAGTTCTGAGGTAATAAAAGCCGGAATCAGCACATGCGTCGGCACATCTTTGGGCAGGGCCGGGGCCGGCGTATTGGACAAACTGAGATACAGCTCCAGATCGGGCGGTTGCACCTGTTTGAGCATAAAGGCCCGAAAGGGCTCCAGCCCGCGCTCAAAGGCCTGCTCCTGGTTGATCTCCTGCCGCAAAAAAGGCTGCAGCGACTGCTCGTTGGCCTGCTGAAACATGGGCATGCTGATAAACAGGGTCATAAACAGGGCCATGCCCACCAGCACCTGATTGGGGGGCGCCTGCTGGGTACCCAGGGCCTGGCGCAGAAAGCTGAGCACAATCACAATCCGGGTAAAGGGCGTCATCATCACCAGAATGGTGGGCGCCAGGGCCAGTACGGTCAGCAGCAGCAGCAGCTGCACCGAAAAAACCATCTCCTGCGGGGTCTGAGCGGGCTCCAGCCCCAGATTCAGGCGGGGAATCGGCAGGGTTTGCTGAGCCAGCACCGGCAGGCTCAGCCAGGCCCAGCAGAGCAGCGCCAGCAAGGACGCTGGCCAGGATCTGAAGGCAATTAAATCACGACTGATTTTGGTGAGCATGGTGTTGTATCTCTTATGCGCCCGTTTTAATCTATCAGGCAGGCGCAACTGGTTTCAGAATAGCAGATTCCAGCGACGTTTTGCGTGCAAAAAAGCAGTCCCGTTTCGGCTCAGAGCAAACTGGGGTAAGATGGGGGATGTGTCATCCATCGTTGAACATATTGAACTTAATAAAGACGAATCAAGGTAGCTATGAAGACCGATTTTATCTATCGCCAGCTGGCATGGCTCTATGACTATCCTGGCGGCGTGCTGCTCAGAGAAGGTCATGTAAAAGTTGCTGAAGTCATCCAAGCCGAGCACGGCATGAAAGTGGTTGAGCTGGGCATTGGTCCGGGGCACTCCCTGGAATATTACCCGCCCGGTACTGAGCTGACGGGGATTGACCTCAGCCCCAATATGATTGCCAAGGCCAAAGAACGTCTGGCCGCTTTTCCTCATCTCAACGCCCGGCTGGAAGTCATGGACGCCACCCAGACGGATCTGCCCGATGAAAGTTTTGATCTGGTGGTGTCTTTTTCGGTGATCACCGTGGTGGACCACCCGGAAAAACTGCTTAAAGAAGCCGTCCGCCTCTGCAAACCCGGCGGTAAAATTATTATTGTGGGCCGTCTCAAACGTCCGGGCCTGGGTGACTGGATCTGGCAAAAGCTGACCCATCGCGTGAGCCTGCTGCTGTTTGGCTTTGGCACCAATATGGATGCCTCTGTCTATGACAGTATTCTGAGCAAAGTTGAGATCCTGCGCCGGGAACAGGTCAACCATGTGGGACCTTTCACCCTCAGTGACATCATGATACTGAAAAAGCGGGAGCGCACTGTATAAACACCTGGGCTTATGCCAGCATCCTGCTGGGCACTTTTATTGAAGGCGAAACGGTGCTGATTCTTGGCGCGGTCGCAGCCCAGCAGGGCCATCTGCACCTGCCGATGGTCATTCTGCTGAGTTTTCTGGGGGTGCTGGGCAGCGATCAGGTTTACTTTCATCTGGGACGCATCAAAGGCCGCCACTGGATTGCCTCACGTCCCCGCTGGCAGACCCGTTCGCAGCTGGTGTTTCGTTATCTGCACACCCACCAGCTCTGGCTGATGCTGGGCTTTCGCTTTTTGTACGGTGTGCGGGTGGTGACCCCCTTGCTGCTGGGGGCCAGCGGGATTTCGCCGCGCTTTTTTTTGGTGTGTAATTTGCTTAACGCCAGCGTCTGGGCCCTGCTCTTTGGCACCCTGGGCTTCTGGTTTGGCCGCACGATTGAAGGCTGGGTCGAAGAAATGCAGCGCTACCAAATGTGGATCCTGGGCGGTGTGGCCCTGACCGTCGGCGCCCTCTGGCTGCTGCGGCGCTGGCTGCTGCCAGCACCTGCCACGAATATCCCGGCTGAAACTAAGCCTGAAGACGCGCCCACTCATCGCGCGTCATACGAGTAAACAGGGCCAGCAAATTACCGTCAGGGTCACGAAAATCAGCCCCTACGCCGAGGGTATCCCCATACTCAGCCACAACCTGCAGGGCATCGACATCCACCCCCTGATCCAGCAGACGCTGGCGCATGGCGTCAATATCTTCGGTGACAAAGATCACTGTGGGGCCGTGCGGGTATTGATGCAGCGGCGGCATGGTATCAGCATTTGCACGGTGCAGGGCCAGACTCAATCCTTCAAGCGGGAACTCAGCCCAGTCGCTGTCATGGTAAGCGGGGGGGGGGGCAGGCCAAGCTGGTGCTGTTGACATACTCCCCTCCCTAAAGGAAGGGGATTCTCAAGCTACGCTTACCCCAATGGGTTACGTTAGCGGTGCTGTCTTCAT
>JACYMC010000112.1 GCA_015272195.1 Candidatus Sericytochromatia bacterium
TGATAACTTTAATCTACAGATGTGATAACTTTAATCTACAGAAAGGAGCCAGTTTTTATCTACTGATCTGTTTGTGAGAAATGCGGGCTAAGCTTGCCACCGGGCAGCGATCTCAGCCAGCCCCTGCGCTTTCGCGCCGCCGACGGCGCGCTCAGCTCAGCCGTCAGCATCACACCCCAGAGCAGCGACAGCAAAGGCTATGCCCGCTTCAAAAAATACGTGCTCTGGCTGACGGCCATGGTGGGTTTCTGGGCCACCCTGGCCCTCAATATTCCTGATATCACCCGCTATGCCCAGAGCCAGCGGGTCCAGTTGCGGGGCCAGTTTCTGGGCCTGCCCCTGACCATGGTGCTGTACTCTTTTATTGGCATTGCGGTGACCTGTGCCGCGATTCTGATCTTCCCGGATATTTTAATCAAAGAAGATGCCCCCTGGGACCCGGTCAGTCTGATTGCCAAACTCGACAACCCCCTGGTGATTGTTTTTGCCCAGCTGACCCTGATTCTGGCCACGCTCTCGACCAATATTGCGGCCAACGTGATTGCACCCGCCAACTCCTTTACCAACGCCCTGCCGCGCCTGATCTCCTTTCGCGCTGGCGGCGTGATTGCGGGCCTGATTGGCATTGCCATCTGCCCCTGGTGGCTGATTGGCCAGATCTCAGGCTTTTTGCTGAATTATTCCGCCGTGCTGGCCCCGCTGGTGGCGATTATGCTGGCCGATTATTACGCCCTGCACAAAACCGAGCTGAACCTGCTGGCGCTTTACCAGAGCGAGGGTGAGTATGCTTACGGCAACAGTGGTTTTAACGCGCGCGCCTTTGTGGCCTTTGGTCTGGGCGTGGCCGCCACTTACAGCTACCTGCTCTGGCCAGCACTCGAAATTTTGCATCTGGCCTCCTGGTTTACGGGTTTTGCGGTGGCCTATCTGAGCTATCTGCTGCTGATGCGCCGGCCTGCGGTGTCATAAGCACATAGGCCGTGCTGCAGCGGCTGCGCCGGATCCGGCGCAGCCGCCAGCCCTGGCTGCGGTTAAAATCGGCAAAGGCGGCTTTGACGCCTGGCAGTACCGGTGCAAAATAGTCGTCGATGAGCACCAGCGCACCGGGCAGCAGGCGTGGCGCAATGGCTTGCAGACTCTCCATGATCGACTCATAAAAATCCCCGTCGAGATAGGCCAGGGCAATCTGCTCCGGCAGCTGCTGTGGCAGGGTCTGGGCAAACCAGCCGGGGTAAATCCGCGGCAGGGGCAGATCGTGCAGGGCAAAGCGGGCTTCGAGTTCGGCGCGCGCGGCCCGGCACATGCCGCTGGCAAAGGGCGTATCGTCATCGCGGCCGCCAGGCGGCGGCAGGCCCTCAAAGGAGTCATAAACATGCAGTGCGCCGCTGTGGCCAAAGAGCTGCCGGAACCACTGCAGCAGCACGCTGGTGTGGCCCGTATGGCAGCCCAGCTCAACCCAGTCGCCCTGGCAGTCGGGGCCGTGACGGGCCAGCAGATCCCAGATGTTTTTGAGCTTGTCGCTGTTTGACATCTCGTTGCGCAGAGCTCGGCAGGCGATGCTGCGGGCCCGCTGCCGCTGGCCTGCCGCCCACTCGTGCCGGGCCAGGGCAAAGCCCAGCTGCTGGGCCGGGTCAGGCAGATAGGCCTGTTGCTGCACCCACCAGCTGAGGGCGTGCTGTTCGAGGGAGCCCGTGGCCAGGGCCAGATGGCCCAAACGATCCTGCGGTCTGAAGCTGCGCTCCAGTGCTTCAAAAGGATTTATCAGGGTTTGCCAGGCCGCGCGCCAGCTTTTTAGATTGGTGCTGGCGTTGACATTGGGTAAGCCGACCTCAGGAAAGCTGGCCTGTGGTAGGTGTTGCTGCAGCTGCAGGGCCTGGTGCAGGGCGGGTAGGTAGCCTGGCTGGGTGAGCTGCTGCGGCAGATCAAAAGGGCCGGGGCTGGCCAGCAGCTGCTGCAGTTGCAGGAGATGTCGCTCAGCCGCTGCGTGATTGTTGAGCGTCGCCTGCAGCGACGAGGCCAGCCAGTGCTGGCTGGGTGCCTTCGGGCAGCACTGCAGGCCAAAATTCAGCCAGTCTACCGCTTGCTGATTGCCGGGCTGGCGACTTAAAAACCAGTGCACGATTTCGCTGAGGTAGCGTTCAAACCAGGGCAGTTTTTTGAGGTGCAGCGGCAGCTGCAATCCTGCCGGGCCTGTGTTGAGCAGGGTATTGAGCGGCTCCGCTTCAGCGGCATTCAGCCGCCGACTGCAGAGCCGCTGGTAAGCCCGCAGATGGGGATTGGCATCCGGTGGCAGCGGCCAGTAGTGAGGGTGTTGCTGAGTCAAATATACCCGCTCGTTTGCCGGCTGGCCGCGCCAGAGCAGCAGCGGCGCAGGCCCGGCCAGTACCAGACAGTCTCTGGCCGGGGCATGCAGGAGCATCTGACGTTGCATGCCGCTCCAGCGCTCGCTGACGCTGGCCCTTAAAGGCCGTTTGGCCTGCAGGGCCGCCTGCAATTGCGCCAGGGATTCGGAGTCTGCCAGCGCATGCGGCGGCAGCCAGCAGATCCAGGCCGCCGGATGCTGGCTCAGCCAAGCATTGAGCTGCCGGGTGCTGTCAGCCACATCTCCCGTCAGGGCGTGCGCCTGCTGTGCCAGGGGTTGCAACGCGTTCAGCAGTGCTGAGTCCGGCGGGGATGCCGCAGACCAGAACAGCGCCAGCATCCGGCTCAGCGGGCCGTGGGCTTGACGTCTGCGTTCACCCCAAACAGAACAGTTTCGGCCTCAGCGCCGGGGGCCTGCAGCTGCACGCTGATTTCCCAGTAGCCGGTCATATGAAACAGCAGGCCCTGCACTTCGTAGCGGCCATTGCCCAGGAGGTTCAGTTCGGGTTTGACGTTCATGCCGTGGTTGTGAGCTGGCATGGTGGCATCCAGGGTGACCTGCAGATCGTCGGGGGCTGGCTGGCGGCTCTTGGCGTTCTGAACGTTCAGCAGCAGGCGAAAGTGCTGGTTCAGCGGGATCGGATCCGGCTCCGCCTGATAAGATACCATCCAGCTCGGGCTGCTTTGACTGCGGTTAAAGCGCTCAGGTGGTGGCCGAAAGGCCTGGTGGTTTGATGCACTGGCTTCTGCGGCAGGTGTGTTTTCAGTCGGGGCCTCTTCAGCGGGGGCGCAGGCGATCACAAGGCCCAGAATCAACAGCAGACTCAGCTGAATCAAGCGTGGCATAAGGTGTAGAACCTCTTTTTTTGCTTCAGCATAACATGGCTTCGCCCACAGGTGTTTTAAAACCCGCGTCTGCAGGGTATAATTAAAATGAATAGTTATTGCAACAGGAGCTTTTTATCATGACGGATCGTATTGGTGCATCTTCCCCTCAGGCCCCCCTGACTTCAATTCGGCCCCAGCCCCGTCCGGAAGCTCCGCCTGCCCCCGCTCCTGCTGAAGCGCCTTCCGACAATCCTTTTGGTACCCTGAGCGAGGACCCGGCCGTTGCCGATTTTAGTCTCGAAAACTTTGAGGGCGGCCCGGGCCGTCTCAATCTGAGTCTGCCCAGCAATTTTAACGAAGGCTATAACTTTGCTGAGCCCGATGTCCGCTTTCCCGATCTGAACCGGGCTTTTTCTGAAGCAGAACGTCCTACCATGAGCCGTGGTGAAATGGTCAACAACCTGCGCGAAGGTTTGCGGGATCTGGTGGGTGACGGTCCCGCCACCGTGATTGAAGGCGCTGCCGCCCTGGCGTACATTGCCGATCGCCAGGGCTTTGAGGTCAGCCGGGACATGGGCCCGGGTCGCTTCAGTGCTGAGGTGTCAGCCCGCAACGGCGGCAAAGTAGAGATCGGTTTCAGAATGCCGCTGGGCGGCAGAAACGGTCAGTAAACGGGTTCAAAAGCCGTTCAGCACCGCTTTAAATCCCGCAATCAGATCGCGCACGTCGATCTGGCTTAAGGCTTCGCGATCCGGGGCTTCCAGCGCCACCAGCCGGCCGGCCTGAAAGCTCAGGGTCTGCTCAAAGATATTGCGCATGGTGCGTCCGTTGCCAAAGTGTTCCCCCCGCCGCTGATACAGACGTTCACAGGCCTTTTGGGCAAAGGTCTCGGCCTCCGGGCTCAGCACAAAGTGGTGCTGACTGAAAAGATGCTTTAAAATCAAGGCCAGCTCTTGCCCCTGGTAGTCGGGGAAGTGGATAAAGCGCTTGAAGCGGGAGCGCAGACCGGGGTTGGTCTGAATAAAATGCTTCATTTCATCGGCATAGCCGGCCACAATCACCACCAGATTCTCGCGGTGATCCTCCATGGCCTTGAGCAGGGTTTCAATGGCCTCGCGGCCAAAATCCTGCCCGGACTCCCCGGCCAGGGCATAGGCTTCGTCCACAAACAAAATCCCACCGAGGGCCTGCTCAATCACCTCACGGGTTTTGAGGGCGGTCTGGCCCATATAGCCGGCCACCAGCCCGGAGCGGTCAACCTCGATCAGCTGGCCCTGCGAGAGCACGCCCAGGCTGGTGTAGATCTCGGCCATGCGGCGGGCAATGGTGGTTTTGCCCGTGCCCGGATTGCCCGTAAACACCAGATGATGCGACAAGGGCGGCACGGGCAGATCCTGCTGGCGGCGCAGGGCCGAGATGCGCAGCATATTGCTCAGGTTGCGCACTTCTTCTTTGACCGGGGCCAGACCGATCAGGCCGTCGATATCTGTCAGAATGCCCTCCAGGGTGCGGGCACAAAAAGGCAGCTCACCGGCATTGATCTGCACCGGGCCTGTGGTATGTATCTGGCGGGGCGCCATGCGCTCCAGCGGGGGGGCTGTGGCTTCCTGAGACCGGTGCTGCTGCTGCCGGACACGCGTCAGATGTTTTTGCAGGCTCTGCAGGTGCCGCGCCATAAACGCCTTCTGGCGTGGGTGTTCATCCCCATCCATGCGAATACACACTTCACCCAGGGCCTGGAGGGTCTGGAGCAGGCTGTCGGCCGTGCCCGTATCGCGCAGGCGGTCAAAGGCCACCAGGGTATCGAGGTATTCGGGCACCCAGTCGACCCAGTCTTCAAGATTTTTGCCCCGCTGGTAGCGCCGCAGCTGGGCCTCAAACTGCGGCAGGCTGAAGTGCCCCCGCACCATATGGTTAAAAAAGGCCAGCTCCATCGGGTCAATGCGCTGGTTGGCGCTCATAATGCCCCCAAACAGCAGGGTGGTATGGCGGGTAAAATTGTCCATCAGGCTTTCATTTGAGCGGCTGCTGAAGCCCTCGCGCTGCAGCACCAGAATGGTGGCGGCGATGTCGTCAAAGCGATTGAGCACCTCGCGCTCTTCGCTGCTGAGCACCAGCACCGGGGGCCTGGGATTGGGTGTGCTCATCGGGCCAGCTGCTCGAGGGTCTGAATCTCAGCGGGCGTCAGCTGCAGGCCGCTGGCGGCCAGATCCAGGGCCATATGCTCAGCCCGGCTGGTCCCGGTCAGGGGCTGCATGCCCACGGCCAGGGCAAAGGCAAAGACGATCTGGGTCGGTGGCGCGCCATACTGGCGGGCCAGGGCCAGCACCTCGGAGTGCTGCAGCCACTGGGCGTTGGCCGTCAGCAGCGAAAAACCCTGGTAGACGATGCCGTGCTGGCGGCAGAGGCTGCGGATGGCCTGATCCCAGCCCGTGATGGCGTAACAGCGGTTCTGCACAAAGGCCGGCGGCACTTCGGCAAAGGCCAGCAATTGCTCCAGTTGCTGCAGGTTCACGTTGGAGACCCCAATCAGGCGGGTCTGGCCGCTGCGCTGCAGGGCCTCCATGGCGCGCCAGACTTCTTTGTCGGCAGCTTGCAGACCGTGGCCCGTGCTGGGGCCGTGCAGCAGATAGCTGTCGAGATAGTCTGTCTGCAGATGCTGCAGGCTGCGGGCAAAGGACTGCATCACCTGGGTCGTAAAGTCGGCTTCCGGGTCATAGGGCAGGCGGTGATCCTGGCCCGCGCGAAAGGTGAACTTGCTCTGCAGAAACAGATCGGCGCGCTGCAGCTGGCTACCGGCCAGCACGGCCTGCAGGGCCTCGCCCACGGCGGCCTCAAAATAGTGTTTGCGCTGATTGGCCGTATCAATGCCTCGAAAGCCCTGATTCAGCGCCAGCTGCACCAGTTCGGCGGTGCGCTCTTCTTTCCAGGCCGTGCCGTAGAGCCAGCGGGGCGCGCTGTGCCCCTGAACAGATAAAGCGGTAGAAGCTGCCGACATAATGATCCTCTTTTGTGATGCTGCTGGGCCTGTTTCCTGCAGTCAAGCAGGTCTGAGAGCTGTTACACTGAATTCTAGACCAAGTATTTTTAAAGAGCAAATGCCATGAGCCTAACTTCTCTGCTGGATGCCGCGACCGTCCAGCCCGCCACCGGGGCACACGAAACCGAACTGTCCGCGCATGACGCGCCGCGCGCCAGCGCCAAATCCTTTCTGGTCGAGGTCTTTTCGGCCATTCAGGGCGAGGGCCCGATTGTGGGCACGCGCCAGATTTTTGTTCGCTATCTCGGCTGCCATATTCAGTGCGCCTACTGTGACACCCCGGCCACCCACACCAAACAGCGCCAGGTGCGCATTGAGCAGACCCCCGGCCAGCGTGACTTTTTAACCCTGCCGAACCCCATGACCCACGATGATCTGATGCAGCAGATTCTGCAGCTGGAGGCCTTTGCCGGCCTGCACGACAGCGTCTCGCTGACCGGCGGGGAGCCGATGCAGCACGTGCGCTCCCTGCTCGACCTGATCCCGCGCCTCAAGGCCCACTTTCCGATCTACCTTGAAACCGACGGCATTCTCTACCAGAACCTGGAGCAGGTGCTGCCACAGCTGGACCTGATCGGCATGGACTTTAAACTGCCCAGTGCCACCGGTCTGCAACCCTACTGGGCGGAGCACGCCCAGTTTCTGCAGCGGGCCGCCCGCCGCGAGGTCTTTGTCAAACTGGTGCTGAGCCAGCAGAGCACGCCCGAAGAAATCGACACCAGCATTGAGCTGATCCGCAGCGTGGACCCGGAGATTCTGCTGATTCTGCAACCGGTCACGCCTTACGGCAGCGTGCGCCACAGCCCCACACCTGAGCAGATGCTCAGCTGGCAATCCCGCGCCAAGCAGGCCTTAAAACGGGTGCGGGTGATTCCGCAGACCCACAAAATGATGGGCCAGATCTGAGATGCTGGACGCGCTGACGGCCCTCTCACCTCTCGATGGCCGCTATGCTGAGGACCTCAGCTCCCTGCGGGCCTGTTTTTCGGAGCAGGCTTTGATTCAGCAGCGCCTGCACGTCGAGCTGCAGTATCTGCAGGCTTTGCTGCCGCAGCTGCAGCAACCGTTGGATGCTGAGCAGCTGGCCCGGCTGGCCACCCTGCAAAGCCGCATTGACGCCGCTGAGCCGGCCCTGATCCAGCGGGTCAAGGCCCTGGAGCTGGAAACCCGCCACGACGTCAAGGCCGTTGAATACGCCCTGGCCGAAGCCCTCGACGCGCTGGAACTGGGCGCGCTGCGCAACTGGCTGCACTGGGGCCTGACCTCTGAAGACGTCAACAACCTGGCCTATGGCCGCATGCTGACCCACAGCGTGCAGGATGTGCTGCTGCCCGGCCTGCGCGGCCTGCTGCTGCAGCTGGCCGACTGGATCGGCCAGACCGCCGACCAGCCCATGCTGGCGCGCACCCACGGTCAGGCCGCCTCCCCCACAACCGTGGGCAAGGAGTACGCCGTCTTTGGCCAGCGCCTGCTGGGCGAAATGTTGCATCTCGAAAGCCTGCTGCCTATCAGCGGCAAGCTCAACGGGGCCACGGGCAACTGGCACCTGTTTCAGACCTTTTTTGCCGACCACAACTGGCCCGCTTTTTCGGACGCTTTTATTGCCAGCCTGGGCCTGCAGCCCACGCGCCTGAGCACGCAGATTGTCAGCCGCGAAAGTTATGCCCGCGTGCTGGATGCGCTGAACCGCCTCAATCAGATTCTGCTGGATCTGGCCCGCGACAGCTGGCAGTACATTTCGCTGGGTTATTTTAGCCTGCGCCGCCGCAGCGCCAACGAGGTGGGCTCCTCGACCATGCCCCACAAGGTCAACCCCGTGCTGTTTGAAAACGCCGAGGGCAATCTCGAAATGGCCACGGCCCTGCTGAACCTCTTTGCCGCCAAGCTGCTCAAGTCGCGCCTGCAGCGCGATCTCTCTGACAGCACCGTGCTGCGCAACCTGGGCACGGCCCTGGGCTACAGCCTGCTGGCCTGGCGCAACCTGCAGCGCGGCCTGCAGCAGCTGCAAGCCCAGGCTGAGCGCCTGAATGCCGAACTCGACCAGCACTGGGAAGTTCTGGCCGAGCCTTTGCAGCACGCCCTGCGCCTGCAGGGCCGCGAAGTGCCCTACGACCTGATTCGCCAGCACACCCAGGGCCTGACCATGGGCCATAGCGACTGGCAGGCTTTGCTCGATCAGCTGCAGCTGGACCTGCCCGTGGCCAGCCCGGCCCACTACACCGGCCTGGCCGCCCCGCTGGCCCGCGAGACGCAGCAGGCGATGGGGAATTATCTGGAGCGGGGTGCGCCGTAGCTTTAACAAGCCGAAGGGCTTGCAAAATCAGGTACTCAGGTCAGAATTTCAAGGCCTTTGCTGTCGACAAGATTTAAGAGCTTTAACGACACGCCGCCGGGCTTTTTCTGGCCCTGCTCCCATTTCTGCACTGTAGACACCGTGGTATTCAGGTAAGCTGCAAAGACGGCCTGGCTGACTTTGTTTTTAAGGCGGATTTTTTTGATCTGAGCGGGTGTGAGTTCTTTAACAGGTGAAATACAAAGCGCATCAAACTCGCGCAGGGTTGCGCTCTTCATGACGCCAGCTTTATGAAGCCCCTGGTCCGTTTCATGCACCACACTTAAAATGGATTCGAATTTGTAATGAATTTTTTTTAATGAATATGCTGGTATATATCAAATAAACCTTTTAATTAAGCTGAAAAACAGATTTCTGTTAATCGTCTTATATTGCAAACCGGAGCCTATCCGATACAATCAATTGCAAGAGTTCTGCAAGGTGCGAAAAAATGCGTAAACACTTGAACCGAAAAACATCCATTTTTCCAGTTATTCTCGTAGTTACGGCCTGGGCACTGGAGATGATGTATCAGATCACCTGTGGCAGTTGCAGCTACACAGGTACCATTCAATGGTGGCAGACATTACTTCGGGATGGCGTTCCCATTCTCTTTGGTGTTGGCGTTATTTGGCTGATTTGGAATCTGTTTTCTGGGTTATACAGAAGTTTGAAAGGATTATCTGATGATAAATAAAAACTTAAACCAAAGATATTCTTTTGAGCTGGGAAATCAGGCATATTCTGTAGATCCCCGTCTTGTTCGCACAGCAGCAGAAGCCCTGAAAGACGATCAAAAAATCAGCAGACAAGAGTATAACCAGCTTATTGATGTCAGTCTTGCCAATGATGGCGCATTGACAGAAGCAGAACGTCAGTTTGTGGGTCAACTTGACAGCCCAGTATTTGCGCGGCAAGTTCAGGATGCCGTTTTTAATCCTGTTCAGTCCAGCGTCAGTTTTTCAGCATCCAGTGGAGGGAGTGTCAAGTCTTTGGTGTAAACCATCCGAGAGCCTCATAAATGCTTGTTGA